>NZ_CP036265.1:4223822-4536670 GCF_007743815.1 Alienimonas californiensis
TCACGGCGTCCATGCCGACGAGGTCCTCGCCCTGATAGAGCACCCGCGGCCGGTGGGACGTGATGTCCATGTAACAGCGGAGGTAATCCACGACCCGAACCTCGTGCCCCCGCTGCCGGGCGGCGTCGCGGAGGCGACGGGTGGAGTAGAGCCCCCCGTCTCGGGAGAGGATGGCGATCTTCATGACGGGGCGGAGCAGCGGTGAACGAGCAGGAGGTTGGTCGGACGAACTGTATCGGCGGCACGATCGCACACGCGGCAACCGGACGCGGAAAGGACCGGTCGGAACGGACTTGCCGTCGCCCCGGTCAGCGCCAGAATGCGGCCAGTGCCTCGCTGACGCGGCGGGGCGGGACAATCGGCCCGCGAACGAGTCGGCCCTGGCGCCGACAGTACCGGGATCCACATTTTTGGAAAGGAGGTGGTCCACGATGTCATCCGACAGACTGTCCTACGACAGTAACAGCCAGCGAGGTGGCGACGCCTAGCGGTCCACCGGCGGGTTGTCCGAGACGGGCAGCCACCTCCTCGCCGCGGTCTTCCGCAGACCAGGGACGCGATCCCCGGTCGTGAATGAATCTGAGCGTTCACGTTCCCGGCCCCCGTCCCGGCGAGCTGTACCGGCCCCGGCCGACTCCGCTTCAGGAGTCGGCCGGGGTTTTTTCGTGTGCCGCGAGCAACGCCTCCACGGCCGCCCGATCGGGCAGGGCCTCGCGGTTGCCGAACCGACGCACCTTCAGCGAAGCGACCGCGGCGGCGAACCGCACGGCGGCGGCCGGCGGGCGGCCGTCGAGCACGGCGAACAGCAGTCCGCCGCAAAACGCGTCGCCCGCTCCGCAGGTGTCGACCGCCTCCGCGGGAAAGGCGGGGACGAACCCGCTTTCCACGCCGTCCGGCAGACGGGCGGCGAACCAGCAACCCTGCGAGCCGTTCGTGACGGTGACGAGCCGCGGGCCTCGTTCAAGCAACGCCCGCACGCCGGCGATCGGATCGCGGGCCTGCGTCAGGCGGGGAAACGCCGGGACGGGGAGATTCAGCACGTCGGCCAGGGCGATCAGTTCCTCCAGCTTCTCCGAGGCGCCCAGATCGACGCTCACCAGACCGCCGGCCGCTTTGACCGCCCGGCAGGCCGCGACCGCCGCGGGGCCCGGCCAGCCGTCGGTGTGCAAAGCATCGGCTCCGTCCACGGCCCGCACGGCGCGCTCCGCGGTCAGGGAGGAACCGTCCGGCCGCACGGCCGCCAGCGAGCGCCGCCCCGTGCCGGCTTCGACCCAGACGTGGGCGAACCCGCTCCGCGGGGCGGTGCGGCAGAGGTCGGCGTCGAATTGCAGCCCGGCGGCCGTCAGATTCGCCTCGATCGTCTGGCCGTCCGCGTCGGCCCCCCAGGTTGAGACGAGCGTGGCGGCCGGGCCGCCGAGCGTCGCCAACTGGGCCAGCGCCGTCGGCGTCGGTCCGCCGACCTGCACAGAGGCTGCCGACGCCGTCGTTTTCTGATCCGGTCCCGGCAGGCGAGGCAGGACCAACTGGTGATCGACGACCGTCAGCCCCAGCCCGACGACGCGGGCCGCCATGGCCGCAGGCCTGTCGGCCGGCCGGGCGGCGGTGGGAGATGAGCTCACCGAGCGAAGGGGGCAGGGGGAAGAAATTCGGGTGCGGACGACGGGCGCCGAGAGGCGAACTTTAGACTAACCGTCTCCCCTCCCGCCGCTCGCCGCTTCTCGGCCCCCCGCGATGTCCTCCATGGTGCCCCTCCGCTTCTTCAATCCCGCGACGGACGATCAGGCGGTCACCTGGCTCGATTACGCCGCCCGGGTCGGATATCTGGCGAAAGGGTTGGTGTACGGACTGGTGGGCGTGCTGGCGGGTAAGGCGGCGATTGAGGTCGGGAACTCCCCGCCGGGACAGGAGGACGCCTTTCAGGCCATCATCGAGGCGCCGTTCGGCCGGGTGATCCTCGGGCTCACCGCGGTCGGCATCCTCGGCTATGTGGTCTGGCGGGCGACGCAGGTCATCCTCGACCCGGACGGGAAGGGGGACGGCTGGAAGGGGTGGTTCATCCGGGGCGGCTACGCGATCAGCGGGCTCGCCTACCTCGTGATGGGATTTCAGGCCGGCACGTTTGCGTGGCGGGGCACCACGTACGACGTGGGGGACGCCGCGGGGAACGCGACCGGATCGGAGAAGGCGACGGGGCTGATGCTCGGCATTCCCTTCGGCTGGATCCCGGTGATCCTCGCCGGGGCGGTCTTCGTGGGGATCGGCTTCCATCACTTCTGGCGGAGTTGGACCGCGAAGTTCATGAAAGACTACGACCACACCGAGATGAGCGACGCCGAACGGAAGGTCGTCCGCCCCATCGGCGTGATCGGGCTGGCGGCCCGCGGCGTGACGTTCCTGCTGATCGGCCTGTTTCTGATCCGCGCCGGCTGGTGGCAGAACGCCGGCCAGGTGAAGGGGCTCGAGGGAGCGTTTGAGAGCCTGCTGGGCTACACCTGGGGCTGGATCGCCCTGCTGGCGCTGGCGATCGGATTCGTCCTGTACGGCCTGTACTGCGTCAGCCGGGCGAAGTATCGGCGGTTCGTCGAGGGGGAAGTCTGAGGCCCCACGCAAACGACCGCCGCGGCGGGGCCGCGACGGTCGTCAGATGAAGTCGCCGGATCGGCGGGCGAAGTTCGCCCGCCCCCGTGGTTCAGCGAACCGGCCCAGGCACGGCGCCGGCGAGCTTCTCGTCCCGTTCGGTGGTCGGCCCGGAGTGGCCTTCCGTCAGTTCCACCGCCGCGTACCCGCCGCGGGAGCGGAAGTAGAGGATCAGCGCGATGTACGCGGCCAACATCAGGCAGGGGAACAGGGCGACGTCGAACAACGCCGCCTGCTTGCCGTCGTCGGAGGCTTCCTTCACGGCCGCCTTCGCCTCGGCGCCGACGACCTTCGTCGGCTCCACGCCGGTGTAGCGGCCGAACACCCACTGCTGGTCGTCCTCGAGCACTTGCTCGGCGACGGCAGGGTTCTCCGCGACGAGGGCCTCGGCGGTGTTCACTTCGGCGAAGTACCCGGTGAAGACGGCGCCGACGGTGCCGACCGCGAGCATCCCGACCCCGCCGGTCACGTTCAGCGTGAGGGCGCCGCCGCGGGGGGCCTGTTCCGCCACCACGCCCAGCATCGTCGGCCAGAAGAACGACTTGCCGAACCCGTAGACCGTCGCCGCGACGAAGACCATCGTCGCCGCGTCGGCCCCGGCGAGCAGCACCAAACCGACCGCCGCCACCGCGCTGCTGCCGGCCAGCAGGCCCAGCGGGCTGATGCTGTGCACGATCGGCCCGGCGAAGAACCGCAGGACCATCATGATGAAGCTGGTGTAGATCAGCACGAGGCCGCCGCCGACGGTCGTTTCGAACGCGTTGTTGACGACCGGGGTCATGATGTCGGCGATCCAGCTGTCGGTGCCGAGCTCCGTCGTCGCCAGCGGGCACATCACCAGCAGCAGGAAGACGAGCAGTTTATTGCCGAACGCCCAGCCGATCGCCGCCCCGAACAGGGCCGCGGGAATGATCGCGAAGGCGAACGCCCCGCCCACCTTCACGGCGTCGGACATGGTCTCCGGATCGCCGAACAGCGAGTAGACGTTGAACACCCGGAACAATTCCAGCGTCATCAGGGCGGAGGCGATATAGGCCCCGCCCCAGCCGAGTTCCCGCAGCATGTCGCGGTCGCTCACGCCGGCGGCCACCCGTTCGCTGACGGGGAACCGGCAGAAGAGCATCATCACGCCGTAGATCGCAGTCGGGATGAAGATCAGCGCCACCTTCCAGCGCCAGTCCGCCGGCACGGCCGCCGTTTCCGCGACCGCGGCTTCGCCCAGCAGCGCGTCCATCGTCAGCACGATGACGCCGCCCAATACCAGGCCGCCGGGCCAACCGGCGTGCAGGATCGACAGCCACTTCGTCTTCTGCCGGGCGAAGATCGTCGCCACGACTGGGTTGATGACCGCCTCGACCGCCCCGTTGCCCAACGCGACGATGAAGTTCCCGGCGTAGAGCGCCCAGTAGGCGCCCTCCGGGCCGCTTTTCTCGAAGAAGTAGCCCGGCGCGAAGATCGTGACCAACCCGCTCAGGACGTGGCAGGCGAATGCGAAGACCATCGCCGTGCCGTAGCCGATGCGGTCGATCACCAGACTGAACAGGATGATGCTGATCGCGAACGGCCACAGGCCGACGCCGAAGATCTCCCCCTTCTGGGTCTCCGTCAGATCGTAAGCGGCCTGCCATTCCCCGATGACCAGGGCCCGCACGATGAAGCCGAACGCGGTGGTGATGAGGGCGACGAAACAGGCCCAGAACAGCAGCGTGCGTTTGGAACCTGCGGGCGCGGCGTCGACGGCGGGCGGAGCAGTTGTCATGAGGGGCGGGCCGTGCGGGCGGGCGGCGGGGGAAGGAATCCGCGGACCACGGATCGGGCCCGACGAATATGGGACGACGGACGGTAGCCGCTGCCACGGCCGACCCACAACGGTGTCGCAGCGTTTCCCCCAGCCCCGCATCGGGCTCGCCGCCGCCCCATCCACCGGACCGTCAGAACCGGCCGGCTCGGAGAGTTATCGTCGGAGGAACAGTTCGTCGGTCGCGTAGAAGGCGCTCACCCCGTGCGGCAGCTGGATTTTGCCGTCTCCCGGACGCAGCGCGGCGAGCCGCACCCATTCCGCCCGCCCCATCCGGCGTTCCGGCCAGCCGGCCCGTTGCCAGACGCGTCGCAGGACCGCCCGCCGCGCCGGCTCGGTCAGGGCGGCGAGCGGCTCCTCCCGCAGTTCGATCACGCGCTCGTCGGCGCACAGGAGGGCGCGGCCGAGGACCGCGTCGGCCAGTCCGGTCGTCGACTCCGCTTCGTCCCGCGCCGCCGCGGCGAGCCGCACCGCGGCCTCGCGCACCCTCGGGTTCAACGCCTCCAGTTGCGGGAGCACGTCCTGCCGCAGGCGATTCCGGGTGTAGTTCGCCGCGGCGTTCGTCGGATCGTCCCGCCAACCGACGCCCCGGTCAGCGAGGAACCCGCGGGCCACGGCGCCGGTGACGCCGAGCATTGGGCGAACCACCGTCACCTCCGGCCCGTGGGCCGTCGAGCCGGGAAGCGGACCGACCGCCGGGATGCCGGCGAGGCCGGCGACGCCCGTGCCGCGGATGATCCGCAACCACACGGTTTCCGCCTGGTCGTCCGCCGTGTGTCCGGTGAGAACCCACGCGGCCGCGGCTCGCCCCGCCGCCGCCCGCAGCCAGTCGTAGCGGGCGATCCGCAAGGTCGCCTCGGAGGCGCCGGCCGCTCCGTCGAAGGTTCCAAGCGTCACGTCGCAACGCCAGAGTCCGGCCAACTCTTCGACATGGTCCGAATCAGCGGCCGAGCCGGGCCGCTGGCGGTGGTCGAAGTGGGCGGCGATGGGGGCGAGGTCGGCACCGCCGTCCCGCAGTTCGACGCAGGCCCGCAGCAGGGCGAGGCTGTCGCCCCCGCCGGAGCAGGCGACGGGGACTCGCCCGGCCACGCCCAGGTCCTCCAGCGCGGCGCCGACCGCGGCGACGAAGGGGGGCCGCTCCGTCATTGGAGCGCGAGGGCCGCGAGCGTCCGCTCGGCGGCCTGCGTCCCGCTGTGGGCCGCCGCCGGCAGACCGACGCCATGCAGGCTGTTGCCCGCCAGTTCCAACCCCGGCAGGCCGGAGAGCTTCGCTTCGACGGCGGCGACCCGCTCCAGGTGCCCCAGGTTGTACTGCGGCATGGCTCGGTCCCAGCGGCTGATGCGGGCGGTCTCCGTCGTCGCGTCCGTCCATTTCACCCGGAGCAGACGGGCGAGTTCCCGCCGGGTCGCGTCGAGAATCCGACCGGCCTCCGCCGACATGGCCTGATCGCGGTTCACGCCGCCCAGGAAGGTGCGCAGCTGCACCCACCCCGCCGGCGCCCGGCCGGGAAACTTGCGGCTGGCGAAGGAGACCGCGAACGCCGACAGCCCCTCGCCGTCCCGCTGCCCGTCGGGACCCCGCCCGCGGTCCGACCGCAGCGGCTCCGGCACGACGAGGCCGAAGGCGTTCAGCGGGTCGCCCACGTCCTCCTCCCGGTGCAGGGTGTTGACGAGGAGGCTCGACGAGGACTCGATTCCCCGCAGCCCCCCGGCGAGGTCCGGCTGAACGTCCCTTAGCAGTTCCGCGGCGACGCGGGCCGGCACGGCGAGGATCACCGCGTCGAATCGCTCTTTCCTCGCTGCGGAGAGCTCCCAACCCGCTCCGTCCCGCTGCACGGCGGTGACGACTTCGGAGCGAATAGCCACGCTGTATTCCTGGAGCGTCCGCGCCGCGGCAGCCGCGATCGCGCCGACGCCCCACTTCGGGGTAACGAAGAGCGAATACCGGGCGCCGCCGTCCGCCTTGGCGCCGCCGTCCGGCTTCCGGCCCGTCACCCGGCCGCGGGCCCGCTCGTCCGCGGCGAACTGGGGCAGGCAGGCGGCGAGGCTCAGCCGTTCGGCGTCCCCCGCATAGATGCCGGCGGCCAACGGCTGGGCGAGCCGCTCCAGCACCCCGCGGCCCATCCGCCTGCGGACGAAGGCCGCAATGCTCTCCTCGCCGGTGCCCAACGCCGCCGGGCCGCGGCGCCGCAGCGGTTCGGTCAGCAGCCGGGCCTTCTGCCACGGGCTGAGCGTCCGCGACCGCAGCGTCGGCCCCCACCGCGACGGGGCGAGCAGCGTGAACCCGTCCGGCACCCGCTCCGGCCCGCGTTCCGTCCACACCAGCGCCCCGCGGGGGGATGGGTTGGTGCCGATCAACTCCCCGGCCAGGCCGATCCGCTCGCAGAGGTTCGTCAGGTGCGGGGGGCGGGAGAGGAACGAATCCGGGCCCAATTCCCGCACGATCCGTTCGCCGCCGTGTTCCTCAATCAACGTCCGGCAGGCGCCGCCGGGCGGGCCGGGGTCGAACAGCGTCACGTCGGCCGACCGTCCCTCCTGTCGGAGCCGATCGATCAGCCGGACGGCGGCGGCCAGCCCGCTCACCCCGGTGCCCACCACCGCGATCCGGGCGGTGCCGGCCGGTGCGTCAAGGCCCGATGCGTCGAGAACCGATGCGTCGAGAACCGATGCGTCGGCGGCCGGAGGATCGGCGGCCGGGTCGTTCACCGGGCCGACAGGTCCGCGACGAGTTTGACGAGGCCCTTCACCGCGTCCGCGTCGTGCGTCGGCAGCAGGCCGTGGCCGAGGTTGAAGATGTGCCCGGGCCGTCCGCCGGCGGCGTCCAGCACGGCGGCAGTTTGCCGCTTCAGCTCGGGGAAGGGGGCGTAGAGGGCCGTCGGGTCAAGGTTCCCCTGCACGGCGACGTCGTGCCCGACCGTGGCCCAGCCGTCCGCGAGGTGGACCCGCCAGTCCAGCCCGACGCAGTCCGCCCCGCACTCCGCCAGCGCCGGCAGCAGGGCCGGGTTGCCGGTGAGGAAGTTGATGACCGGCCCGTGCGGCCGGACTGCCTCCACCAGCGCCTTCGTGTGGGGCAGGACGAACCGCCGGTAGTCGTCCGGCGAGAGCGCCCCCGCCCAGCTATCGAAGATCTGCACCGCCTGACAGCCCTCCGCGAGCTGACGTCGGAGATGCACCGCGACCGCCCGGCCGATCTTGCTGAGGAACGCGTGCCAGCGGTCCGGGTCGCCGTACATCAGGCGTTTGGTGTGCTCGTAGTGGCGGCTCGAACCGCCCTCGATCGCATAGCTGGCCAGCGTGAACGGGGCGCCGCCGAAGCCCAGCAGCGGGATGTTCGCCGGCAGCTGAGCCCGCACCGCCCGCACAGTTTCGTAGACGAAGCCGAGGGCGGAGGTGTCCTCGACCTCCCGCACCGCGTCCACGGCCGCGACGGTGCGGGCCGGGTTCCCGATCACCGGGCCGGGATCGTAGGTGAGGGAGAAGCCGAGCGGTTCGAGGATCGTCGGCAGATCGGCGAACAGGATCGCCGCGTCCACGCCGAGGATCGCCTGCGCGTCGAGCGTCACCTGGGCGGACAGGTCCGGCCGCTTGCAGAACTCTTCGAAGGCGTGTCCGCGGCGGACGGCGGCGTATTCGGGCAGGTAGCGCCCAGCCTGCCGCATCAGCCAAACGGGCGTTCTCTCGACCGGCTCCCGCCGCAACGCCCGCATCAGCAGGCTGTCGTGTAGCGGGTCGCCCGAGGAGGCGCCCGGGGGCGATTCGGCGGCGGAGATCGGGGCGGGAGCGGACACGGCCGCATCCTAACGACCCAACCCGACGCGGCACCCGTGGCGGGCAAGGACGGCGTTGACACGCCGCAAAACCGGACCGCTCCATCAAACCGCATCAGAAAAACGTATGAGGTATTGACCGGGCCCTCCCTTATGGACTTACGTTCCGCGCGAGCGGGGAAATCCCGATCTCCCGGCGCTTCCGCTGCGGCGGGCCGTCGAAACGAACCGACACCAGACCCGTTCGCTCGAACGGGAATCCGATGACTCCGATCCTTGATGACTCGGCCGGTCTGCTCCGGCTGAAGACCTACACCGACGCCTGGCGGCTGGGCACCGGGTTGCCCTCGTCGCTCCCCCCGGGGGAGTACGCCGTCACCGGGCGTCGCCCTACGCCGTACGGATTGATCGTGGAGGTGGTGGGCAGCTATCGCGTTCGCCTGCCGCTTCCGTCCCATCGTCTGATGGACGATTCGCCGACCAGCCTCGCATCCGCGTATTGAGCGGTGGCCCGGTTTGCGTCACGGCCCGGCCGGACGTCTGCCTCTTCAGTTCCACTCCCGACAGCCGAGTCGGGAACGAACCGGACGGGTGGGCGCTCGCCCGGAGTCGCCCCACGAAGGACGACCCGGCCACCCGTCCGGTTGCTCCCGAACTGATCGGCGTGCCTCGCGGCACTGACAGGAGTGATAGGAAACGGTGTGCCAAACCGGGCGGCACCGACGCCGCATTTGCCCTAAGGTCAAGAGGCTGAGCGGGATAAGGAGTTTCGATTCGCTCTTGGCCGCCGTCGGGTGTCCGAGAGATCCGCAGCGGGCGCCGTGAGATTGGGCAGGAACGCGGGTTGCCAGGGCATGCGACGTTTGGAGCCCGACTCGCGTCCGTCGTCGCGTTGCGGGTCTCTGGCCCCGGCTCATAATGCCGGCATGAATGACGGCGCCGATCTCACCTCGCCCCGCCACGGAAGCGAGGTCGTGCCCGTCGATCCGTACGGCCGCCCCGGCTTTCCGTTCCTGCAACGAGAACCGGGTCGACGGGAGCTGATTCTGTTGGGGACGAGCGGCAGCGTGGGCGTGCCGTCGATCGGCTGCGATTCGCCCGCCTGCCGCTCTGACGATCCCCGCGACGCGCGGACTCGTTGCGGGGTGCTCGTTCCGGCGCCGCAGGGCAACATCGTCATCGACACGCCGCCCGAACTCCGGCTGCAACTGGTCCGCGAACGCGTACCGATGGTGCACGCGGGGTTGTTCACCCACGGCCATGCCGATCACGTGACGGGCCTGGACGATCTGAGGATCTGTTCGTTTCGCCTCGACGAACCGCTGCCGCTGCATTGCGAGCCGAGCGTCGGGGAGCAGCTTCAGACCATGTTCGGCTACGCCTTCCGCGAACCGCCGGCCGAGGCCCACAGCTTCGCGGTGCCGAGGTTCTCGCTTCACGAACTCATCCCCGGTCAGGCGGTCGACGTCTTGGGGCTGTCCGTGCTGCCCGTGCGGCTCAATCACGGTCGTCTGCCGATCCTCGGATTCCGGTTCGGCTCGTTCGCCTACTGCACGGACGTCAGCGAGATTCCCGAGGAATCCTTCCGGCTGCTTCGCGGGGTGAGGACGCTGGTGATCGACGCGCTCCGCGACCGCCCGCACAGCACGCACTTCAGCGTCGGCGAGGCGGTGGAGGCCGCCAAGCGGATCGGGGCGGAACGCACCTGGTTGACGCACATCTCGACCGAACTGGTGCACGCGGACGTCGAGGCTCGGCTGCCGCCGCACGTGCGGCCGGCGTACGACGGTCTCCGGCTCCCGTTCTGAGGGCGGTTGCCCAATAAAAAACGCCGCCGGTTTTCGCCGGCGGCGTCGGACTCGTGAAGCTCCGCGGAGCGTCAGTTCGCAGCTTCAACGGCTTCCCGCTTGGGCAGGCGGAGATTCAGCCGCTCGCCGTTGCGGACGACGTTCAGGGTGAGCGTCTCTCCGTCGAAGTCCTGCAGGACCCGGTTCAGTTCCGAGTGGTTATCGATCGGCCGGTTATTCACGCCGATGATCCGGTCGTAGGGCAGCAAGCGGTCGCCGAACTCGCGGGCACCGTCCTGCTGATTGGCCGGTTCGAGGTGATCCGGATATTGGCCGGGGAAGAAGTCCTCCGCGTCGACGCCGAGGGCGTTCTTCGCCGCGGCCTGACGAGCCGCCTGGATCTGAGCGGGCGACGGACGACCCATGTTGCGGTTGCCGCGGTTATAGATCGACCCGCCATAGGCCCCCCCGAGACCCGAGAGGCTGCCGAGGTAAGGCAGATTGCCGTACGGCACGCTCCCCAGGCCGCCGAGCGCGCCCGTACCGGAGAGGCCGCCGGTGCCGGAGATGCCTCCGGTCCCGCTGAGGCCGCCGGTGCCGGAGAGTCCGCCGGTGCCGGAGAGTCCGCCGGTCCCGCCGAGTGCGCCCGTACCAGAGAGACCGCCCCTACCGGAGAGGCCGCCGGTGCCGGAGAGGCCGCCAGCCCCGTTGAGGCCGCCCGCTCCGTTCACACCTCCGGCCCCGGTCATGCCGGCACCGGCTGCGGGATTTCCGCTGACGCCGGGGACGTTGGCGTCGGCGCCGGTGGTGTCGATCGTGCCCCCGCGGTTCGACAGGCTGCCGGCAGGGGTCAGGGTGTTGTCGTTGGCGAGGCCGGGGCTCTGGTCGACCGCGCCGCCAGGCACGTTCGTCCCGGCGCCGGTCATGTTGCCCGTGGCGTTGGCGCCAGTGGCATTGTTACCGGAGACGCCGGGCACGTTGGCGTCGGCGCCGGTGGTGTCGAGGGTGCCTCCGCGGTTCGACAGGTTTCCGGCGGGGGTGACGGTGCCGTCATTGGCGAGGCCGGGGCTCTGATCCGTCGTGCCGGGGACCGTCGTCCCGGTGCCGCTCATGTTGTTACCGGTGCCGGTGCCGGTGGCGTTGGTGCCGGTGGCGTTCGTGCCGGTGCGGTTCGTACCGGTGGCGTTGGTGCCGGTGGCGTTGGTGCCGGTGGCGTTGGTGCCGGTGGCGTTGGTGCCGGTGGCGTTGGTGCCGGTGGCGTTGGTGCCGGTGGCGTTGGTGCCGGTGGCGTTGGTGCCGGTGGCGTTGGTGCCGGTGGCGTTGGTGCCGGTGGCGTTGGTGCCGGTGGCGTTGGTGCCGGTGGCGTTGGTGCCGGTGCCGTTGGTGCCGGTCCCGTTGGTGCCGGTCCCGTTGGTGCCGGTCCCGTTGGTGCCGGTCCCGTTGGTGCCGGTCCCGTTGGTGCCGGTGCCGTTGGTGCCGGTGCCGGTGCGGTTCGTGTTGTTACCGGAGACGCCGGGGACGTTCGCGTCGGCGCCGGTGGTGTCGATCGTCTGCCCGGAGTTAGACAGGCTGCCGGCGGGGGTCAGGGTGTTGTCGTTGGCGAGGCCGGGACTTTGGTCCGTTGAACCGGGCGTCATCGTGCCGGCGTTGTTCGTGCCGGGCACGTTGGCGTCGGCGCCGGTGGTGTCGATCGTCTGCCCGGAGTTAGACAGGCTGCCGGCCGGGGTCACGGAGCCGTCGTTGGCGAGACCCGGGCTCTGATCCGTCGTGCCGGTGCCGTTGGTGCCGGTGCCGTTCGCGCCGGTGCCGTTGGTGCCGGTGCCGTTCACGCCGGTGCCGTTAACACCGGCACCAGGCAAGACGCCAGGGAATCCGCCGGGAATGACTCCGGGGGCGACGCCAGGGGCGACGCCGGGGTAGAAGCCGGACGCCGGGCTCCCGGTAGTGCCGGCAGGTACGCCGGTCAGCACCTCCACCCCGGTCTCCTCGCTGTCCCGAACGCGGGCCCCCAGGCGGGGGCTGACGCCAACTTGAACGTCATCCTCCAGCGCGTCGCCGGCGGAACTGCCGTAGTAGTCTCGGGCGGTGGGGGAGGGCGTGATTTGGAACTGGAGCTCCTGGCCGTCGCGCCAGGCCACGCCGCTGACGGCCCGCGGCTCCGCGCCGCTGAGCGCCTGCTGGGCGATCGCCCTCACGTCCGTGGGAACGGTGAGCGACTGTCCGTCGAGTTGCGTGAGAAAATCGCCTTCCTGCAGCCCCGCCTGGGCGGCGGGGCCCTCGGGCTGGACTTCCACGATCAGCACGCCCTCGCCCGGACTGTCGGCGACGGCGAAGCCGAATCCGGGACTGCCGGCGCCGGCCATCGCGGGCTGCGGGACCTCACCCGGGGTCACGACGACGCCGCGATTCGGATCCTCGAGGTTCTCCTTCGTCTGGCCGGTCGGCTTGGTCCGGGGCGCGTCCTGGAAGCCGCCGCCGCCCGGGGTGGTGATGCCGCTCTTCGCCGCGCGTTCGATCGCTGCGGTGGGAGCGACGTCGGGGTCGATGGGAGCGTCGACGGCGTCGACGTCCGGGCTGATGTCCAGCCCGTCGTCCATCCGCACGTCATTCGTCCGCAGGGCGACGATGCGTTGCACATCGGAGCCGTCCGCATCGACGGCCCGCACACGGATGCGGTCGCCCTTTCGCAGGTCCGAAAGCTTCGCCCGCCGTCCGTTCAGATAGACGTCGGCTCCGCTCTGCACCGTCACTCGGGTGGGTTCCGGCGACGCCGCGCCGTCTGTGGGATAGTCGCCGTCCACGGCCTCCTGCAACGCCTCGGCACCGTTAACGCCCTTCCAGAGAGAAAGCGTCAACTCGCCGTCCCCCGCCTCAATGAGTTCGCCGTTGTAATCAACCGGATCGCGGACTTCGCTGCCTTCATAGCCGGAAGGGTCGCGGAACATACCGAACCGGGGTTCGGGGGCGTCCGTCGCTTCCGTGGTGCCCTCGTAGATTTGGGCCGGAAGGGCAGGCGCCGCCAAGAGCGCAAGACCGGCAACGGAGGTCGCGGTCAGGAAGCGGAGAGGCAGGCGGTGCATTGGTTTGTGCGGTGGGTGAATGTGTGGATAGGGCACTGCACTCTTGTGCAAGTGCAGCGCCAAACGTGGAAATCCCCCTTCCACGGCTGCGGGGTCGCGGTTCGATGGTCGGGCGCCGTACAACGTGACGCCGGCACGGTCATCCCTGCGGCGATTCCCGTAAGGCCCCCGCCGGGGTCCCTCTTTCCGCGCTCCCGTCAGCTCGTTTCGGCCCTGTGAAGATCGCCCTCGGCACCGACCACGCCGGCTACCCGCTCAAAGAGGCCGTCAAGGCGCTGCTGACGGCCGCCGGCCATCAAGTCGAGGACTGCGGCACGCATTCGGCCGAGTCGGTGGACTACCCCGACTTCATCGTGCCCGCCGCCCGGCTGGTGCAGACGGGGGAGTGCGATCGGGCGGTGGTGTTCGGCGGCAGCGGCAACGGCGAGGCGATGGCGGCCAACCGGCTGCGCGGCGTGCGGTGCGCCCTCTGCTGGAACCTCGAGACGGCGGCTCTGGCCCGTCGGCACAACAACGCGAACTGTCTGAGCCTTGGCGCCCGGCAGGTCTCGAAGGATGAGGCGCTGAAGATCGTCGCCGTCTGGCTGACGGAGGACTTCGACGGCGGCCGACATCTCCGGCGGATCGAAAAGCTGGACGCGATCGACCCGGACTAAGATGGCCGGACGCCTCGCCCGCCTCGCCCTTCCCGGCGCCGCCTGGGCGGTGGCTGCGGCCCTCGTCTTGCGGCTGGCGGCCGTTGCGGCGATCGAGGTGCGACTGGAGGGCGAGGAACGCGATCAAGTCGTCGCCGGAGACGCCGGCGGATACCTCGACCTGGCCGGCGACATTGCCTCCGGCCGCGACTACGCGGTCGACAGCGGCGTACACCCCCGGCGGGCAATGCGGGTCCCGCTGTTTCCCCTCCTGCTCGCGGGGCCGGTTTGGCTGGGGCAGAACGTCGACTGGATTTCGGAGCGGTCCCTTTCGGCGCTCTGTCGGTGCGTCGTCGCCCTCTGCGGGACGCTGGCGGTCTGGGCGACGGGGCGACTGGGCCGCGCGATCGGCGGGCCGCGGGTGGGGGCCGCGGCGGCCTGGTTGGCGGCGCTCAACCCGCTGGCGATCGCCTTCAGCACGATGCTGCTGAGCGAGAGCCTGTTCGCCGCCCTACTGACGCTCTCGTTGGCCGGCGTGGCGGAATGCGTGCGCCGGCCGGTCGGCGACGCCCCGCTGCCGACCCGTTGCGGACCGGCGATCTGGGCCGGCCTGGCGACGGCGGGGGCCTGCCTGACGCGGCCGGTCTGGCTGCCGTTTCTCCCCTGCGTCGTGCTGCTGGCCGTCGGACTGGCGTGGAAAGCCGGCGATCTCAAGCGGGCGGCGTGGACGGGGGCCTTCGTAGCGGCGTTCCTCGTCGGCTTCGCCCCGTGGCCGCTCCGCAATCAACGGGTTCTGGGCGCCCCCGTGATGACGACCACCTGGGGCGGGCCGACGTTGTACGACTCCCTCGGCCCGCAGGCGACCGGGGCGAGCGACATGCGGTTCCGCGACCCGCCGAGACGGGTTCCCGGCTGGGACGTCCTGTACGGCGAGGACATCGGCGACGACCGCGGCGCGATTCCCCCCGAGCTGCGCCCGGCCTACCGGGTCGAGTTCAACGATCTCCACTCCGGCGACTGGCCGGGCGACGGGCCTACGGTTCAACAGATTACGGCGCTTCAAGATTGGCCCTGGGTCGACTGGCGCACGGACGACCCGGAGGTACGGAAGGCGGTCTTCGGCGACGAGCTGGCCTCCAACCGCCTGTATGGACGGGCCGCGTGGCAAACGGCGGGCGAGGATCCGCTCCGCGTCGCCCGGCTGGCCGTCGTGAAACAGGGCCGGTTCTGGCGGCCGTGGCCGGTCGGCGGGCTGCCGGGCGGGGCGGTCGGCGTGGCGCTGAAGATCGGGTTCGCCGCGTTCTTCCTGCCGCTGATCGGGCTGGCGCTTTGGGGCGGCGTGCGGCAGTGGCGGGACGGGGGGGAGCAGGGGGCCTGGGAGGTGAACCGTCTGTGGGCGCTGGCGTTGACGTGGGGGCCGGTGTTGGGATTGGCGGCGGTTTGTCTGGTGTTCGTCGGCAGCGTTCGCTATCGACTGCCCGGGGAGTTCCCCCTGTGCGTCGCCGCCGCGGTCGGGGGGCTCGACCTCTGGCGTCGGCGTCGGCCCGGGGAACGCACCGCACGCACGGGGGGCTGACGCCCCCGCGCTCGCCTTCGAGCCAGGCAGGACGCCGCCTTGATGATCCGCCGTACCGTCCGCTGGCTGACGGCACTCTGCGCGCTGCTGGCGATCGGCGGCGGCGCGGCGGGCTGGTACTACCTGGACCGGGCCGACGCGATGACGCGGCAGGCGGTCCTCGAGGCCCTGGGGGAACTGGCACCGCACGCCCGCATCGGCGTCGCGACGGCGTCCTTCAACTGGGACGAAACGATCGTCGTCACCGGGCTGACGATCGCCCCGATCAGCGACCCCGAGGGCGCCCGCCCGCCGATCGTCGTGCCCGAGCTTCGCATCGCCCTGGACCGGGAGCGGTTCCGCGAGTCGGAACGGATCGACGTACGGGCGCTGACGCTCGTGCGGCCCACGCTGACGCTCGTGCGGAGGCCGGACGGGACGTGGAATCTCGCGGATCTGCTGCCGCTCAACCCGCCGGAGCCGGCGCCGCCCTGTCCGGCGTGGGAGATCCGCGACGCGACCGTGCGACTGGTGTTCGAAACGCAGCCCGACGCCGCGGCGGACGGGGAACCGGGGCCGGGACACGGTCCGCTGGCGGCGACGCTGCACCATCTGAACGTCTCCCTGCTGCCGGACTCCCGGCGGAGCTACCGCATCCGCGGCACCGGCGGCGTCGCGGGGGCGGACGTCGAGGAACTGGCCGACGGCGCCGGCGGGGTGCAGTTCGACGGGGCGGTCGACCTGGACCACGGCCGCTGGCGGCTCGGCGGGGCGGTGGGGGGGCTGGAACTGGGGGGCGGACTGCTCGCCGACGCCGCCGTCGGTTCGCCGGAGTTGCAGGCCGGGCTGCTGGCCGCCCGGGAGAAGTTCACCGCCGTGGAGCGGAAGCTCGCCGGCGAGTCGGTCGCGCCGGACGCGGGCCTGCATCGCGGTCCGGTGCGGGTGGTTTCCGCGGACCCGGTCACCCCGCTCGGCCTGCGGTCCGCCCTGGAGCCGCGCGACCCCGTCCGGCTGACGGACTTCGGGCTGGAGGGCGATCTCTCCGCGGAGTTCGCCCTTTCCTCCGAGAGCTTTGCGGCGAAACCGGAGTACGAGATCACGGTCCGGTGCCGGCAGGGCACGCTGGTCAACCGTTTCCTGCCGTTTCCCCTCTCCGGCGTGCGGGGGACCGCCCGCATCGCGGGGGGCGAGGTGCGGCTGATCGAGGCGACCGGCCGGCACGGGGAGACGTTCGCCCGGGCGGAAGGGGTGTTTCGCCCGTCCCCGCTGGGGCTGGACGGCCGGGTGACGTTCTCCGCCAAACGGGTTCCCGTGACGGTGAACGACGGCCCCCGCCTGCCGGAGGCGCTCCGCAAGCTGCACGCGGCCCTGACGCCCAGCGGCACGGCGGACGTCGCCGTCGCCACGCTGGAGGCGGCGCCGGCGACGGTCGACGGCGTGCTGCGGAATCGCTGGGAACTGACGGAGCTGGACGTCACCGTGACGGACGGCACGATTCGCCCGGAGAAATTCCCCGTGCCCGTGCGCAACGTCCGCGGGTTCGCCAAGACGGACGAGCAGGGCGTGTTGCGTCTCGACTTCCGCGGCGCCGTCGCCGGGCAGCCGGGGGCCTTCCGCGGCTGGGTCCGAAATCCCGGACGGGCGTTCGAGTTCCGCGGCGCCGGCAAAGTGGTGGCGGCGCCGTTGAACCGGGCCTTCCGCGACGCCTGCCCGCCGTCGGTCCGGGCGGCGGTGGAGCACATGGGGATCGAGGGCGTCGCCGACGCGGAACTCACGCTGCACCGGCCGCCGGGGCTGGACCAGCCGATGCACTGGACGGTGCGGGCGGACGTGACCGACGCGGCGCTCCGGGCGGAGGGCTTTCCCTACGCGATCGACGCCCTCCACGGCGGGGTGCGGTTCGATTCGCAGGAGGGCATTTGGCGGTTCGAGAACCTCCGCGGAACCCACGGCCCCGCGACGCTGACCGGCTCGGCGGCGTTCGACGCGAGCCGCAAACCGGGCCGGCTGGCTTTGGACGTCAGCGTCGCCGGGGCGCCGCTCGATCAGGCGTTGCACGACGCCCTGCCCGAGGGCGCCCGGCAGGTCTGGGACGAACTCGCCCTGTCCGGGGGCGTGATCGACCTCCGCACGACCGTCGCCTGGGCGCCCGGACGGCCGCCGCGGGTGGATCTGCCGGACCTCCGCGTCTCCGGGGCGACGATCACGCCGGAGGCGTTCCCGCTGGAACTGCGGGAGATCGCCGCCGCCGGTTCGTTCGTCTCCGCCCGCACCCCCGGCGGCGGGACGCTGCGGTTGGACCGTTTCGGCTTCGCCCATCGCGACCGCGACGGCGACGCACCCGTCGACCTGACGACGGCCGGGCGGATGGAACTGCGGCACACCGCCGCCGGCGACTGGGCGTTGTCGGTGGACGATCTGGCCTGCGACGGCTTCGTCGCCGGCCCGGCGTTCAAGGCGGCCCTGACGGACGACCTGCGGGAGGGGGCCGAGGCGCTGAACCTGACCGGGCCGGTCGATCTGCGGGTGCCCTCGCTGCAACTCCGGGGCGTCGCCGACGGCTCCGCGGCGACGACCGCCGCCTGGCGGGTCTCGGCCGCGCTGGACGGCAACACCGCCGAACTCGGCCCGACCGTGCGGCTCGGCCCCGGGACCGTCACCTGCGAGGGGCAGTACGACGGCGACCGCGTGATCCTCGGCGGCGAACTCCGCACGGCCCGGGCCGCCGCGCTGGATCACGTCCTCACCGACCTCTCCGCCCCGTTCCGCCTGCGGGGGGACGAACTGCTGATCGGGAGCCCCGACGCCCCCGACGGCCGCCACCTCACCGCCATGGCTTACGGCGGCGTGTTGCGGGCGGACGCGACGGCGAACCTCAGCCGCGGGCCGGACTATCGGCTTTCCGCGGAGTTGCACGGCGCCAAGCTCAGCGAATACGCCCGGCAGCAGATGGGCGGGGCGAAGAACCTGGAGGGCAACCTCCGCGGCAGCATCTCCTTGGCCGGCCGCGGCTCGGACACCCGCACCGTCACTGGCTCCGGCAATCTGGAGATCAAGCCGGCCGCGTTGGGCGAACTGAACCTCGTGCTCCGCCTCTTCAAGGCGGTGAACATGAACGACCCCACGATGTTCCACTCCGCTGCCGCCCGGTTCGAACTCGCCGACGAAACGGCCACGTTCCGCCGCATCGACCTGCTGGGCGAGGCGATCAGCTTCGTCGGTCGCGGCCGGGTGGGGCTGAACGGGGGACTCGATTTGCAGTTCTATTCCAAGGCCCCGACGACCTGGCGCCTGCCGCTGGTGCGGGCGCTGTCGACCGGCTGGGTCGGCGTGCAGGTGGCCGGCTCCGTCGGTCAACCGGCGGTGCGGACCTTCAGCCCGGCGGTGGAGGGCTCGCTGGCCGCCTTCCTGACGCCTCTCTCCCCGCTGCTGAGCGAACCCGTCCCCCGCCGCACCGCCGGCAGCCCGTGACGGCATACGGTCACCGCCGACCTCGGCGGGGGACCGTGATTTACGGGTCTGCCAAAGGGGAGCGGCCCCGTGCGGGGCCGGTGACGCCCTGCGGAGGGGCCCTTAGACTGCGGGCATGTCGACCGCGCCCGCCTCGCCCGCTGACGATTCGTCGCTGTTCGCCATCGTGAAGGCGGCGGCGACGGACTTTATCGACGACAACTGCATGCGAATGGCCGCGGCGATGTCGTATTACACGGTCTTCGCCCTGCCGGCGCTGCTCGTGCTGCTGGTCACGATGGTCGGCTGGTACGCCGGCGTCACGGGAACCGGCGGCGACGGGGGCGGCGACGCCGTCATCAAGGACCAAGTCGGCAACTTCGCCGGCCTGAACAGCCCGGAGGAACAGGAGCAGATCGACGCGATGCTCCAGAGCGCGCAGATGGACAACGCCAGCCCCTGGAAGTGGATCCTCACCTTCGGCGGCATCCTGTTCGGCGCCACCGGCGTCGTCGTCGCTCTGCAGGACGCACTCAACACGGCCTGGGAGGTGATGCCCGACCCGGAGAAGGGCGGCGTGTGGAATTTCGTCACCAAGCGGCTGCTTTCGCTGGCGATGATCCTGGGCGTCGGGTTCCTGCTGATCGTCTCGCTGACGATCACGGCCGCCGTGCAGGGGATGACCGCCAAGCTCGGCGAGGCGACCGGAATGGGCGGCGGCGGGACGCTCCTGTCGATCCTGAACGAGATCGTCACGATTCTGGTGGTCGGCGTCCTGTTCGGGGCGATGTTCAAGTTCCTCCCCGACGCTCATATCGCCTGGAAAGACGTGGCGGTGGGCGCCCTGGTCACGGCGCTGCTGTTCTGGATCGGGAAGTTCGGGCTGGGCATCTATCTCGGCCGGGCGGACTTCGCCGGCAGCTTCGGGGCCGGGGCGGCGTCGCTGGCCCTGCTGTTCGTCTGGGTCTATTACACGAGCCTGATCTTCCTGTTCGGCGCGGAGCTGACCCAGAAGTGGGCCGACCGCCGCGGAGCCGGCATCCAGCCCGAAGACGGGGCCGTGCGGGTGAAGAAACGGTTCGAACCGGCCTCCGGCGCCGCGTGACGGCGGCGCGTATACTGGACGCCCCGACCTGCCGCTGATTGTCATGTCCGACCCTCCCGCGTTCGATCCGTCTCCGCTGGACCCGGCCCGGTTGCCGAGCCTGGAACTGCTGAACGAAACGCACACCTTCCCCGGCCCGTACCTGTTCAAGGTGATCGGGGAGGACGACCGCAGTTTCGCCGCCCGGGTCGTCTCGCTGGTGCGGGACGAACTGGGGCTGGAGGAGGACCCGGTCTTCACCATCCGCCGCACCAAAAGCGGTCGGCACCTCTCGGTGACGCTCGAACCGCAGGTGCCGACGGCCCAGTCGGTGGTCGACCTGTACCAGCTGATCTATCGCCTCGAAGGCTTGGTGATGGTGCTGTGAACGACAGTTTGCAGACCGACGGCCCGCGGCGCGACCGGCCGCCCGAACCGACCGTGCCCGTGGTGTCGCTGGACGCCGCCGACGCCCCCGCGCGGATCGGGGCGGCGCTGCGGGAGATTGGCTTCTTCTCGCTGACCGACCACGGAGTCGACGACGCCCTGATCGGCCGGGCCTACGACGCCGCGACCGCTTTCTTCGCCCGTCCGGAGGAGGAGAAGCGACGCTTCGAAGTGCCCGGGGCGCTGGGCCAACGCGGCTACACCGCCACCGGCGGGGAGCGCGCCGCCGGCGCCGCCGCGGCCGATTTGAAGGAGTTCTTCCAGATCGGCCCGTTGGAAGAGCACGCCCCCGGCGGGCCGAACGTCTGGCCGGACGAAGAGTTCCGGGCCGCGATCGAACCGCTGTACGCCGCCCTGCGGGACGCCGCGGTGCAGGTCGCGGCGGCGGTCTCGGAGCATCTCGGCCTCGGTCGCGAGTTCCTGCCGGACCGCATCGTCGGCGGCGAGAGCATCCTGCGGCTGATTCACTACCCCCCGGTCCCCGCCGACGCCCCCCCCGCCGCCACCCGGGCGGCGGCCCACGCGGACATCAACCTCCTCACCCTGCTCGTCGGCGCCACGGCGGCGGGGTTGGAGATCCAGACCCGCGACGGCGCCGGTTGGCTGCCGGTCGTCGCACAGCCCGGGCAGATCGTCGCGGACAGCGGCGACATGCTGCAAAACCTCACCGGCGGCGTGATTCGCAGCACGGTCCACCGGGTGGTCAACCCGCCCGGCGAAGGCGCTCGCCAAGCCCGGCTGAGCATGCCCTTCTTCTGCCACCCGCGGCCGGACGTGGACCTCACCCCCCTCGACCTGCCCGGGGCGGAGCCGCAGCGGTTCCGCACCCTCACGGCGGGCGAGTTTCTCACCGAACGCCTCAAAGCGATCCGGCCAGGAGGCTGATCCGCTTGCGGGCGAACCGAGCGTCCCGGACGCTTCAAGCGTCCGGGACGCTCCCCCTCCGCTGCCGTTGATGACTTTCAAACCGACCCGCGAACAGGCCATCGAGATCTGGCGGGCCGGCGTCGACGCCGTGGCGTCGGACCGACTCGTGCAAGAGGCGGTGCGGACGACCGGGGAAACGCTCCACCTCCTCGATGAACGATTCGAGGCGTCGGCTTGGGACCGGCTGATCGTCGTCGGCGCCGGCAAGGCCGGCGTCGGCATGGCGGCGGGGTTCGCCGAAGCGGTGGCCGGCAGTCCGTGGGCGGACCGGCTGACCGGTTGGTTGAACGTCCCCGCGGACTGCGTGCGGCCGGTCCCCGGTTTCACCCTGCACGCCGGCCGCCCGGCGGGGGTGAACGAACCCCGGCCGGAGGGGGTGGAGGGCACCCGCCGCATCCTCGAACTGGTGCGGGGCTGCGGCCCGCGGGACCTGTGCGTCGTGCTGCTGTCAGGCGGCGGCAGCGCCCTGTTGGTCGCCCCGGCGGAGGGGGTCACGCTGGCGGACAAGCTCGCCGTGACGAAGCGGCTGGCGAGTCGCGGGTCGGACATCACGGAACTCAACACCGTCCGCAAACGCCTCTCCGCGGTGAAGGGGGGCGGGCTGGCCCGGGCGAGCGGCGCCGGCCGGATGCTCTGCCTGGCGATCAGCGACGTGATCGGCGACCCGCTGGACGTGATCGCCAGCGGCCCCACCGTCGCCGACCCCTCCACCGCCGCCGACGCCCTCGCCGTGCTGCACCGCTACTGCCCGGACCGCGCCGATCTGCCGGAGGCCGTCTGGCGTCGGATCGAAGCGGCGGGGGAGGAGCCGCGGGGCATCCCGGCGACGGTGCGGACGGAGGTGATCGGTTCGAACTCGGTGGCAGGACTGGCCGCCCTGAAGGCCGCGGCGCAGCGGGGCTTTGTGCAGATGTCCGACGGCGCGGCGACTGCCGGCGTGGCCCGAGACGAGGGCCGGCGACTGCTCGAACTTGCACAGCAGCAGGTCGACACGGTGATCGACCTTCCGCTCTGCATCGTGTCCGGCGGCGAACCCACCGTGGCCCTGTGCGACAAACCCGGCAAGGGCGGCCGCAATCAGGAGTTGGTCCTCGCCGCGGTCGACGCGGCCTGGGACCTCCCCGGCGGGCTGAACGGTGCAGTGATTCTCTCCGGCGGCACCGACGGCGAGGACGGCCCCACCGACGCCGCCGGCGCCGTCGCCGACGACGCGCTGATCGCCCGCGCAAAGGCCCTCGGCCTGCACCCGCGGCCGTACCTCGACCGCAACGACGCCTACCCATTCTTCGAAGCGACCGGCGGCCTGCTGAAGACCGGCCCGACCCACACTAACGTGATGGACCTCCGGGTCGTTCTCGTTCCGTAGGGTCCGCTCTGCGGACCGATTCCCTCGGTCAGAGATCGCTCGAAACGGTCCCAGAGATCGTTCGAAACGGTCCGCGGAACGGACCCTACAACGTCGCCGCGATCGCGTCTTCGACGGTCAAGGCACCCTCATAGATCGCCCGGCCGACGATTGCTCCGACGACGTTCGGGTGCTCCCGCCGCAGGGCCGCGACCTTCCGGACCTCGTCGGCGGAGCTGACCCCGCCGCTGGCAATCACCGGCAGGCCGAGGTCCGCGAAGGCGGCCAGCGACCGCAGGGCGGTGTCGGAGATCCCGGCCATCATGCCGTCGTCGGCAATGTCCGTGCAGACGGCGGCTCCCAGCGGCAGGCCGGCGAACCGCTTCGCCAGTTCCACCGCCGACAGGCCGCTGGAGGCCGTCCAGCCGTCGGTCGCCACCTCCCCGCCGCGGTAGTCGAGCCCGAGCACCAGCTTGCCCGGCCGGGCCTCGACCGCGGTGGCGAACCAATCCGGGTTCTTCACCGCGGCACTGCCGACAACGGTGCGGTCCACGCCGAGTTCGTTCAGGGCGAAGTCGATCGCCGCGTCGTCCCGCACCCCGCCGCCGAGCTGCACCGGCACGTTTCCCGCCGCGGCGACGATCGCCTTGATCTGCTCCCCGTTGGTGCGGGCGCCGGACTTGGCGGCGTCCAGATCGACGACGTGAATCCGCGTCGCCCCCGCCGCGACGAAGCCCGCGGCGACCGCGGCCGGGTCGTCGCCGAAGACCGTCTCCTGGTTGTAATCGCCCTGCCGCAGCCGGACGCACTTCCCGCCGCGCAGGTCGATGGCCGGGAGAATCTCGAGGGGCGTCATACGACTGCGCTTAGAGCGTGGCGAAATTGCGGAGGATCTGGAGCCCGACGGCCTGACTCTTCTCCGGGTGAAACTGGGTCGCGGTGAGGGCGCCGCGATGCACGGCGGCGACGAACCGCCCGCCGTGCTCCGCCTCGGCGGCGACGACCGCCGGATCGACGCCGGCCGCGTGGTAGCTGTGCACGAAGTAGACGTGCGGGTTCGGACCCAACCCGCGGAGGACCGGCGTCTCCTCCAGCGAACGGCTCGCCGGCGACAGCAGCGGGCACCAACCCATCAGCGGGATCTTCGCCCGATCCGGCCCCTCGAACGCCGGACCGTCGAACTTCACCACCTCGCCCCGCAATACGCCCAGCCCCTCGTGATCGCCGTCCTCACGGCCGACGTCGAACAGCAACTGCAGGCCGACGCAGACCCCCAACAGCGGGCGGTCGGCGGCGATCTGGTCCAGCACGACCTCCCGCAGGCCGCTCTCGGCGAGGCCGCGGGCGCAGTCGCCGAAGGCACCTTGGCCGGGCAGGATCAGCTTGTCGCCCTTCGAAAACTCCTCCGGGCGGGCGGAGATCGTGGCTTCGAAGCCGAGCGACTGCACCGCCTTCTGGACGCTCCGCAGGTTGCCGGAGCCGTAGTCGACGATGCGAATCACCGGCGGACGTCCGGGCGGAACTGCGGGGAGGAAGAGGCGGGGCCGCCGTGCCGCCAGCGGTCGGCGTGCAGCCGGCCGCGGCCGGCGGCGGAGCCGGGCCAAGGGCGGGCGGGGCGACCCGGGGCGCGGGCGGGGCGATTCAGGTCGTCCGACTCGGCGGCGAGGTAGGTGAGGGTATCGGCGGAGGACCAGCCCGCGTAGCCCGCCGGCCAGTGGTCGACGTCGATTCCCAGAGCCCGCTTCACCAGGGCGATCAGCCAGAGCATCACGGCCAGCAGCACGGCGATCGTCAGCCCGGCCAGCAGCACGAACGGGCCGAGGGCGAAGAACGGCCCCACCGCCGGCCAGACGTCCTGCCAGAACAGCACGACGAACGCCGCGGCCAGCGCCAGCCAGGGGCCGTAGGGGAACTCGGCGCTGGCCGCTTTCCCGGTGGCGGCGTCGTAGAGCTTCGCCGGGACCACCACCGCCAGGGCGGCGACCGGGGCGAGGAAGAAGACCGTCAGCACCGGCTGCCAGCCGACGAAGGCCCCGACCATCGCCATCAGGATCACGTCGCCCAGCCCCATCGCCTCCCGCCCCAGCGTGCGGGCGCCGATCCACCGCACGACCCAGCAGACGCCCGCCCCGGCGACAATCCCGGCGACGCTTGCCGCCAGTCCGTGCAGGTGGGGGTGCTCAAAGATCCACTCCGGCACCGGCTGGACGTCCGGCCGGGCGCCGACGGGGGCGAATCGGGAAACGCGGCCCTCCTCGAACCAGACTGGTACGAGCCACAGCCGCCCCGACAGGCTGGCGACCACGGCCAGCAGCAGGGCCGGGATTGTGGTGCCGTCGGGGATCAGCAACCGCCGCAGGTCGATGACGGAGGCCGTCAGCAAACTCAGCAACATCGCCCCGTGCAGGGCGAAGGTGAACGACGCGTCCCACGGGCACTCAAAGGCCCGGGCCACGTCCGGCAGGAACGGCCCGCCGAGCGGCGCCCACGTGCGCCAGTTCGCCACCTCCTGCCAGAACAGCCCCCCCAGCAGGGCCCCGGCGGACAGTTCCACCAGCGCCGGACGGATCCGGTCCCGCAGCGGGGCCGCAGCGAGCGGATGCGAGGGCAGAAACCAGCCGAGCACCGGCAGCTTCGAGAGCCCCCGCCCCCGCGTCATCGCGGCTTCGTGCGGCGTCGGCCGCCACAGACTGCGGAGCTGTTCGCCCAGATACTCCCGCGGGCCGAACCGAACCGCGGCGACGTTCACGAACCGTCCGGCCCCGCAGCCGGCGAGGAAGACGAGCGCGGTGAGGGCTCCCCAGGCGGCGTCGCTCACGATAGGCCGGCCAGGATCGCGGCGACGACGGCCTCCGGCTCCGCGGTCGCGTCCACAACGACACTGGCGACTTCGCGGTACAGCGGCTCCCGGTCGGCCAGCACCGCGGCCATCTCCTCCTCCGCCGGCAGGTCGGTCAGCGGCGGACGGTTCTCGTCGCCGGCCGTCCGGGCGTGCAGGGTGGCCGGATCGGCTTCCAAGTAGACGACCGGCCCGGCGGCGACCAGCTTCTGTCGGGACTCCAAGGACAGCACGGCCCCGCCGCCGGTGGCGAGGACGATCGAATCCTGTTCCAGCAGCGCGGTGATCACCTCCGCTTCCAGCAGCCGGAACGCCGTCTCCCCGTGCAGCACGAAGATCTCGGGGATGGACCGACCGGCGACGCGGGCGATCTGCTCGTCGGCGTCCACGAACCGCCGGCCCAGCCGCTCCGCGAGCAGCCGGCCGATCGTCGATTTCCCGCTGCCGCGGGCGCCGACGAGCGACACCGCGGCGGGGGCGGCGGGGGGCACGGGCTCGCTCACTTCGCCACCGCCATCGCCTGTTGCAGCGCCTCCCGCATCACGCCCTCCGGGGCGGGGGAGCCGGTGAACAGGGCATATTGGGCCTCCGCCTGACGGACGAACATGTCCGCCCCGCCGACGATCCGGCAGTCGCGTTCGGCGGCCTGCTTGAGGAACAGCGTGCGGTTCGGGTTGTAGATCGTGTCGAACACGATCGCCTGCGGGGGGAAGCGGTTCTCCGGCAGGGGCGATTCGTCCATCTTCGGCCACATGCCGACGGGCGTGCCGTTGACGATGATCTCAAAAATGCCCGTGCCGCGGTTCGGCCAAGTCTGGACGACGCCGCCGAACTCGTCGACCAACGCCCGGGCCTTCTTCTCCGTCCGCCCGGCGACGGTCACGGCGCAGCCGGCGCCGGTGAGGGCCGCGACGACCGCCCGGGCCACGCCGCCGCTGCCCAGGACCAGAACCTTGCGGCCCGTCAGCGTGGCGTGCTTATCGGCCCGCCGCATCTCCGCGAGCAGCGAACCGAGGGCGGCGTCGTGATCGGTGTTCGCGGCGTGCCAGACCGGGGCGCTCTCTTTGGCGCCGGTGACGGTTAATGTGTTCGCCGCCCCGATCCGACGGGCCGCGTCCGTGGCGCTGTTCTTCCCGCCGGAGGCCAACGCCAACGCGGCGGCCTTGTGCGGGATCGTGACGCTGAACCCTTCGAAGCCCATCGCCGCCAGGGCGGGCAGGGCCGTCGGGAACTCCTCCGCCGTGACCCGCACCGGGAGGTAGCATCCGTCGAAACCGGCTTCGCGGAAGGCGGCGTTGTGCAGTTGCGGAGAGAGGCTGTGTGCGACCGGATCGCCCAGGACGCCAAAGAATTGCGTCGTCTTCTTCACCCGATGAGCCCGATACGCCGTCCGCATCGTGGCGAAGTCCGGCAGGCCGGGAGCGATGGTGCGTTCGGCACTGAACGAGGCGTAGGTCCACGGCGCCCCCTTCGCACAGCACATCACTCGGCTGGCGAGGCCGAACTCGCCCATGCAGAAGGCGACCGTCGGCTTCGTCGCCGTGGCGTAGAGGCTCAGAACGCGGGCGTTGTCAGCGATCGACTCCGCGGTGGTGACGAGCTTGACCACGTCAGCGTCCGCCGCGGCGAGCTGCTTGTAGAGCTTCGCCAGTGCTTTGGCGTCCGGCGTCGCCTTCATGTCGTGGTGACTGACGACCCGCTTCGCCTTGCCGAACCGCGGCACCTTCGGGGCGACGTCCCCTTCCAGATCGACGAACTCCGGCTCAGCCAGAATTGCCTGTCGGAGGAGCGCCAGCCGGGCCTCCTCGGTGCCGCTCCACCGCCCGCCGTCTTCGCGGCGCCGGCAGGTGAGCACCACCGGGGTGGGGCGATCGGCGATCAGGGCGGCCACGTCGACCGGCCCCTTCAGCCAATCCAACCGCAGTTCGACCAGCTTGGCGCCGGCCTCGGCCAAGACGGCGTGCTCCGCCCGCATGCGGGACGGGTGGCTGCGGGCGATCGAAACGCACAGGGGCATCGGGGGAGAATCCGAGTTCGCGGAGCGGGCCGCAAGTGGAGCGATCAGCCCATCCGGCCGAACTGCCGGTCCAGATCGTCGCGGGAGAGGGTCAGGGCGGTCGGGCGCCCGTGCGGGCAGTGATGGGCGTCGTCGACGAGGTGCCGGGCGGTCAGCAGGGCGTCGATCTCCTCCGGGCTCAGCCGCTGCCCGGCCTTCACGGCGGCCTTGCAGCTCATCATGTGCAGGAGCGAATCGAGCAGGTCCCGGCGGTCCGGCGTCTTGGGGCTGTCGGCGAGGGCGTCCGCGGCGTCGGCCAGCACCGCGGCCGGGTCGGCCCGCTTGAGTAGCACCGGGAAGCCGTTCAGGAGCACCGTCGTGCCGCCGAAGTCCTCCACCTCGAACCCCAGTTCGCCCAACGTCTCCGCATGCTCCAGCACCGCGGCGTGCCGCTTGGCGTCCAGTTCGATCGACTCCGGCACCAGCAGTCGCTGGATCTCGACCCCCTCGCCCAGCACACGGCGGCGGAGCGTTTCGTACATCACCCGCTCGTGCAGCGCGTGCTGGTCGATCACCTGTAGGCCCGCGTCGGTTTCCAGCACGAGATACGTATCCAGCACCTGCATCGCCCGCGTGATTTCCGGCGGCGACCGCTTCTCGACCGGCCCCGCTTCGCCGTCGCCGCTAGGCGGCGCGCTGCGGGGTTCGCGATCGAAATCGGGTTCGAGGGCTTGCTCTGAAGTCGCGCCGCCTAACGGCGACGGCGAAGCGGGGGGAGGGGGGGAAGGGGCTGGAACCGGTTCGCTTTCGGCTTTCATCAGGGCCGCGCGGGCCCAGTCGGCGAAGCCGTCGGCGAGTTCCGCCTGAGTCTCGGGCAGGGAACGGGGCGCCGCGGAGGCGTCCGGCTCCCGGCCGTTCCGCTTCGCCGGGTCGCCGGGGAGGTGGAAGCGCTGCTCGAAGTCGCGCTTCAAAAACTCCGTCCGCAGGGTGCCGAGGAGTTGGCGATACAGGCTGGAGCTGTCCCGAAACCGCACCTCGCACTTGGTGGGGTGCACGTTCACGTCCACCGCGTCCGGCGGGGTCTCCAGAAACAGGAACGAGATCGGCTGCCGGCCGATCATCACCAGCCCGCGGTAGGCCTCGGAGAGGGCGTGTTGCAGGCTGCGGTCGGTGATCCAGCGGCCGTTGAGGAACAGGTACTGCCCCTTCCGGCTGCTCTTCGCGTCGCCGGGATGGCCGGCGAAGCCCCACAGGCGGGCGACGTCCGATTCGCTTCGCACCGGGATCAGGCGGTCGGCGATCTGCGAGCCGAAGAACGTCGCCAGCCGGTCCCGCACGTCGGCGGCCGGCGGGAGGTCGTAGACCACTTTCCCGTTGTGCCGCAGCGTGGCGTGCAGGCGGGGGTTCGCCAGGGCGACGCGGGTGAACTGCTCCGCGAGGTGGCCGAACTCCGTGGCGTGCGTCTTCAGAAACTTCCGACGGGCCGGCACGTTGAAGAACAGGTCCCGCACCTCCACCGTCGTGCCCAGCGGTCCGCCACGGGGGGTGACGGGGGTGAGCGTGCCGCCCACGGCGCTGATCTCCGCGGCGAGTTCCTGCCCCTCCGGCCGACTGCGGAACCGAAACCGGCTGACCGACGCGATGCTCGCCAGCGCCTCCCCGCGAAAGCCCATCGTGGCGACGGTGAACAGGTCCGCGGGGGTCCGCAGCTTACTGGTGGCGTGCTGGGTCAGGGCCAGCGGGAGGTCCTCCTCCGGCACGCCCTCGCCGTCGTCGGCGATGCGGATCAACTCCGTCCCGCCGGCGGCCACGTCCACCTCGATGCGAGTGGCGAGGGCGTCGAGGCTGTTCTCCAGCAGTTCCTTGGCGACCGACGCCGGGCGCTCGATCACCTCGCCGGCGGCGATCTGGTTCACCACCTCCGGGGCGAGCGGCTGGATACGGGGCAAGGGCGAGGACGGCGGACCGGGGGCGGGGCGTGAACCCGGATTCTACTCGCCGCCCCCGTGGCGGACGGGGATCGGCCCCGGCTCGGCGTCATCCACGACCGGCGGGGGCGCCGGTTCCGCGGAACGAACGGCCTGCACGGTTCCGGCCGCCGGGACGCCGGCCGCCGGGACGCCGGTCGCCGCGGCCCGCCGGGGCAACGGGCAGGACGCGCCATGCGCGAGTTCCGCCCGCAGTTCGGAGACCAGTTCCGCCCGGTCCTGAGCGACCTTCGCGTCGTAAGCGGCCAGCACGTTCGCGGCCTCTTCCCGGCTCGCCATCAGACCCATCACCAGATACTGGCTGATCGCCGCCCCGTAGCAGCACCAGCCGGCGATCCATTCGTTGCGGCGTTCCGGCGGGATGTTCCCTTCCTTGTCCACGACCCCTCCGACCACGCAGGCCAAGATCGCCAGCACCGGGCTGGAGCGGGCGAGGTGCTGGCAGACCATCCCTTTCAGATAGGCCGGCATGACCTTCCGCAAACCGAACCAGCCTTTGTCACGGCCGAAGTCCGCTTTGGTCGGCAGCTTCGGCTTGGGGTGGAGCACGGGGAACAGGGCCACGTCCGGCATCGCCTCGACCACCCCGATGGCCAGCAACAGGCGAAAGCCCAGCGAGATCCAGTCCCGCGGCTCGAATCCCAACTGTTGAAAGAGCAACTGCTCCATGTTCGCCGTGCACAACAGCAGCAGGGCGCTGGCGGCGAACCACTCCTCCAGGTCCTTTTCCAGCTCCCGGTCGAAGTGCTGCAGGCGGACGGTTTTCAGCGTCCACCGGAACAGCGGCACCGCGATCAGCCCCACCGCGAACCGGGCGCCCGGCTTGAGGGTGCGACCGACCAGCGGCCTGAGCAGCTCCGAGTTCAGGATCAGCCGCAGCGCCGTGGGAATGACCTGCCACATCGCCGCCGAGTCTCGCTGCGGTGGGGAAGGGGGAGGTGGGGGACGGGCGCCGCGCCACGGCGGGGGGAGCTACGCCGCATCCTGACCGGCCAACGGGGCCGGGACAACGTAGGATCAACGCACTCCGGCCCGGGTTGGATCACGCGGCGCCGCGGCGCCGATTGCGGGGAGAGGGAACGCCGCCCTCCCGGTTGTGCCGGGCCGGGGCGGGCCTATCGTGCCGGCCCCGATCTCTCCTCCTGAGCCAGTGAAGCGCCGCCCGCATGTTCGGACTGCCCACCCCGACGCCGCTGGACCTCCGATTCTCCCTGTTCGGGGTGCCGGTCTGGATCTCGGCGTGGCACTGGCTGGGGGCGGCTTTCTTCGGCTGGCAGTTCGTCCCGGAGGCCTTTGCCCAGGCAGGCGGGGGGACGTTCGTTTCGCACCTGATCGTCACGATCCTGTGTATCTTCCTGTCCATCCTGCTGCATGAGATGGGTCACGCCCTCATGGCCCGGGCGTTCGGGATGCAGTGGTCCATCGTCTTATTGACCTTCGGCGGGCTCGCCTACGGCCAGCGGCCGCCGCGGATTCGCTGGTGGCAGGACGTGCTGGTCGCCCTCGCCGGACCGTTCATCCAACTGCTGCTCGCGCTGGCGCTGATGGTGGGGCTCGCCGCGGTCCCGGTCTTCTTGGACGGAGGGATCGACTCCGCCCTCGCCCTGACGGCGTTGAACACCCTATTGTTCGTGAACGTCGCCTGGCCAATCCTGAACCTGCTGCCGATCTATCCGCTGGACGGCGGGCAGGTGCTCCGGGCGGTGCTGGGCCGCACGCTGCGGCGGGGGGCGGAGTTGTGGACCGTCCGAGTTGGTTTCTTCGTGGCGGTGATGGTGGGGGCGTTCCTGTACGTTCGCTTCCACGCCCTGTTCGCCGCGGTGCTGTTCGGCTTCTTGGCGATGCAGAACTTTCAGGCGATGCAGGCGTCCCGCGGCCGGTGAGCCGCTCTGGCCACAACGCCGCCCGCGGCCGTCAGGCCAGCCGGGAGAGCTTCCGCACGAGCCATTCGAAGCCGAACAGGCCGACGATCAGGAACAGCATCCACCGCACATCCCACAGGGCCCGCACGGACTCTTCGACGGTGACCGTCCGCTCCCGCGATTCGATCAGCCCCGGCAGCGTCTCGGCGGCCTCCGCCAGCGACAGGTAACGGCCGGTGCCGCCCTCGGCAAGGGCGGTCAGCGTGGGCACGTCCTGCCGCACGGTCGCCAGTTCCAACTCCGGCAGCCGGGCGGTGATCGTCGCGGTCACGTCTGCCGCCATACCGACGTCGTCGCCGTCGAGCGTCAGCGTGAAACGCCCGGCCCGCGGCGGGGTGAAGGGGGCCTCGAACCGCCCCGGCCGACCCGGGACCGGCCGCAGCGTGAGCGGGCTTCCCGGCGCCGGGAAGCCGTCCGGCCCCTCGACCGTCACCGTCACCGTGCCCGCCTCCACCGGCTCCCCGCGGGCGTCCCGCAGGCCGACGGCAATCCGCACCGGCTCGCCCACCGGCGTCTCCGGCCGGTCGATCAGGAACAGTGCCGGCTCGTCCCCCTCCGTGGCCCGGCCCTCCGCCGCGGCCCGGATCAGGTTCGTCCAGAACCGCTCGAACAGTTCCGGCCCCTGGCTCCGCAGCCGCCAGAACTCCGAGGTGCCCAGGTAGTACACCCGGCCGCCGCCGTACCGCTGATCGGCGATCAGCACGGTCGCCCCGTCGCCGGTGGTGCGGGGATCGCCGTGCAGCATTAACACGGAGGCGAGGTCCTTCGCTCCGCGGGTCGGGAAGGCTCGATAGAAGCCCTCGAACGCCGCCCAGGCGGAGACGTCCCCCGGCCGCTCCGGGTCGAGGTCCAGCACCCCGGACGCGGCGGCCGCGTCGGTCAGTTCGGGCTGCCAGGGACGGGTGCTCTCGTCGGAGGCTTCCACCAGACTCCGCGCCGCCAGCCGCACCGGGAGCAGGTTGCGGACCGGCCCGTACAACGCTTCGTCGGTCAGCTGCGGCGTGTAGACGTCGCCGGCGGCGAACACAAACCCGCCCCGCTGCCGGTCCACCCAGCGGGTGAGGTTGTCCACGCCCTCCGCCGGGATGCGGGACCAGTCGGCGTCCAGGGCCAGCACCACGTCGTAGCGGTCCGGGCTGCTCTCGGGGCGGGCCTCGCCGGGCGGGCGGAGGGGGAAGTTCTTGGGGAACTCCGCCAGCAGCACGTCGCCGTCCTGGGTGACGCCCGGCAGTTCCGCCGGATCGATCGACTGGAGCAGCACGTCCACCTCCGCGGTCGCCTGCCGGGCGAGTGCGGTCTGCAGGAAGCGGTAATCGCGGTTCGGGCCGCCGGCGATCAGCAGCACGCTGGTCGGGCGACTGCGGGCGCGGACGACGGCGGAGCGGGCGTTGTCGTCGGCGCGGGCCTCCCGCGTGGCGGGCGGCGGGGTGATCGTGACGGTGTAGCGGAAGCGGCCGGCCTCGGTCGGTTCCCGTTCGAACGTCACCTCCGCCGACTCCCCGTCGGCGGGCAGGGCGAGGGTGCGGGTCTCCAGCGTTTCGCCCGGCGTCGTCGCCGGGTCGGACTCCGCCGGCGCCCGGGTCAGGGCGACCGTTGCCGTCTGGCCCGCCAGCCCCTCGGCGGCGAGGAACGCCCGCACCTCGAAGGGGTCCTGTCGCTCGCGCTCCGGGGCGAACCGCACGTCCGTGGGGGCGGAGAGGTCCGTGACCCGCACGTCCGCCGGCCGTTCCGTCCCGCCGACGCCCACCGGGTACAGCGGCACGCCGTCCCGGGCGGCCCGGCCGACCGCGGCGTCGGCCCCGGCCCCGGCGTTCTGCCCGCCGTCGGACAGGATCACCGCCCCGGCCAGCGTCGGACCGCGGACCTGCCGCAGCGCGTCGGCGACCGCCTCGCCCAACCGGGTCTCGCGGCCGTCCGGCTCCAGACGGCCCAGTGCCGCCGCCGCCTCGCCGCCGCGGAGGGGAGCGGAGACGTCCGGCACGGCGGCGTCCAAAGCCTCGCCCTGCGGCAGTTCCGCGATCAGTTCGGCGTCGGAGTCGAACCGGAACAGCTGCACCTGATGGCGGCGGCGTAGCTCCTGGATCAGCGACGAATCGGCGAGCGTTCGGGCCACCGCCTCGGCCCGGGTCTCCTCCGCGTCGGCGCCCGCCGGGTCGGCGGGGAGCTGCATGGACTGGCTCGTATCGATCAGCACCGCGACCCGGCTGGGCCGCACGGCGGTCGTCTGGGTGCGCTCCCGCGGGTCGAGCGCCACCACGGCCAGGCAGACCAGCACGCCGATCCGCAATGCCAGCAGGCCCGCCCGCAGGATGCGGGGCAGGCGGCGGGTGTCGCGGACGTACAGCCAGACCGTCCAGGCCAGCAGCGCCGCTCCGACGCCCAGCAGCAGGCTCCAACCCAGCGGGGTGCGGGGCGGGTTCCACTCGGTCGCCGTCAGCGATTCCAGCGTCGCCCCGGAGGGCGTCGGTCCGGATTGCACGGCCTGAGCCAGCGGGGCGAGGGCCGACAGGGAGAGGGGGGCGAAGATCGTCATGGTCAGGCTCCCGCCCCGTGATAGCCGCAGCGGTAAGCCAGCAGCGATTCCGCCGCCATCAGTGCCGCCATCAGGCCGAGCAGCCACCAGCGGATCTCGCGGGATTGGTCGCCCCCGCCGACCCACGCGACGTCGCCGGCCTCCTGCACCGTGACGTTCTGCGTGCCAGAGAGAGCTTCCGTCAGCGCCGCCGGGGCGATCAGGGCCAGCCGGCTCTCGGCGGCGGGGAAGTTCAGGGCGGTCCAGCGATCGACCGGCTCCCCCTCCGCCGTCGTCAGCCGGACCTTGTAGACGCCAGGCAGATCGGTGTCCGCGTAGCGGGCCGTCAGCAGCAGTTCATCGTCGGTCACCGGGGCGCCGTCGACGCCCGGTTCGTCCTCCCGCAACCGCGGCGTCGCGGTGAGGGAGGCAGACAGGTCGTCCGGCCGTTCGATCAGCACGTCCGGCCGGAAGCGGGCCGCGTCGAGGGCGAACTCCAGCGGCTCCCCGGCGCTGCCGACGGCGTCGCCGGTGTCGATCCGGGCGGCCCACTCCTGGGCCGGGAGGTGGAACAGCGGGAAGGGCGGCGTCCGCGGCCAGTTCGTCCACTCCGCCTCCTCCTCCGAGGGAGCGACGCCGGCGGTGGTCAGGACCGTGAGAATCCGCCCCTCGCCCAGCCGGGAGGCCAACACCAGCGGGGCGCCGTTCCTCAGGGTGGCGACCGTTTCCACGCCGTCGTTGCGGGCGGCGTCGTCCCGGTTCCAGTCCCCGGGGACCGGCAGGTAGCGGTAGATCTTCACCAGATCGGCGAACAGGTTCTCGCCGAGGGTGAGGGCTTCGGTGACGGGGTGCTCCGCGAACCGCACGTCCGGCCCGGCTCCCTCCGCGGCCGGCAGGGCGACCGACGAACCGGCCAGCGGGACGGGGAACAGGCCGGCGGGGACGAGCGTCTCCGTGTAGTAGTCCGCGTCGATCTCCCCGCCGAACCAGATCAGGCCGCCGCCGTTCTCGACGTACCGCGTCAGCGGGCCGACGGCGTCCGCCGGCAGCCGCGGGACGTTCACCACGTAGATCGTCCAGAACTGAGACAGGTCCTCTTTCCGCAGCAGTTCCGTGCCGCCGATGCGCACCTCGCGGCCGGTCAGGTCCGCGTCGAACAGCAGGCTGATCCGGTTCGCCGCCTCCAGGTCGGAGGCCCCGTCCACCACGAGAATCGGCACCCGGGGCAGCACGAGCACGGGGCGGGAGAAGGCGTCGTCGTCCGGCAGGCCGTCCGCGGGGACGGAAACCGTCACCGCGTGCCGGCCGGGGTCGTCGAACTGCACGTCGAACTCCCGCACGACGGTCTGCCCCGGTTCGAGGGCGGGAATCGATTCGCCCAGCGGCAGCGGTTGACCGTCGAGGGCGGCGGAGAGTTCCAGCGGTTCCGCGGCGGTGGGCGCGTCGTTGGTGACGGCCACCCGCACCCGCAGCGGCACGCCGACCGCGGCCGTCGCGGCCCCGTATGAGACCTCCGCGACGCGGCGATTCTCCGGAGCCTCGGCCGTCAGTCGGACCAGGTTGACCTGCACCCCGTCCGCGTCCAGCCGCTCCACCGCCGCGGCGGCGTCGCCGGCGGCGCCCGCGGCGGAGTCCCCGCTAGCAGAGTCGCTCGGCGCCGGCACGTCGCCGGACGCGGCCGCGCCGCCCCAGTCGACGCCGCGGAAGTCCGAGAGTAGATGCACAACGCGTTCGCCGACGTCCGCTTCGCTGGCCAGACGCCGCTCCGCCGCGGCGAGTCCGGCCGCCGGCCGCAGACGGGCGCGGGTCGGTTCCAGGGCGTCCAGCTTTTCCGCCAGATCGGACAGGAACCCGCTGTTCACGTCCCGCCGGGCGAACAGGGCCGAATCCTGATCGGCCCGGCTGAGCAACAACACCGACAGCCGCAGCGACCCCGGCGTGCGGGCGGCCTCGGCGGCAAAGTCCCGCAGCGTGCGTTTGGCCACCTCGAACACGTCGCCTTCTTCCGCCGACGCCCGCATTGAGCCGCTGTCGTCGAGGATTACGACATGGTGGGCGACGTTCCCGTCCCGCAGCACCGACAGCGTGCTCGGGTCCAGCACCAGCCGGGCGATCAGGGCCGCCGCAGCCAGCACGAGCAGGATGCGGAGGAGCAGCAGGAGCAGTTGCTCGATCAGCACCCGCCGCCGGTTCCGCTGTTCGCTTTGGAGCAGGAACTCCATCGCCGCGAACCGCACCTTGCGGAACCGCAGGCGGTTGATGAGGTGAATGACGATCGGCACCGCCGCGCAGGCCGCCCCCGCCGCGGCGATGCCGGGGTGCAGGAAGAACGGGGCGAGGGCGTCGATCATTGTCCGTCGAGGCGAGCGTGGGGGCGTCAGCCCCCCGTGTGAGAGGGGACGAAGATAACACGGAGGGCTGACGCCCCCCGCTCGCCTACCTTCGGAGGGACTTGCGGAAGCCGAGCCGGGCGTTGATGTACCGCGACAGCGAGGCGTCGAAGGGTTCGCTGGTCCGCACGACCTGGTAGTCGATCAGGTTCGCCGCGCAGCGCTTTCGAGTCTCCTCGCAGAAGTCCTGCATCGCCTTCAGATAGCCGGCCTTCAAGCTGCGGGGATCGCAGGTGACCTCGCCGGCGTCCTCCATCCCGACGAAGCGCGTCGTGCCCTGAAAATCGAAATCCAGTTCCGCGTCGTCCAGCACGTGGAACACCAGCACGTCGTGCCCTCGGCTGCGGAGCATCCGCAGGCCGCGGTAGGTGGCGTCGCGGTCGGCGAACAGGTCGCTGAACAGCACGATCATCCCCGGCCGACGCTGCTCTTCGGCGGTGCGGGCGAGGATGCCGCCGAGATCCGTCTTGTCCGCCGGTTCGGTCGCGCCCAGCGTGCCCAACAGCGTGTTGAGGTGGGTTTTCTTTCCCCGATGCGGCACCGCGGCCCGCACCCCCTCGCCGAAGACCGTCATGCCGACGCTGTCCTGCTGTTTGAGCAGCAGATAGGCGATCGCCGCGGCTAGCGTGGCGGCGTAGTCCGCCTTCGTCATCGGCCCGCTGCCGTACGACATGCTCTCCGAGCCGTCGACCAGCAGGGTCGTGCGGAGGTTCGTGTCCTCCTCGAACAGCTTGACGTAGTAGCGGTCCGTCTTGCTCCAGACCTTCCAGTCGATGTGGCGGGCCTCGTCGCCAGGAACGTACTCGCGGTGCTGGCTGAACTCGACGCTCTGCCCGAAGTAGGGGCTGCGGTGTAGGCCGTCCATCACCCCCTCGACGACGCTGCGGGCCCGCACCTCCAGCTTGCCGATGCGGGCCAGCGCCTGCGGGCTGAGATGGGCGCGGCCCCCGGGCGGACCGGTGTGGCGGGAGGCGAGCGATGCGTCGGCCATGGGGTTCCCTTGTTGCGCCGTCATCTTACCCGTCCCGTCCGCCCCGCGTCCCAAACCGATCTGACGCAGGGGGCGAATGCGTCAGCGGGCGACCTTCTCCAAGAGGAACCAGGTCGTATCGTCCCGCGGATAGACGGGGTCGCGGCGGTAGACGAATTCGTAGTCGACCAGACGCAGATCGTCGAACCGGTCCAGCAGATCGCCGGCGAAGTCCCGCTTGAACAACTTCCCGGTATGCCCCCTATAGCTGATCTCGACCGGGCTGGGGTTGTAGTACTCGCAGACCATCAGGTACCGCGCGGAGGCGCGGTGCATCAGGTCGTAAATGTGGGGCAGAACGTCCGGCGCCTGATGGATCAACACGCCGCAGGTGAAGACGAGATCGAACGTGCCGGCGGGCTCGTAGTCGAGCAGCGATCCCAGCGAGATCTCTGCATGCGGGAAAGCCTCCCGGGCGGCGCGGGCGGCTTTTTCGTTGATCTCGACCGCCGAGAGCTTGATCCCGGGGCGGAGGAGTCGGAGGGCCTGCAGGTTCGCCCCGACGTTACAGCCCAGTTCGAGCGCAGAGGTCACGCCCGGCGCCCGCCGCAGCGTGGCGGCCCAATGCGCGAGGTTCCCCGCCAGCAGCGTCTCCGCGGCGTTGCGGTCGACGTAGGCATCACCGAATTCGCCCCGCCAGAACGACTCCTGCTCCATTCCGGCCCTGCCGACCGCGGCCGGGCCGTCGTTCTCCTGACTACCAGACATTGAAGGCGAACCTTTGTGCGTAGGGATTGAATCCGGAGACCGTACCGCCGCTCGACCCGCCGTTCCACCGGCGAGAGACAGCCGTGAAGACGCCGCGCCCCGGCCCTCGGCGTTCCAGGCCCGCCCCCAACTGCCGTCTTCCCGCTCCGGTCGACGTTGACGACCGCAGCGCTCGCGTGATCGTCGTCGCCTCGGCAGAGGCAGCGCCTTTGACCGGCTCTGTATGAGCCGAAGTCTGCCTTCTTCTGCTCTGGGGGATTGGCCAGAGGGTTTCTGCCACGTTTCCGGGCTGAGAGATCGTGTTCAAGGAGATTCGTGGAGGCGGTGACGGCGACGCCCGCCGGGAAGTCACTTTGAGGTGGGGGGCGACCCGCTGTGCGTCGCCCGCGGGCCGGCTCACGCCGTACGCTGGCGCCAGACTCAGAAGGCCGATGGCAGCGAAGTCCGTAGTGCCCCAGCGGTGCCGGCAGGCTCTCCGCGTCCCGCCGCGACCGGCAGATCAGCGGGTCCAGCGACGTGTCCCACGCCCACATCCCGTGCGCCGCGCTGAGGGGAGGGCGCCGCAGGGGCATTGTCATGCGGGCGGCTGCCGGCATGCGATACGAACGACCTGCCAACGCTACCGCCGGGAGGGGGCGCCCTTGACATGTCTCGGAATGCCCCGAGATGGTTGGTCCAGCGTCACGCCACGCGGCGGCGGGCAGGGAGCGGGATCAGTCGGAAGGTCGGCCCGGCGCCGAGGTAGCCGCCCAGAACCGCCGCCAGCATCGACAGCAGGGTGCCGGCGAAGGTCAGCCAGGTGACGGTGGCGGTCGCGTCGACGATCTCCTCCGCGGTCTGGCTCGCCTCCCGCTCGAGCTCGCCGGAATTGACGGCGCTTCCCGCGGAGTTCGCCGCCTCCCGGGCCCGGGTCTCGGCGGCGGCGGTGAGTTGGTCGATCTGGGCCTGCTCAAACCCGGCTCGCTGAGCCACACTCCTGAGATCGGCCAGGTTGACGTTCGCGGCCGCGTCGGCCGGGACGGCGTCGACGACGGTTCCCACCGCGGCGCCGCCGGCCGTCGCGACGCCGACCATCGCGTTGAATCCCGCCCGCACGCCGCTGGCCATCAGCCAGAGCAACATCGCGAACACCGCGGCCCAGACGAGCGCCCCGTACACGGCCCCCTCCACTTTGCTTTCCCCCACGGTGAACTCGCTGGCGAGGTATCCGCCGGCGAAGAGGCACAGCGCTGTGACCACGATCGCCCAGATCGCCGCCCCGGTGCCGAGGGTATCCGCGTCCGTGTCCGGTCCGACCGACAGCCCGATCGCCGCGCCCAGCAGGGTCAGCAGGAAGTAGAGGGCCAGTGCCAGCACGGCCCCGGCGAGGATCGCCCCCCAACTGACGCGGCTGCGGACCGGCAGTACGTCGTCGACGCCCACGTCGGGCAGACGGTCGCGGTCGTGATCGCGGTCGCGGTTGGCGACGGGGGTGACGGCGGCGTCGGTGGACATGGGAGGCGCTCCAGTTGGAACGGCCGCGAACGCGCCGCGGCCGGGGGACGAACAATGACGTGCGGCATACTGACGCCGGCACCCTCGTCGCATCCCCCGCAAGTCGCCGCCCTCCGCCATAGGGGAACCCATGCCGAAGGCCGCCCGCGGGCTCGACGCCTAATTCTCGTCGTGGCTGACTTGGTCGATCACCACCACGACCGCCAACAGCAGCACGGCGTCCTCGCCGTCGGCGACGTCCACGCCGTAGCTGTCCGTCAGGGAGAAGAACTTCTTGGAGACCGTCGCCACCGTCCGCCCGTCCCGGGTGAGGGCGTAGTCGCGGTCGAAGAAGTCGCCGGTCGCGTCCAGATCGCCGGGGGCGGCGTCTTCTACGTCAAACACCTCCCGGAAGAGGGTGAACGGCTTCTTCGTCACCGTGGCGACGACCGCGTCGCCCTGGACGATGCGATAGGTCGTCTTCAGCGAGAGGATCTTCTGTTCGATCCGCACCAGCTCGTTGCCGTCCATATCCTGGAACGACAGCTTGTCGCCGATCGAAAACGCCGCCCCGTCCACGAAGAAGCGGTCGGCGCCGGTCTCGTCTTGGATGGTGAAGTCGTCCCCGAAGGCGAGGAGCTTTTGACGGAGCTGAAACTTCATCGGGGCGTGCGGTGAGAGCGGGGAGGTCGTGAAACGAGAGCGCCCCGGCCGGCGGGCGCGTCGGCCGGGGCGCTGCGATGGAGTGGCGGGGGCCGCTCAGCTGCCGTAGTCGTATTCGTAGGCGTGACGGATGTGCCGGCGGTCGGCGTCGTAGTCGCCCTCGTATTCCTTGCGCAGCTTGGAATCGAGGTCGTCGTTCCAGGACGGATAGGTCGAGGTGTACCGACGGTTGGCCGTGTGGCCGAAGCGGAAGGCCTGCTCGCGGTTCTCGAAGGCGTCGTCGGAACCGGTCATCTGCTTGACGGTGTCGTCGACGTCCTGATCCATGTCGCGGGCCGTGTCGGAGCCGAAATCGGCCTTCGTCTGCTCCCAGTCGTTGGCGAACGCTTTCTTCACGCGTTCCCAGGCGGAGAGATCGTCTTTGGTGTGATAGGGGGTGGCGGTCGCCATCGTTGAGCGTCTTCTGAATAAGGAAGGGGCGACCCGTCGAACGCGGGCCGGACGCTCAGCATTTCACCGTCAGTTCCCCCCGCCCCGTCAGAAGCGATTGCCGCACGCGGGCATGGGACGATCGCCGGGGGCCGGCCCAGAACCGGCTCGCGTGGCTGGGGCAGAAGCGCAGGCGAGCGAAGCGAAACCGAGAGGATGCCCCAGGAGGGACGGTGTGCGACTGCCGGGTGGGAACCTCCCACGTCACTGGTTCTGGGGCATCCGTTCCCTCCGCTTCGCTCCGGTCACTCCTGCCCCAGCCACCCAGCCGTATGTATTCTCATTTTCGGGGCGGGATAGCGGCTCGCATGGCAGCCGTATTCGGTGCAACCACATAGATTGACTGGATGATGCCCTCTGAAATATCCAGTAGGTTCATCAAGTCAGGACGAGGAGGCGTATAGCCTCGGTGCATGGAAGCGTGTCCCGCCTCGAGAGCGGAATCCAGAAAATCTCGCTGCGTTTCGGTAACGTGCCCAGCGGCGGCAAATGCGGTCAAATTTCCTTTGAAACTTCCTTTGTCCGAGACTTGGTCAATCATTACGTGCTCGAGCAGAGCCCTAATGCCCATCGCTGCGAGGTTAAACGCCTCGGCATGGATCGCCCAGTAGACCTGTCTCAAGAGCGTGCCTATCGATTTGTCGGTAGGGTGCTCCTGCTCAAAATCTCTTAGCCAGTGGGGCAGTTTTCTAAGGGCCGCCGGCGGCATATATTTGTAGGTCGGAATCAGCTCGCCAGTTTCGTAGTCCCGCTCCTCAGTGCATGTGTCGGCAATCCTCATTGCAACATGATCGCAACCACTGCACTGAATCAGCGAGTACTCCGTACCGCCAGACATGCCTGCTTCGTCACTGTGCCACGATGTTTTGACTGTGCCGAACTTCAGATGATTTCGATCGCCGCCACACTCGCTGCAGTGTGCGGTCAACCGGCGCGGCTCATTCATTTGACTTGACTATTTAGGCCAGAGTGTCGATTTACGCCGCCTTCTGAAACACCCCCGCGAAGCGCGGGTCGCTGGTCAGTTTGCCTTCAGCCTGCGGCGTCTCTTCGACGAGGCGGGCGACGACGCGGTCGGTGGTGACGCCGTCGCTCTCGGCGGCGAAGTTGCAGACGATGCGGTGCCGCAGCACCGGAGCCGCCAGGGAGGCGATGTCCTCCGTGGACACGTGCGTGCGGCCGGCGAGCAGGGCCTTGGCTTTGCCGCCGAGCAACAGCATCTGCACGGCCCGGGGGCCGGCGCCCCAGCTGAGCCATTCCTTGGCGAACTCCGGGGCGCCCGGCTCGCTGATGCGGGTCTGGCGGACCAGGGCGAGGGCGTATTCGATCACGTGATCGCTCGCCGGAACCTGCCGGACGAGCTGTTGGAGTTCCACGATTTCCGGGCCGGAGAGGACCGGGTCGATCTCGTCCTTGCTCACGCCGGTGGTGGCGCGGGCGATCTGCTTCTCCTCCTCGAACGTCGGGTAGCCGACGTAGACCTTGAACATGAACCGGTCCTGCTGGGCCTCCGGCAGCAGGTAGGTGCCCTCCTGCTCGATCGGGTTCTGGGTCGCCAGGACGAAGAAGGGGTCCGGCAGGGCGTGCCGCTTCTGGCCGACGGAGACCTGCCGTTCCTGCATCGCTTCCAGCAGGGCCGCCTGGGTCTTGGGCGGGGTGCGGTTGATCTCGTCCGCCAGCACCACGTTGTGGAACAGCGGGCCGTTGAGGAACCGGAACTCCCGGTCGCCGGTGTCCCGGTTCTGCTGGAGCACGTCCGTCCCGGTGATGTCCGCCGGCATCAGGTCCGGGGTGAACTGGATGCGGGCGAAGCTCATCGAGAGCGTCCGCGCCAGCGTGGAGATCATCAGCGTCTTCGCCAGCCCCGGCACCCCTTCCAGCAGGCAGTGCCCGCGGCTGAACAGGGCAATCAGCAGCTGATCGACGACCTCCTCCTGCCCGACGATGACCCGGCCGATCTGGGTCTTGATGTCGTTGAAGGCGGCCCCGACCCGCTCGATCGCGCGTTGGGGGTCGTCTTCCAACTGGATGTCCGGGGCGTTCATCAGGGCGGCTCGTAACGGCGGGGCGGGTCGCGGGGGACTGGCACAGCATTGGCGGCGGTCCGTCGCTTCGCCAGTCCCCCGCGTCGCCGCGGCCGATGGGCCGTGCCCTCAGTCCCTGACCGGCGCCAACCAGACCGCGTCGGCGATCGTGTAGCCCTTGCGGCCGGCTTCGATCCGCACGGTCACGGTGGAGCCGGGCTTCACGGTGATGCCGTCCAGCGTCCGCCAGGCGCCCTCGCCGCCCTGGACAGTTTGGTCGATCGCGGTGCCGGCGGTCTCCCGTTGGACGCCGTCGTCCACGGTGATGAACGCGGAGCGGGTGCGATTCGTATGCGGCGAGGCGCCGACCCGCAGCACGTACTCTCCTTCCTCCGGCACCTTGAGGGTGAAGGTGGCGCTGGGCGGCTCGCCCTTGCCGTCCCACTCCACGGCCCGATACCCGCGGTCGACGTAGGGGCCGATCGAGGCGCTGCGTTCCCATTCGCCGGTGAACTTCGCGTCCTCGTCGTCCGCGACCACGCCCTTCAACGACTTGGACTCCACCTGGTTCACACTGCCGCCGCCGGTCCATTCGAGGACTTGCTCGTCGGCCAGCAGACGTTCGCGGAGGGCGGCGTAGTCCACCTCCTGCACGGGGATGTCCTGCTCGGCGGCCATCACCGCGGCGGTCGCGGCGCTCTGGCCGAGGACCATGAAGACCGGTTCCATGCGGATCGAGCCGTAGGCGATGTGCGAGGCGGACATCGCCACCGGGACCAGCAGGTTCGTGGCCTCTTCCCGCTTCGGCACGATGGAGCCGTAGCCGATCGGGTAGGGGGGGAAGCCGCCCTGCTGGACGTCGCCCTCGTTCTGCACGTGGCCGTTCTCGTCGATGAAGCGCCAGACGTTGTGGGAGTCCATCGTGTAGGCGGCGAGGCCGACGGGGTCTTCCGCCACGTCCTTGCTGAGGCAGTCGGCCTGGGTCATCACCCGCTGGCCGATCATCCGGCGGGCTTCGCGGATGTAGAGCTGCGGCGGCCAGCCGCCGGTCGCCTCGAACTCGTCCTTCGGCAGGCCCCAGGAGGAGAAGTAGCCGCGAATCGACTCCGGCACGCGCGGGTGGTTCGCCAGGGACCACATCAGGCCCTTCTGGTAATGCTCGTGGGCGGCGATGATGGCCGCCCGCTCCTCGTCGGTGGCCTCGGGATAATCGTGGTTCTGGCCGATCCAGTCGGTGGAGACGGCGTGATTGTTGTTCGAGTCCGTCTTGCGGTTCGGCATCATCACCGGGTTCCACGGCTTGCGGAGGTCGCCGGCTTCGAAGTTGCGGAACAGCAGTTCGTACAGGCTTTCGTCGTAACCGTCCGGCTTCGGCCAGGGGAGGCGGTTGGAGGCGACGTCCGTGGCGCACAACCGGAAGCAGTAGGCCTGCACGCCGTCGTCGCCGGAGCCGGCGGGCGGCAGCGGCTCGGACCGCACCTGCGGCAGGATGCCGGAGGAGGGATCGCCGGGCGTGACGTAGGGATCGACCGGCTTCACGAAGCGGTGATTTTTATAGTTCAGCGCCGGCCGCACGCCGTTGTAGCTCTCGCCGTAGACAGATTCGCCCTCGCGGCCGACGTGGTAGCTCACGCCGGCGGCGGCCATCAGGTCGCCCTCGTAGGTGGCGTCGATGAACATCTCGCCGCGGACGGTCCGGCCGTCCTTCAGTCGGATCGCGGCGATGCGGCCGTCCCGCATCGTGACGCCGCCCTCGCTCCGGTCGAGCGGGGCCTCCATCAGCGGCTTGACGCCGACCTCGGCCAACATCTGCTTGTAGATGTTCATGGCGACGTGCGGCTCGAACGTCCAGAACGGCTCCGGGTCGTTCGGGTCGAGGTCGCCCGAGTTCCGCCGGCTGCCGTACTGCTCCGGCTTCTGATGGACCCAGTTTTTGTCCTGGGCGTAGTGCCTGCCGACGGCGGTGTAGAACTCGCGGGAGATGCCGCCGATCGCCGCTTTGTTGCCGATGTCCGTGGCCCCCAGCCCGCCGGTCGTCAGTCCGCCGAGGTGCGAGGAGGGTTCGATCAGGGTGACGGATTTACCCATCCGGCGGACCTGCACCGCGGCGGCGACGCCGCCGCTGGTGCCCCCGTAGATGACCACGTCCGCGGGCGGCGGATCGGCGGCGGCCCCGGGCGAGGCAAGGGCGGCGAGTAGAACGACGGACGTGAGCATGTGGGATCTCCGGGCGAGGACGCGTCGATCATGGCCAATCCGACCCATCTCCCGCCACCGTTGCGATTTCCGACCCAGACCGGACACTGCGGCCCATGTGGGACGCCCGGCCGGAAGAACTGAAAACCGAATGGACCGGCCGCGCCGTGGCGGTGCGGGCGGCGGCCGCCGTGGGATCGCTGGCCCGGTTCCGGGGCCGCACCGGCCGGGTGCGGACGGTCAACATGAACGGCCGGGCCCTCGTTCAGTTCGACGGGGCGGACGAAACGTGGTTCGACCTCGACCCGGCGGCGCTGGAGCCGGTCACGGAGACCCCGGAAACGCCCCCGCCGGTGCGGGCCGCCGTCGGTGAGGAGCCGAAGGGCGCCCCGGCGCCGGGAGCCCTCGACAACCCCCCCGCCAAGATGCGACCCGAGACCCCCGCTCAGGCGAAGGCCGAGGGCGGGAAGAAACTGTCGGTCCTGGAACTGGCCCGTCAGCAGGACGCCGCGCGGAAGGCCTCGCCCCCGCCGACGGCCGCCGCCGAACCGCCGACCGCGAAGCCGGCCCAGCCCGAGGCCGGCAAGAAGAAGTTGTCCGTGCTGGAGCTGGCCCGTCAGCAGGGAGCGGCGGGGCAGAAAGACCAATGACCAAGAATTAATGAACCAAACTCGGGTTTCAGATCCTTGGTTCTTGATCTCTTGTCTCTTGGAATTTCATCCCCCTCACAGATCGGCGAAGTAGTTCCTTACCGCGACGGCGAACGCCTCCGTCGTGGCGACCGGCGGCAGGCCCTCGAAGGCCGCCCGGCGTTTCACCTGGAGGAGCAGATCCCGCGGATGGCAGAACCGCAGCGGGCGGTCGACGTTCAAAAAGTGTTCCGTCACCAGCGCCTCTGCGGCGCCGGCGTCGAGCGTCAGCCCCAGCGTCGGGGCGAGGGCGTGCAGGATCGAGCGGAACTCCGCCGGCGACGGGTCGCCCACCCGCACCTTGAAGGGGATGCGGCGGAGGAACGCCTCGTCTACCAGATCGGCGGGCCGCAGGTTCGTGGCGAAGACCGTCAACAGATCGAACGGCACCCTCGCCTTCTTCCCGCCGGGGGTGTTGAGGAAGTCGTAGCCGCGTTCCAGCGGCACGATCCAGCGGTTCAGCAGGCCGTCGGGGTCAATCCGCTGGCGGCCGAAGTCGTCCACCACGAGCGTGCCGCCGTTCGCTTTCAACTGGACCGGGGCCTCCATCACGCCGCTGACGGGGTTCATCGACAGTTCGAGGTGCTCCAGGGTCAACTCCCCGCCGACCAGCACCGTCGGCCGGCGGATGCGGACCCAGCGGTCGTCATATGCCGGCGGCTTGCCGTCGAAGGGCAGTTCCTCGTGCACGGCGGCGTCGAACAGGCGGACCGTCTCGCCGCCGATCCGCACGGCCCGGGGGATCCAGAGTTCCTCGCCGTAGGCCCGGGTGAGGCGTTCGGCGATCGTCGTTTTGCCGTTGCCCGGATCGCCGTGGAGGAACAACGCCCCCACGCTGCCGAGCGCGGCGCCGAGCTGGCTGAACGTCTCCGCGGAGATTTGCAGTCCCTCCAGCGCCGCCCGCAGGCGGTCGCGGCTGATCGTCTGTTTGCGGAGCGTCTGAGCTTCCACGCTGGCGACGTACTGCTCCAGCGGGGCGGGGGCGCAGCCGTCGTACCGGCAGCGGTCGTGGGCGCGGGAGGCCCGTTCAAGGCCGGCGTCGGTCAGTTCGTGCAGGTAGTCGTCCGGCCCGGCGTTGCGGCGGTAGGTGACAAGGTTCGCCTTCTTCAACTCCCGCAGGTAGCCGGCGATCAGCCCGCCCGGCAGACGGATACGGCGGGCGACGTCGCGGCCGCTGGTCGCCCCGCGGTTCAGCAGGATTTTGAGGACCAGCGCCTCGATCTCCGCCAGCGGCAGCCCGGTCGCTTCGAGGCTTTCCGGCCGCTCCGGGAAGTAACCGGACGAGGATTCCGCGGTCGCCCTGGGCGGGGCGGGGGGCGGCGATTCGAGGGCGGCGGGCACGGGCGGGTCCTGTGGAGTCTTTGGAACCTAGGTCGCCGCGGGGCCGCCGGCTTGCGGTTTCGCCGCCGCCGATCACCCTTGGCGCCCCGCCCCCGAAACAATCGCCATGAAGCTCGCTCATCTGGACCTCCCCACCGGCATCGCCGGGGACATGACCCTCGCCGCCCTGCTGGACGCCGGCGTCGACGAGGCCGCCGTGCGGGCCGCGATCGACTCGCTGGGGCTGGAAGGGGTCGAACTCCACTGCGAGGAGGTGGTGAAGTTTGGCTTCCGGGCGAAGAACGTGCGGGTGACGCACCCCCCGCAGCACGCCCACCGCGGGTTGAAGGAGATCACCGCGATCCTCGACCGGGGCAAGCTGACCCCCACCGCCCGCGATCTGGCGGACCGCCTGTTTCATGCCGTCGCCGTCGCCGAGGCCCGCGTGCACGGCAGCACGCCGGAGGCGATTCACTTCCACGAGGTGGGGGCGATCGATTCCATCGTGGACATCGTCGGCTGCGCCGTGGCGTTCGATCTGTTGGGGGCGGATCGGATCACCTGCTCGGCCGTGCCGACGGGGCGGGGGCGGGTGAAGATCGCCCACGGCGTCTGTCCCGTACCGGCGCCGGCGACGGCGGAACTGCTGAAGGGCGTGCCGCTGGACGCGGTGCCGGTCGACGCCGAACTGACCACCCCCACCGGGGCGGCGATCGTGGCGGTGTTAGTCGACGGCTTCGGCGATCTACCGGCGATGACAGTGCACGAGGTGGGTCTCGGGGCTGGAGATCTGGACCTGCCCGACCGGGCGAACCTGCTGCGGTTGTTCGTGGGCACCGCGGAGGACGCCCCCCGCGGGTTCGGCGCCGATCGTGTGTTCCTGCTGGAAACGAATCTCGACGACGAAACGCCGGAGACGATCGCCCATGCCAGCGCCAAGCTGTTCGAGGCCGGGGCCGTCGACGTGTTCGCCCTGCCGGCGACGATGAAAAAGGGCCGCAGCGGCGTCGTGCTGAGCGTCCTCTGCCCGCCGGCGCGGCGGGAGGCCTGCGAAACCGTGCTCTTCGCGGAGACCGCCACCTTCGGCGTGCGGCGACGGCTGCTGGACCGCACGACGCGGCCCCGGCGGGAAGCGGCGGTCGAGACGGCGTTCGGTTCTGTGCAGGGGAAGGTCGGTCCGAAGCCGGGCGGGGGGGAACTGTTCTCGCCCGAGTTCGACGCCTGTGCGAAGATCGCCGCCGATCGCCGCGTCCCCCTGCGGGACGTGTACCGGGCGGCGGAGGCGGCCTTCTTCGCCGCCCCCCCGCCGACGCCCGCCGCCGCGAGCCCCGGCCACGGGCACGATCACAGCCACGGGCACGATCATTCCCACGATCACAGCCACGGGCACGATCACTCCCATGACCATAGTCACGGGCTTGATCACGGCAGCGATCATGATCACAGCCACGACCATACGCACGGCTGAACCCCTTCCGGCCTCAGGCGACCCATGCTCGTTCCGCCGACGCTTCCCCCGCTGGCCATCGATCCGGCCAGTCTGCTGGCGCCGCTGGGCATTGCGGTGCTGACCGTCACGCTGCTGCGGCGCTACCGGCTGAAAACGACGTTGGGAAAGAGTGCTCGTCCGGCCGATCCGATCACGACCGTGCGGGACGCCGTGCGGGAGTCGGGCGGGGCGTGGGAACTGCGGCTGCACGACGCCGGCCGGGCCGCGGAGGCGTCGCTGCACACCCGGGCCGCCGAACTGGACGCCCTGACGGAACGGGCCGAGAGCGCCGCGGAGCGGTTGCGCCTCGTCGCGCCGCCGGCGGAGGAGTCGCCCGTCACCCTGCCGATCGGGGAGGAACGGGTCCGCCGGCATCTCCGCCAGGCCGGCTACGACGACCGGCAGATTGACGTGATCCTCAGCCGCGACGGTGAGGGCGAGCGGGAACGGGCCGCCTGACCGGCAGCGTTCGCGGTTCGTGCAGGACGCTCAGCGTTCCTGAAAGGTCGCGCCGCGGTTGCGGGTGGCGGTGACGAGCACCTTCACCGCGTCGCCCAGCAGGGACCGCACGCGGCGGGCCTCCGCTTCCGCCATCTCCGCGGAGCCGAACACGCTGCACGCCACGGGGCCCCAACTCGATTGAGCCGGCGCCGGCAGGTTGCGGTCCTTGCGGTCGGCGGCCCACTCCCGCACCGCCGGGGAGACGAACACGCCGCCCTGCAACGGGGCGAAGTGCTTGCCGACCCGCATGCCGTAGTCGCCGAGGATGCGGGCGAACAACACCGCGTTCGGCGGTCGCTCGCCCAGGCCGGCGGCCAGGGGGAGGCTCTGGAGGATCATGCGGCGGAGGCCTCCGCTGAAGGGGCGGGACATCGGCGGCATCCGTCGCAGCGCCGCGGCTTCCTGCTCGCCGCTCACGCCGCCGCCCTCAGTCGGGATTACGATCACCCAACGCCACTCCGCCGGCAGGGAGACGCAGCGGACCGCTGTGCCCGACGCCGCTCCGAGGGCTCCCAGCGGGTCCAGCAGCATGCCGCCGGAGAGAAACCCCGCCGCCCCCAACCGGCTGCGGTTGGCCCGACCGAGCCGCTCGAACAGCGGCCCCGCGATCGGGTCCGCTTCGCCCAGCAGGCGGGCCGTCGCCGTCGCCGCGGCCAGGGCGATCTGCGTGCCGGAGCCCAGCCCGGAATGTGCCGGCGGGCAGGTGAGCAGTTCCGCCCGCAGCGGCCGGTCGCCGGCGATCGTCGTCACGGCGGCTCGCAGGCGTTCCAGCTCTCCGTCCGGGGCGGTGAACTCCGCGTCGCCGTCCGTCGCGGAGACCATCACCCGGGTGACCGGGGCCTCCACGGTCACGCCGGCACCGCTCCACTCCGGCGCCAGGGAGCACAATCCGAAGTGCAGCCGGGCGCCGGCCGTGACGGTGACGGATTGGCGGGCGAACGGCGTCATCGGCGGGGGGCGGGGCGACGGGGGGCGGCCGCCTGGTCGGCGGCGGGCGGCTCGTCGTTGGCGGGCGCCTCGTCGGCGGCGGGGCGGCGGGCGATCTCCGCCACGAGGTCCTGCCAAACGGCGGCGTCGCGGGGGGAGCCAGTTTTTGTCACGAGGGGGGCGACATCCGCGAGGCGGCGGTCGAGCTCCGCCCGCGGCAGGAGGAAGGTGCGGGTGGCGAGAATCGCCCCCTCAACGAGGGCGAACGCCGCCCGGTTCAACCCCGCTCCCTCCCGGACCCGACCGCGGTTTCGCACGTTCGCCGTCAGTTCGTAGAGCCCCCGGGCATCCGGGCCGACCGTCTCCGTCACGTCGAAATCGACCCAGCGGCAGCAATCGACCAGCCGCACGCCGCGGCCGTCCGGCAGCGGTTCGGTCGGGGCCGCGGCGTCGCCGAGGGCGGCGCGGACGATCAGGGCGGCGTCATCGGTCACGTGCCACACCCCCCGCCGCGTCGCCAGCAGGTTGGCGCAGGTGGTCGAGCCGGCGAACGGTCGCAGGGTGAAGCGGTCTCCGCCCCGATCGCCCTGTTCGCCGGGCCAGAGCGTCCCCAGCGGGGCCAGGTTTGCCCGGCCCCGGTCGTCGACGGTCGTCGCCAATCCTTCGAAGATCACGCCAGTCAGCGTGCCGGCGGCGGACCGGGATGCCAACCCAGCCGGGACCGAATCGTCAGTCGGGCGCCCCTGGCAGCTTGAGATCCGACCGGTTCGTACCGGCCGCGTCGATCGCTTGCGGCTTCGCGGCGCCCTCAGATTCTCCGGCGCCGCGAAACCGCAAGCGGTGAACCACGTTCCCGCCCCGGCGTGGAGGGCGGGCGGCGACCTCAGCGGGTCATGCCGATGTTGAAGCTGAACAGTTGCTCGTCGTCGAAGTCCGGGCCGGCGACGGGCACGGCGAAGTCGAAGGCCAGCGGCGCCGGGCCGAAGGCCTGCGGCAGGCTGACCCGGATACCGGCGCCGACCGAAGCCCGGAAGTCGTCCAGCGAGACGCTGTCGTTCACCGTACCGAAGTCGCTGAAGACGACCCCCTGCAGGGCGTCGTTGACCAGAATCGGGAAGCGGTACTGCAAGCTGCCGTAGGTGCTGAACCGCCCGCCGACCCGCACGCCGTTCTGCAACGGGCTGACGCCGCGGAAGTCGAAGCCGCGAAGGGTCTGGAAGCCGCCGAGGTAGTAGTTCTCGAAGATGGGCATGTCGTCGCCGGCGAGGCCGACGGCGCCGTTGAGGCTCAGTACGTGCTGGCCGGTGCCGTCCGGGCGTTCGTTCAGCAGCCAGTACTGGGCGGCTTCGGCGTCGAAGCGGGGGTAGACGAAGTCGCCGAGGCCCTGCGTGTAGCCGAACTCCGCGAACGTGCCCTCGCTGGGTAGGATCGCCCGGTTCCGGCTGTCGTACTTCAGGCTGGCGCCGACGGTGAACAGCGTGTTGTCGCCGACCGACTCCGCGAGTTTCGGCGGGGTGGGGAAGGTCGGATTGAAGATCTTCACGTCTTCCAACCGGCTGCTGCCGACGATGCTCCAGAACGGCGTGAGCTGCCGGCCGACCGTCAAACGGCCGCCGAGCCGCTGCTCGTCCCACTCGTCGTAGTACCGGCTGTAGTAGAACCCGCTGACGCCCACGCTGTAGAGGCTGTCGAGGAAGTACGGGTCCGTCAGGCTGATGAGGTAGCGGCTGACCTCGGCGCCGGGCACCGCTTCGATCCGCAGGCGCTGGCCGCGACCGCGGAAGGCGGTGCCGTTGCGGAGTTCCTGAAAGCTCCGCGGGAAGTTCCAGATGTCGAAGTTGTCTTCCTGCAGCGTGACCTGACCGACCAAACCGCTGGAGCTGTTCACCGCGGCGCCGACCATGAACCGGCCGGTGCGTTCCTCACGGGCGCGGACGTCGATGTCCACGAACCCGGGCGGCTCCTGGAAGGGCGGGGGTTCGTTGAACGTGCCCTGGAACGGCCCGCCGTTGGGGCTCTGCGGAAGCAGCGGGCTGGACACGCCCGGACCGTATTCGCCGCCGGTCTGCTGGATGGTGCGGAAGGGGTTGTACTCGCCCTCGGCGGTCACAACCGGGCCGGGGGTGACCGGCTGGACGACCGGGCCGGGCTCCCACCCGCCGCCGGCGGAGGGCGAATCGGGGCTCTGGGCCCGGTAGGTCGGGGTGATGAACCCGTTTTCCTCCGGGCTCTTCACCGACGGAGTGATCTGAGCGATCGGGGATTCCGACGGCCCGTCGAACGTCGGGATCGTGGGGACCCACGCCGGCGGCAGCAGGGTCTCGCCGAGGGGGACGGGCGGATGGAACAGGTTCGCCGCGACCCAGTCGGACGGATCGTTCTCCGGCGAGGCCGGCCGCCGGGCCGCCCGCGTCAGCGGGTCGCGGTCGGCGTTACGCACGGCGTCGCCCGGGGCGTTCCCGTGGTAGGAGGCCGCCCGCACCGGCAGTTCGCTCAACGGCGCCGGCCGTGCTTGCATCACGCCGGAACCGCCGGTCGGCGGGAGGACGCGGCGATAGGTCGCCGGGGCGAGGCTCGCGGACGGGCCCGCGTCGGACGGACCCGCGGCGGAGGGCGGGGCGTCGGGGCTTTGGCCGCGGATGTCGCTGGCTTGTCGGACCGGGTTCTCCGATTCGTCCACCGGGGTCACGGAGACGCTGGCGTCGGTGCCGAACACGGAGGAACCCCGCACGCGGTCCTGCCCCTTCCGGATCATCGCCGGATCCGCCCGATCACCGGGGGCGAACGGGACGATATTGAGCGCCAGATTCCGCTGGGTGTGCGGGTGGTCGCCGACAATTTCCACATTGATGTGGCGGATGTAGCGGACCTTATCTTCCTGAATTTGGTAGGTCAGGTCGATCACCCCGGGCTCCTCCTCGAGGAACTCCGGGACCGGCAGGATCTTCGTGAACAGCCGCCCCTGTTCGCCGTAGAGCTTCTCCATCTCCGCCCGGTCCTTCTGCAGGAAGCGGGCGTTGTAGAAGTCGCCGGGCCGGAGCGACGGGTCGGACATCAGCGCGGCGTCGGCGAGCTTCTCGTTGCCTTCCAGGCTGACGTTCCGCACGCGGTAGCGCTGGCCTTCCTCCACGTTGAAGGTGACGTAAATCTCGGAGCGGTCCTCGCTCTCGGCGACCTCCGCCGCGACCTTCACGTCGAAGTAGCCCAGGTCGCGGTAGTAGTCGGTGATCGCGGCCTCGTCCCGGGGGACGGTCGTCGGATCGAACAGGCCGAACAGCGGGACCATGCCCAGCAGCTTCGTTTTCGTTTCCAGGCCCCGCTTCAGCACGGCGTCGGAGAAATCCTTGTTGCCCTCGAAGGAGACCTTCGCCACCCGCACTTTCGGACCTTCCTCAATCTGGAAGACCACGTCGCGGTCGCTCTCGGCGTCCCCCCGGACCAGCGTGACCTTCGCGTGGCGGAAGCCCTCGTCGATGTAGTAGCGGCGGAGTTGCTCCGCGGCGTCGCGGTTGAACATCACCCGGTACGGGCTGCCCGGCTCCAGCCCGGTGACGCGGGAGAGCTGTTCGTCCGACTTCTTGTCGTTGCCTTGGTAGGTGACCGAAGCGACCTGCGGCAGTTCCTTGACGAGGAACACCAACTCAATACCGGCGTCGGTCTCGCGGAACTCCCGCTTCACGCGGCTGAACCACTTGGTCTCGTACAGGCTGCGGATGTCGTCCAGCACCTCGTGGTTGCTGACGACCCGGCCGCTCTTGATCGAAATTTTCTGCAGAATCACCGCCGCCGGGATCGTTTCGTTGCCCTCGACGCGGACGGCGACAATCGGCCGATCCGGCGTGCCGCTCTGCGCCTGCAACAACCCCACCGGCAAGAGGGCGAGCGTCGCCAGTGCAAGACAAACCAGCAGCGTGGCCGGGACGCGTCGGCGGGGCGATGGCGACATGGGCGACGTCCTATGGCGACGGATTCACCCGAGTCGTTCGGGCGCCGGCGCAATGGTCCCCGCTGAGCACGGGGGACGGCCGGAATGCGGGGGCATAGCAGCCCCCCGCCGTCTGCTCCAACCCGGACCGCGGCGAGAAATCACTTCGCGCGCGACAGTCGCTCGCCGATCGCCAGCGCCTCCGCGGCGCCGAAGACCCGATCGTTCCCTTCAAACAGCGCCGCGACCGCCGCCCGATGGATCTTCATCTTGAGCCCGCCGACCGCCAGCGCCCCGTAACACCGTACGCCCTCGCGGTCCTGTGCCCGGTCCTGAGCGTCCACGCCGGTGAGGCCGGCGGGGGGAACCGCGTTCAGGTCGACCGCAACGCGGACGCCCGCCGCGGCCACCGCCGCCACGGACGCGATCTCCACCCCGGCCGGGCCGCAGGCGAACACGGCCGCGGCGCCGTCGATCGCATCCTCGACGCTGGGCGCCGTGCCATGACGGCTCTCGTCCGGGTCGAACGTCCGAACCGACACGCCGCGTTCCTTCAGCAGGGACGCGACGCGGCCGCCGACCGGCCCCAGCCCCAGCACGGCCGCGGGACCGTCGAATCCCTCGCCGGAGCGGGCCGACAGCACGGCCGCGGCCGCGGTGGTGTTCGCCCCGTTCGGATCGCACAGCAGGCTGACCCGCAGCGGACCGAAGAAGGCGCCACGGACCGCATCGGCGATCGCCTCGGCCTGCGCCGCATCCGACCCGCCGACAAAGATCGCCGTGTGCTTCAGGTCCTGCGGGCCGCGGGTAAAGATCGCCCCGTGCGTCAGGGCGACGGCGCTCTCCGGCGTGACGCCGCCGTAGGCCAGCACCTCGTCCGCCCCGGCGTCGAACGCGACGATCCGGTCGAACGCGGACGGCTGGGCGTCCGCATCGAGTTGGAGCAGGATGCGCTTCATATCGCCCTCGCCGAGTGATCCGTCAGACTCACACGTATGCCCCGGTTCGCCGTCGCCGCTAGGCGGCGCGCGTCCCGGGGCGACTCCGCAATGACGTTCAGACGCCGGAGAACGGGTGCTTCGCGGTATCCTTCTTCGAGACCACCTCGGCGACCTTCGGCTCCTGCTTCATCGCCCGCTTGATGCTGAGCTTCGTCGCCTCGTAGTTGTACTCGTAGATCTTGGCGTCGTTGTCCGCTTCCCAGTGGATGAACACGCCGCAGACGATGCACAGCGTTTCGGCCTGATCCTGGGGAATGGTGCCGTCGGCGACGCAGTCGGCGACTGCCTTGGCGACCCCGTACTGGGCCGGGCCGAACATCTGGACCGCCTGCTTCGCCCCCTTGATGGTCACCTTGGTGATCATGACGGTGTCCGGTTTGACCGCCAGGTTCGGCTCCAGCACGGCCAGCAGGTTGCTGTGCCCGGCGGACTGGCGGGACAGCGCGTTGGCGAAGGCGTGGCCGACCGGGCCGGTTTTGTCGCCGATCATCAGATCGATGTGGGCGACTTCGTTGCCTTCGCCCACCAGGGCTTCGCCGACGTGCAGGGACATGCTTCTCTCGCTGAAAATGGGACGCGCGGGGCGGCGATGGTACGGTGAGCGGCCCCGCGGTTCATCCCAGCCGGACCGGGATCGTCCCGCGAATCGAAAATGGCCGATCCCGACCTGCTGATCGTCGGCGGCAGCGTGCGGGCCGCCGCCTGGTGCGCTGTGCGGGCCGGGCTGAAGGTTGCGGCACTGGACCGCTACAACGACCTCGATCTGCTCGCCGTCGCGGAGCCCTGCTTCAATTGGGACGGCAGTGACGAACAGGTCGAACGGGTCGTCGGCGAACTCGGCGTGCCCTGGATGTACACCGGCCCGCTGGAGAACCGCCCGGACCTCGTCGACCGCTGCGCCGCCCTCGCCCCGCTACGAGGCACGTGCGGCGAGGCCCTGCGGCGGGTCCGGGACCCCTTCGAGTTGCATGCGGCCCTCATGGCGTTCGCCGAGTCGCGGCGGACGCGGGCGGAAGCCCTGCGAGTCCTCGACGTACGATCGGCGGACGACCCGCCGCCCTACGCTCCGAAGGAGATCAGAACCGTTGATTTTTTCTGCGCCTCCGAGGTCCCGCTCTGGTTGCTGAAACCGCTCGACTCCGGCGGCGGCGCGGGGATCGCCGTCTGGGACGCAGCGGCGGTCGACCATCCCACACGCGAGAGACCGCACTATTTCCAGCAGATTATGACGAGCGGCGACCGAAGGGGATGCCGCCCCGTCAGCGTGTCGGCGGACGCCGCCCCCGGCGGGGTGCGGCTGCTGGGTTCCTGCTCACAAGGGCCCGCGCAGCTTCTGGGCCGGCTCCATCAGGGCTTCCGCTGGAGCGAAGCCTGCGGCCCCGGCTTTGTCCGGCGGTCGTTCGCGGCCGAAATGGCAGAGCACCTTGCTATGTGGTTCGACCTCCGCGGATTGTTCGGGGTCGACCTGTGTACCTACGCGGGAGACGGAGACGGAGCGAAAGCCTCGTTCGCCGTTGTCGAGGTGAACCCGCGGTTCACGGCGACGATGGACCTGCTGGACGACATTCGAAGCGGGCCGACCGGACCTTTCGGGACCGCCTCCCGAACCGACGTGGGCGTCGTGTCTGCCCGTCGGCGGAAGAAAGTGATCTACGCAAAACGAGACTGCCGACTCCGCGAACACCGCCCGCTACCCATCTTCTCGCCGGACGCACGCGGCTGGGTCGCGGACGTGCCGGAGCAGGGGGCGGTCGTGCGAGCCCGCGAGCCGATCTGCACGGTGTACGGTTCCGGCGAAGGCATCCACAACCTCCGGGCGGCGGAGGTGAGGGTCCTAACCTTACTGGCGCCCGTCCAGTTAAGGCCGGACACTTCGGACCCATGAGCAACCCCCAAGACGTCCGCGTCGTCGCCTGCGAGGTGACGTTCGAACCGGTCCCGTTCCGCGCCCCGCTGAAGTTCGGCGGGCGGGTGGTGGACCGCACCGACCTCATCAACGCCGCCGTCACCGTCGAACGTCGTGACGGCCAAACGGCGACCGGGCACGGCTCGATGCCGGTCGGGAACGTCTGGGCCTGGCCGAGTTCCGCCGTCGGTCCCGACCAGGCCGAACCCGCGATGAAACGGTTCGCCGGCGGGGCGGGGCGGGCGTTAACGGCTTCGGGGGGGTACGGCGACGTGATCGAACACGGGCATCGCCTGCTCGAAAGTCACGCCGAGACCGCCCGCGAGGTTCAGGCCGGCTCGGACCTCCCGGAGCCGCTCCCGCCGCTCGCCCAACTCGTCGCCGCCTCGCCGATCGACGCCGCCCTGCACGATGCCGTCGGCCGCGTGCACGACCGCAGCAGCTTCGACGTGCTGGGGCCGGAGTTCCTGAACCGCGACCTGTCGGCGTACCTCGACGGCCGCTTCGCCGGGGAGTACCTCGACCGCTATACGCTGCGGGCGCCGAAGGTGACGATGCCGCTGTATCACCTCGTCGGCGCCCTCGACCCGCTGACGAACGCGGACGTCGAGAAGCCCATCGGCGACGGTCTGCCGGAGACGCTGGCGGAGTGGATCGCCGCGGACGGGCTCACCCACTTCAAAATTAAACTGGCCGGCGACGACCTCGATTGGGACGTGGATCGCGTGTTACGCGTCGAGCGCGTCGTCGCCGAGGCGAAGGGGCAGGGGGCCGCGTGGCAGTACTCCTGCGACTTCAACGAGAAGTGCCGCGACGCCGCCTACGTCGTTGAGTTTCTCGACCGGGTGAAGGCGGGCAGCCCGGGGGCGTTCGATCGGATTCAGTACCTCGAACAGCCCACCCACCGGGATCTTTTTGCTCACCCGATCCCCGTGCACGAGGCGGCGAAGATTAAGCCGGTGGTCATCGACGAATCGTTGACCGGCTACGGTGCCCTACTTCGGGCGGTGGACCTCGGCTACAGCGGGGTCGCCCTCAAGGCCTGCAAGGGGCAGACGGAGAGCCTGCTGATGGGCGCCGCGGCCCAGAAGCTCGGGCTGTTCCTCTGCGTGCAGGACCTGACCTGCCCGGGGGCCTCCTTCCTGCACTCCGCCAGCCTCGCCGCCCGCATCCCCACCGTCGCCGCGATCGAGGGCAACGGCCGCCAGTACTGCCCGGCGCCGAACGCGGCCTGGGCTCCGCGTTACCCCGGTCTGTTCGAGATCACCGACGGCACGGTCCGCACCGCGGAACTGGACGGTCCGGGCCTCGGGTTCAAGTAAGCGGCGGGCGGCCGAAGGACGCAACGCCTTTCACGGGAACCACGGGCCGCTACGATGCGTCCGCCGGATGAACGGTCAGTGAAGACCGACGGCCGCCGCCCCTCCCCTGAGACGTCGATGCCCTCGCCGCCCGCCCTCGCGGAGACCGCCGGCCCCGGGGCCGGCGGATCGGGCTCCCGTCCCTCGCGGCCGGAACCGAGCTTGCGGCCGGAGTTGGGCCGCCTGCTTTCCGCGGTGCGGACCCGGCTGCGGACCTACGTGCTGCTCCGCGGCCTGGCGCTGGTGATTCTCACCGCCATCGGCGTGTTCTGGGCGGCGCTGGGGCTGGACGACGCCTGGTTCTACGTCACCAAGCTGGAACTGCCGACCTGGCTGCGGATCGGCTTCGACGGCGCCGCCCTCCTGCTGCTGTTCAGCGTGGCGGCGATCTGGCTGGTGGGTCGTTTGGTCGTCGCCGCGGCTCCGCGGGATCTGGCCCTCGCTGTGGAACGCCGCTTTCCGGATCTCCGCGGGCGGCTCGTGCTGGCCGTCGAACGGGCCGCGAACCCGGCGGTCGCCCGGCAGGAGTCCCCGTTCACCGCCGCCCTCGCCGATCGGGCCGCTGCCGACGCCGCCGAGCGCGTGCGGGCCCTGCCGACCGGCGAACTGTTCGACCCGGCCCCCCTCCGCCGCGATCTGGCTCTCGCCGCCGTGCTGCTGGCCGGCACGATCGCCTTCGCCTTCTGGCAGACCGACGCGGTCCGCCGGCTCTCCGACGCCTACGTCGAATTGGCGGACGTCTACCGCGTTCGCACCACCGCTCTCTCCGTCGCCGCGGTGCTGCCGCCGGGGGACGAACGCAAACTGCTCACGCCCGGCGAGCCGCACCGGCACCCGCGGGGGGCGGACCTGGTGCTGCTGATCGGCGTGGCCGACGGCGAACGCCCCGGCGGCGGCCCCTGGACGGCGCCAGAGAAGGTGACCGTCACCCGCGAAACCGCCGGCGGCGCCACCGGCCGCAGCTTCGCCCTCCCCGACGGCCCCGGTCAGTTCCGCTTCGCCCTCGACGAGGTCCGCGACGGCATGACCGTCTGGCTGACCGGCGGCGACTTCGTGACCCGCACGCCGTACGTCATTGAAGCGGTCGACCCGCCCCGCCCGCGGCGGGTGGCCCTCTCGGCCAAGTATCCCGCCTACATGCAGCGGAACGCCCAGACCGCCGACGGCGGTCGGGCGCCGGAGGTCGGCCCGATCCGCGGGGCGAAGGCGACGGTGCCGGTCGGCACGGAGTTCGATCTGATCCTCGAAGCGAACAAGCCCCTCGCCGCCGCTCGGGTGACGATCGACGGCGAGCCCGTCCCGCTGGCACTGGAAACCGCCGCGGGCGAGAGCGCCGTCCGCGTCCCCCTGACGATGCTCCCCCCGGAGCCGATCGACCCGGCCGACGGTGACGCCCCCGCTGACAGCTTCTCCCCCGCCGCTGGCACCGTGGGCGTGCGGCCGGGAGCCCGGGTCGCGGTGGAATTGGAGGACGCCGACGGCATCCGCAGCCAGTCCCCGGTGCGGCTGGTGCTGGCCGGTCTGCCGGACGACCCGCCCAACGTGCGGGCGGAGCCGGTGGGCGTATCGGACGTGCTCACCCGCACCGCCTCCGTGCCGTTCGTGGGAACCATCGAAGACGATTACGGCATCGCCTCGGCCCGCTTCCTCTACAAACTCACCGGCGGCGAACCGGCCGCGGCCGCCCCGCCTGACGGGGGGGGCGACGGTGCAGGAGAAGACGTGAGCGGTACCGTCGCCGAGGCTTCCGCCGATCCGCAGTGGCGTGAGCGCCGCTTCCGGGCCCGACCGCGAAACTTGCCGGAGCGGTTCGACGTCGGCGACCGCGACCCGGCCCGGACCGCCGACCGGGACGCGGAACGCTTTGAGGTCGCGGGGCTCGATCCGCAGGTCGGTCAGACGCTGACCCTGGTCGTCGTCGCCGACGACGCGAACGATCTGACCGGCCCCGGCGTGGGCCGCGGCCCGGAGCGCAGCTTCCGGATCGTCACCCCCGAAGAACTGCTCGCGCAGCTGTTCGATCGGGAGGTGAACCTGCGTCGCATCTTTGAACGCAGCTTGGAGGAGGTGACCGCCGTCGGCGACGACCTCGCCCTGATCTCACCCCAAACCGACGAGGCCGATGTCCGCCGCACCGCCGGGCTCGCCGCCTCGGAGCTGGGGCAGAACGCCGGACAGGCCGAGGCCGTGCAGAGCGGCTTTCGGGAGATCCTCGCCGAATTGCTCAACAACGGCGTGCAGACCTCGAACGCCGTCGCGCGATTGGAGGAGCTGATCCTGCAACCGCTGACGGAGATCGCGGACGTCCACTTCCTCGAAGCCGACCGGGCCGTCGGCGCCCTCCGCGTCGCCGCGGAGAGCGGGGCGCCGCCGACCGAGCGGGCCGCCCTGGCCCGGACCGCGGCCGAGGCGACTGACCGCCTCGCCGCGGCGATGGCCGCGGTGTTGCGCGAGATGGAGGAACTCGCCGAATATCACGAATTGGTACGGGACTTTCAGCAGCTCGTGGACCGGCAGGGCGATCTCCTCGATCGCACCCGTCAGGAACAGAAGACCGACCTCATTGACGGACTGTTCGAATGACCTTCGCCCCCTCGTTCGCCCGCCCGCTGACGCGGCTCGGGTTGCTGCTCGCTGTGGCGTGCGGAACGGCAGCGCTGCCCGCGGCGGCGGCGGACGAGGAAGCGCCGCCCTCGCTGGAGGAAGAACAGCGGGCGGTGGCCGCACAGTTCGCCCGACTGGAAGATACGCTGCTGAAGATGGCCCGCTACCTGCGCAAAACGGAGCCGGAACGCTCCGAGTTGTTGGTGCGGGCGCTCCAGAAGGCCCGTGAGGAGCGGATCGAGGTGCGGATGAAAGAGGTGTCCGACCTGCTCCGCAGCGACGCCGCCGCCGGGCTGGCGCCGAACTTCGGCGACGCGATCGACCGTCAGGCCGAACTCGTCGACGGGATGCGGAACGTCCTCGCCCTGCTGCGCAGCGAAGACCGGCGGAAGGAGATCGATTCCGAACAGGAACGGCTCGCGGCGCTGCTCAAGGACGTGAACCGTTTGATGAGCGACGAGAAGGCCGCCGAGGCCGCCAACCGCCGCGGCGACTCCGCCTCCCGCGTCGCCGGGAAGCAGCGGGACGTGCTGGACCGCACCGACGACCTGTTGAAAGAGGTCAAAGGCGCCGACGCCGACAAAGCCGCCGGCGAGGCCGGCGAACCGACCCCCGCCGGCCCCCGTGGCGACCCGTCTGAAGGCGCCCCCGGCGAGCCGAAAGAGCCGGGCGCCGAGGGTGATCCGACCGAAGACATGAAAGGCGGGGAGCCGGGCGAGCCGGGCGAGCCGTCCGACGGCATTCCCTCCGAGACCAAACCCGGCGAGGGAGAACCCGGCGCCCCGAAGCCGAACGGAGGCGAACCGGGCGAGAACGAAAAGGCCCCCGGCGAAACGGAGCCGAAGGAGCCGGGCAAAGGGGCCGAACCCGGCGAACCGTCCCAGTCACCGCCGGGCGAACCGTCCGAGTCCGGCGAGTCTTCTCCCTCCGAGCCGAAGCCGGGTCAGCCCGGGCAGCCGGGGCAGCCCGGCGAGAGCGGCGAGCAGCCGCCCTCCGAGAGCCAACCGCAGGAACCGAAGGAGTCCACCCCCGGCCGGGAGGAGTTGGAACAGGCCAAAAAGGCGATGGAAGACGCCCTGAAGGAACTGGAACAGGCCGAGCGGGAGGGCGCCCAGGAGAAACAGGCCGAGGCCATCAAGAAACTCGCCGAGGCCAAGGAGAAGCTGGAAGAAATCCTCCGCCAACTGCGGGAGGAGGAGGCCGAGCTCGTGCTGCGGGCGTTGGAGGTCCGCTTCCAGAAGATGCTCACGATGCAGCAGGCCGTGCTGACGGACACCGTCTCCCTCGCCTCGGTCGGCGAGATCACCGACCGGGAAAGGGCCAAGGCCCGCGATCTGGCTCGGCGGGAGCGGGAGATCGGGCTGGAGGGGGCGAAGGCCCTCCTGTTGCTCCGCGAGGACGGCTCCAGCGTGGCGTTCCCCGAGGCGCTGGAGCAGATCGCCGCGGACGTCGACTTCGCCGCCGGCCTGCTGAGCCAGGAACCGCCGCGAACCGACGAACTCACGCAGCAGGTCGAGCGTGACATCATCGAGTCGCTTGAAGAACTGATCGACGCCCTCCAGCAGGAGTTGGAAAAGCTCCAACAGGAAAAGCAGGAGGGCCAGAGTCAGCAGGGCGAACCGATGCAGCCGGGCGAGGAGGCGCTGGTCGACAAGATCTCCGAGCTAAAGATGCTGCGGACGCTCCAGAAGGGCGTGAACCGCCGGACCCGTCTGCTGGGTCTGGAGGTTCCGGCCCCCGGCGACCCGGCGGACGTGGACGTGGTCGCCCGGCTGCGGGAGCTGTCGAAGCGGCAATCGCGGATCGAGTCGGCCACGTACGATCTGGCGGTCGGCAAAACGAACTGACGTCCGCCCCCTTTCGTCCCCTGTCCTGTCCCGTGAACCGCCGTGCCGATCGCCGAACTGCTGCTGGTCCTCGCCGCCGCTCAGGCCGCCCCGCCGGAGATCGCCCCCTCTGAGGCGGTTCAGACGGAGGCCGCCCCAGCGCCTGACGCCTCCGCCGCGACCTACGCTCCCCCGCCGATGGGGGAGGTGCGGGCGGCGGTGACGGCCTACCTTGATCGCCGGACCGCGCTTCGGGGCGAGCCGTTGCCGAACCGGGAGGAACTTCTCTCCGCCTGGGACGATCTCTCCGACGCCGCCCCGCCCGCCGAACGGCTGGACCTGCTGGCGGATACGCTGCGGGCCGCGGACCCGGCAATCGAGGATCTGCTCGCGACGCTCGATCCGCTCGGCCCGCCCCCGGAGGAGCGTCCGGACGTGGACTTCGCGATTGATTCTTCGGACCCCTTCGCCCGGGATCACCTGCGACTGCTGGTCGGCCGCACCCTCGCCCGCCTGGGCATGTACGACGACGCCCTCGCGGAGTTGGAGGGGCTCGATCCGGCCCAACTGGTCGACCCCGCCACGGCTCTCTATTACCGGGCGGTGAGCGAACACCAACTGCTGATGCGGGAGGAGGCCCTGTCGACCCTGAGTTCGCTGCTGGAGCGCACCGCCCGCGTGCCGGAGCCGATGACGGCGCTGGCCGGGCTGATGCGGGGCGAACTGGAGGAGACGGAGCCGGAGTCGCTTCGCGAGGTCGCCGGGATGATGCGGGACGTGGAGCGCCGGCTGGACCTCGGCGACTCCGGCCCGAAGGTCCGCAAGCGGGAGGACGAGATCATCGCCCGGCTGGACGCGATCATTGAAAAGCTGCAGGCCCAGGCCGGCGGCGGGGGCGGCGGGGGCGGCGGGGGCGGCGAGGGCGGCGGCGACGCCCCCTCCCCGTCGAATCAGTCCTCCAATCCCGGCAGCGATTCCGTGCTGAAGGGCAGTCAGGCGGCCGGCGACGCGGACATGAAGCCGGCCGACGGCCCCGGCGGCTGGGGCGATCTGCCCGAGAAGGAGCAGGCCCGCGCCCGCTCGCTTCTGGACCGCGACTACCCCGGCCACTACCGCCGCGTCGTCGAAGAATACTTCCGTAAATCTGCCGAGGAGAATTGATGAGGCCGCTTCCGATCCTCGCCCCGCTGCTGGTCGCCGTGGCCCTCGCCCCGGCCGCCGCTCCGACGGCCGCCGCGGCAGTGGAGGCCGAGGTGGAGGCGGCGCTGCTGGACGGCCCGTCGGTGACCGGCGCCCTCATCGGGCTGGCTGACGAACGGCTGCGGCTGTCGACCGCCGACGGCGAACGCGAGCTGCCGTTCGCCGATCTGGCGGAACTGCGGTTCGCCCCCCCGGAGACCGCCCCGCCGGCACCGGAGTCCGCGGTGCGGCTCGTCGACGGTAGCACGCTGCCTGTCTCCACTGTCACGCTCTCTGACGGACGGCTGAACGCAGACGTACCGGGGCTGGACGCGATGTCGCTGCCGGGGCAGTCAGTGCGGGCGATCCGCTTCCGCCCCCTCGCCGGCGCCGACGCAGAGCGGTGGGAGGAACTGGCGACCTCGAACCCGGACGGGGACCTCGTGGTGGTGCGACGCGGCGAGCGGCTGGACAAGCTCGACGGCAGCGTCGGCGGCGTGGGGGCGGAGACCGTTTCTTTCCTGCTGAACGGTTCCGAGGTGCCGCTGCCCCGGGGGCGGGCGAACTTTATCGGCATCGTCTTTGGCCGGGCGGCCGCGGAGTCCAAGCCGACCGCGGTGGTGCGGCCGCACGTCGGCGGGGCCCTGCGGGCGTCGAAGCTTGCGCTGACGGACGACGGTTCGCTGGAGATCACGCTGACCGGCGGCGGCACGCTAACCGCCCCGCTGACCGGGGTGGCCTCGATCGATTTCGCCGCCGGCTCCGTCACCCCGCTGGCGGACCTGCCGACCCGGGCGCCCTCCGAGACCACCGCCGGCTGGGCCGACGAACCTTGGCCCGTCGGCCGGAACCGCAATCTGGAGGGGGAACCGATCCGCATCGCCGGCCGCCCCTTCGACCGCGGCCTCACGCTGCACGCCCCGGCCGCCTTGGAGTGGCGTTTGCCGAAGGACACCGCCCGGCTGCGGGCCGTCGCGGGCATTGAGGACGCCCGCCGGGCCCTCGGCGTCGGCGAGGTCGACCTGACGATCGCCGGCGACGGCCGGGAGTTGTTCACTCGCCGCCTGACGCATACGGATGACCCGTTGGAACTGGACGTCGACGTCACCGGCGTCCGCGTTCTGACGATCACCGTCGGCGTCGGCGACGACCCCTTCGCCGGCGATCACCTCGCCCTCGGGAACGCGCGGCTCACGCAATGACGATGCAGAGGAAGACAGTCCGCGGCGTGCTCGTCTTCGCGGCGCTCCTGACCTGCCTGGGGTCGCCCCTCGACGCCGCGGAGGCGCCGCTGAAGGTCGATCCGGCCGTGCTGGAGGCTCAGGCGGCCCGCGTGGCGGTGATCGACAAGGTGGCGCCCTCCGTCGTCGCCATCTTTGGCCCGGACGGCGGCGGGGGCGGCTCGGGCGTGCTGATCTCCGCTGACGGCTACGCCGTCACAAACTTCCACGTCACCGACGGGTGCGGCGACGCGATGAAGTGCGGCCTCAACGACGGCCGCATCTACGACGCCGTGATCGTCGGCACCGACCCGGTCGGCGACGTGGCCCTCATCAAGCTGCTGGGCCGGGACGACTTCCCGGTTGCGGAGTTCGGCGACAGCGACCTCGTCCGACCCGGCGACTGGTGTCTGGCGCTGGGCAACCCGTTCCTGCTGGCCAAGTCCGACTTCGCCCCGACCGTCACCTACGGCCTCGTCAGCGGCACGCACCGCTATCAGGAGCCGGCCGGCACCTTCCTCGAATACACCGACTGCCTGCAGATCGACGCCAGCGTGAACCCCGGCAACTCCGGCGGCCCGCTGTTCGCCGCCGACGGGCCGCAGGCCGGCAGGCTGATCGGCATCAACGGGCGAATCAGCATCAAGCGGGGCCGCGTGAACAGCGGGGCGGCCTACGCGATCAGCTCGAACCAGGTGAAGTACTTCCTTGGCCATCTCCGCAGCGGCCGGGCGCTGGATCACGGCACGCTGAACGCCACCGTCCGCACCAACTTCGACGGCGACGTGCTGTTCGACCGCGTGCTGGACGGCTCCGCGGCTCAAGTCCGCGGGATCAAGGAGGGGGACGAACTGGTCGCCTTCGCCGGGCGGCCCATTCGCAGCGTGAACCAGTTCAAAAACGTGCTGGGAGTGTATCCGGCCGGCTGGCCGCTGCCGCTGACGGTGCGGCGGGGGACCGAGACGCTGGACTTCCTCGTCCGCACCCGCGGTCTGAACCGACGGACCGACCTGTTGCAAACGGTCGCCCCCAAGCCGGGGCCGCCGCCGAACGACGTGGTCAAGCCGCTGTTGGAGAAGCGGCCCGGTTACGCGAACGCCCATTTCAACGACGTGGAACGGGACCGCGTGCTGGCCTCCCTCGGCGACGACCTCTCCGCCGGCCCCTGGCGGATCACCGGGACGGACGTCGACGGCGTGTCGGCGGAGTTCACCCTGGCTGACGGCGGCGTGGGTCTGAAACTGGGGGCGAACCGCTTCCTCCAATCACTGGAGCCGGACGCCGATGTGGCCGACGAACCGCCAAGCACCGGGGGGCTGCTGTTCGCCCTGCGTCAGTGGCAACTTTTGCGAAGCGGCCAGACGGAGGCGTTCGCCGACCTACATTACGTCGGGACGGAGCCGCTGGACTGGGACGGGCCGACGGTGGACGTGCTCGCCGCGGAGAACCGCGGGATGACGACGCACTTCTACGTGGCGGTCGGCGCCGACGGGAAGGGGTTCCTGCGGGGCTTCGACTCCTGGCAGGACAACCGCGGCGCCGCCGTCGAGGTGCGGTTCGACGAGGAGCGGCTGACTGGCCCGCTGCCGATTCCGTCGCGGCTGCGCGTCTTCGCCGCCGGCCAGCCGTACCGCAACTTCGAGTTCACCGCCGCGACCGTCGCCGATTCGGGAGACGCTGAATGATCCTCTCCGCCGTGCTGCTGGCCCTGATCGCCGTGCAGGAAAACCCGGCTGCGGACGCTCCGGACGCGGCGCCGGCGGCTCCGTCGTCCGCCCGCTCCGTCACCGCGGACACGCTGCCCAAGGTGGTGAAGATCTTCGGGGCCGGCGGTCTGCGGGGGCTGCCGGCCTACGGCACCGGGTTCCTCATCTCGCCCCGAGGTCATGTGGCGACGGCGTTCAATCACGTGCTGGACGCGAGCCCGAATATCCTGGTCGTGCTGGACGACGGCCGTCGGCTGACCTGCAAACTGCTCGCCGCCGACCCGGTCAGCGGCCTCGCGGTGTTGGAGCCGGAGCGGGACGACCTGGACCTGCCATACTTTGACCCGGCCGCGTTCGCCCCCGCCGAGGCCGGCGATCGGGTGCTGGCGTTTTCGAACTCCTATAAGGTCGCCGGCGGCGACGAACCGGTCGGCGTCCAGCGGGCGGTGATCGGCGCCGTGGCGGAACTGGACGCCCGCCGCGGTCGCAACGCCGCGGGCATTGCCGGCCCGGTGCTGATTCTGGACGCCCCCACTAATAACCCGGGCTCCGCGGGCGGGCCGGTTGTGGATCGGGCCGGACTGCTGGTCGGGGTGATCGGCCGCGAATTGAAGAACGATGCGACGAACGTCTTCGTCAACTACGCCCTGCCCGCTGAGGTGATCGGCGCGACGCTCACGGCGATGATGGAGGGGGAATTCGTCGCCTCCGACGTGGCCCCGCCGGTGTTCTCCGGCGGCCCGCAGCCGGCGGACCTGGGGGCGCTGCTGGTCGCGGACGTGGTCCGGCGGACCCCGGCGTACGTCGAACTGGTCGAACCCGGCTCCCCCGCCGACGCCGCCGGCCTGCGGCCCGGCGATCTGATCGTGCTGCTGGATGGGGAACTGGTTCCGTCGATCCGCCTGCTGCGGGCCCGTCTGGCGGCCGTCGAACCCGGGGAACCGGTCGACGTGGTCGTCCGCCGCGACGGCGAACTGCTCCCGCTGACGATCGCCGTGCCGGACGTGGAGGATCTCCGCGAACCGCCCGCTGAACTTTCACGCCCCCGCCGCTGATGATCGCGTCCCCGTTGCTGGCCGTCCCGCTGTTCGCCGCGCTGGCCTGCGCCGGGCAGACGGCCAACGCCCTCGTCGCCCAGGAGGAGGCAGCGTTCAAGGCCGTCGCCGCCGCGGTCGGCCCCAGCGTGGTGCGGGTCGAAACCCTTGGCGGCGTCGACACGGCCGAGGGTCGGCTTTTGGCGAGCGGCCCCTCCACCGGCACCGTCGTGCGGCAGGACGGCCTGATCCTCACCAGCAGCGAGAACCTCGCCGGCAATCCGACCTCGATCCTGGTCCGGCTGCCCCACGGCGAACGCGTCGCCGCGGAGCGGCTGGGCGAGGACGAAGCCCGCCAACTGACCCTGTTACGCGTCGAACTGCCCGACGACAGCGGCGTGACGGCCGCAGTTCCCGCGGAGATCGACGCCCTGCGCGTCGGCGAATGGGCGATCGCCGTCGGGCGGACCTTCTCCGCGGATGCGGTGAACGTCTCTGTGGGCGTGGTCAGCGCCAAGGACCGCATCCTCGGCCGGGCGGTGCAGACGGACGCCAAAATCAGCCCGGCGAATTACGGCGGGCCGCTGGTGGACCTCGCCGGCCGAACGATCGGCATCCTCGCCCCGCTGTCGGCCGAGGGCGGGACCGGTGGGGTAGAATGGTACGACAGCGGCATCGGCTTCGCGGTGCCGCTGGAGGAGATGCTCCCCGTGCTCGATCGGCTCGCCGCCGGTGACACGTTGCGGCCGGGCAAGCTGGGGGTCACCTTCAAGAGTTCAAAGATGGACGCCGAACCCGTGGTCGACACGGTCCGGCCGCTCTCCCCCGCGGAGGAGGCCGGCGTGCTGCCGGGCGATCGACTGGTCATGGTCGCGGGGCGGGCCGTCTCGAGGCCCGACGAGGCGCAGCTGGCGATCGGCCCGCTCTACGCCGGGGACGAGGCCATGTTGGTCGTCGAACGCGACGGGGCGGAGGTGGAACTCAAGGCGACCCTCGTCGCCGAATTGCCCCCCTGGCGGCCGAGTGACCTCGGCGTGCTCCCCGCCGACCCCCCGGCCGCGTCCGACGAACCGGACGCGGAGGCGCTCGCCGGGGTTCGCATCGCACATGTCTTCACCGGTTCGGCGGCCGACGGGGCGCTGGAGGTCGGGGACGTCGTGACCGCCGCCGCCGGGGAGCCGGTGGAGACGGCGGCCGACCTGCGGCGGATCGTCTCCCGCCGGGCGCCGGGCACGGAGCTTTCCCTCGAACGGGCCGAGGGCGAACCGGTCACGGTCGCGTTGGGCGAACCGCCCGCCGCCCCGCCGGAGGAACTGCCGGAGACGATCGACCCGACCGCCGACCCGCTCCCCGCGGATCAGAGCGGCCGGCTCGATCTGGAGGTGGCGGGTTTCGAGGGGCGGGGCGGTTCGCTGCTCGTTCCGCAGCGGGCGGGGCGGGGCGGGTTTGCGCTGCTCGTCTGCCTGCCGCCGAACGGGGCGATGACGGCCGACGACCTGTTCGGACGTCTCGGCCCCGCCGCCGAGGAGCATGGCGTGATTTTGATGGTCCCGCGGCCGGAGGGGGCCAGCGGGTTCCAACCCGGCGATCTGCCGTTCCTCAAGGCGGCGGCGGAGCAGATGCGCGAGCGGTACGCCGTCGAGCCGGTGCGGACGTCGCTGTACGGCCTGGGCGATCAGGGGGCGACCGTGTGGCGGATCGCGCTGACGACCGACGGCGTCCTCCGCGGGGCCGTGACGGACGCCGCCCCTGCCCAGCTCCCGCAGAACGAACCGGACGACGCCGTCGTTCCCCTGCTGGTCGGCGATCCGCCGGAGCAGTCCCGGACGGCGCTGCGGGACGCCGGCTACCCGTTCGCCGTGTTGGACGTCCCGGCGGAGGACCCGGACGACCCGAACGTGCTCGCCCCGGAGGCGGTCGAGGCGATCATGCGGTGGGTCACGACGCTCGATCGTATCTGATTCGATTCTTCATCCGAATCGCGCACCGCGCCGAACGGGACGCGGCCTAGGGTGAACGGGTCCATTCTCGCCGAAGCTCCCGCCGTGTCCCCGCTTTCGCAGTACCTCGAAGCCGTCTCCCTGGGGGCGTTGCAGGGGGTCGCGGAGTTCCTGCCGATCTCCTCCAGCGGCCACCTGTCGCTGGCCCAGGCGGTGTTGGACGAGGCGACCGGCCGCCAGATCGACCCCGAGGGGAATCGCCTGCTGGTCATCGTGCTCCACGTGGGCACGCTGGGGTCGATCCTGTGGTCCTACCGCCGCGACCTCTGGGCGACAGCGACCGACGTGCGCTACGTCACCAGCGTCGCCGTGGCGACGGCCCCGCTGGTCGTGGTGGCCCTCACGCCGTTGAAGGACCGGGTGGAGGCGATGTTCGCCCAACCGGCGGTCGTCGGCGTGTGCCTGCTGGTCACCGCGGGCTTGCTGTTGGCCGGACAATACCTGGCAGTCCGCCGCTCAGATCCGGCCGACGGCGAAGAGGCGTCGCCGTCTTCCCGAGAGGTCACGTTGCCGGTCGCGGCGGTGATCGGTGCCTTTCAGACGCTCGCCCTGCTGCCGGGGATCTCCCGCAGCGGAAGCACGATCGCCGGCGGCCTGATGAGCGGGCTGAGCCGGGAGGAGGCCGTGCGGTTCAGCCTGATGATCGGCGTCCCCGCGATCGCCGGGGCCGGGCTGTTGGAGGCGAAATCGGTGCTGGACGCCGGCGTGAGCCTCAACGCCCTGCCGATCGGCCCGCTGGCCGCCGGGGCCGGCACGGCGTTCCTGGTGGGCGTGGCGGCGATCTCGCTGTTGCGGAAGGCCGTTTCCAACGATCGCCTGCACTGGTTCGCGGCGTATTGCGCGGCAGTGGGCTCCGCGACTCTCGTGTGGCAGCTGACCTAGGCCCGGGCCAACTCCGCCACGGTGGCCTCCGCCAGCGCCGCGTTGGAGCAGGCGAGCATGTCCGGGTCCGCGATGCGAAACGGGCCGCCGTCGATCGTTCGCATCGTGCCGCCGGCGGCTTCCACGAGCACCGCCCCCGCGGCCTGATCCCACGGCTTCAGGCTGGTGCTCCAGTACCCGTCGACCCGCCCGCAGGCGACGTAGGCGAGGTTCAGCGCCGCCGAACCGCTCCGCTGGACGGTTTCACAGCGGTTCAGCATGTGCGTGAACCGGCGGACCTCCGGGGCGTTCGCGGGGCTGTTGCGGGGGATGCTGCTCATCAGGAAAGCCCGCGGCAGATCCGTGCAGGGGGAGGTCCGCATCGGCCGGCCGTTCACGGTCGCTTCGGCCTCGCCGTCGGGCGGGAGGAGGGCGAGGAACATTTCCTCGCGGCTGGGGTCGTAGATCGCCCCGACGGCGGGGGCGGCGCCGGCGTCCGACAGCCGCTCCACCCCGATCGAGACGGCGTAGAACGGGAAGCCGTGCACGTAGTTGCCGGTGCCGTCCAGCGGGTCGATCGTCCAGCGGTACTCGCCGCCGCGTTCCTCCCGCAGCCCCTCTTCGCCGTACAGGTCGTGGTCGGGGAAGGCATCGGTGATGGCCTTCACCACGGCGTCTTGGGCGGCGTGATCCGCGTCGGTCACGAGGTCCTGCGGGCCTTTCTCTTCCACTTCGAACCGGCCGCGGTAGCCCTGCAACACCTCCCCCGCCGCGTGGGCGGCGACGGCGGCGGTACGGGCGATGCGGGCAAGGTCGGTCATGGAGGGCGCTGCGGTGGGAACGACGGGTGAGAGCGACGAGGAAGTGCGGCGAGGCTTGGTCAGCCGACGGGGTGGGGCAGCGGGTGGCCGGCGAGGCCGGCGAGCACGTTATCCGCGGCCATGATCGCCATCCCCCCGCGGGCGTGCCGCGTGGCGCTGCCGATGTGCGGGAGGACCACGCAGTTCGAGAGACCCAGCAGCGGCGAATCGGTCGGCAGCGGCTCCGGCGTGGTGACGTCGAGCCCGGCGGCGAAGATCACGTTTTCCTTCAGCGCGGCGTGCAGGGCCTCCTGATCGATCACCTCCCCGCGGGCCGTGTTCACCAGCACGGCGGTCGGCTTCATCCGGGCCAGGGCGGGGGCGTCGATCAGGTGGGCCGTCGCCTCCGTCAGCGGGCAGTGCAGGGAGACGAAATCGCTCTCGGCCAGCAGTTCGTCCAGTTCGACCCGGCGGGCGCCGAGGTCGCGGTCGGCGTCCGGCTTGGGGGAGTTCGCTGTGTAGAGCACGTTCATCCCCCACCCGCCACGGCAACGCTCCGCAAAGGCCCGGCCGATCCGGCCGAGGCCGATCACGCCGACGGTTTTGCCGACTAGTTCCACGCCGAGGTGATCCATCGGCGCCCAGGTCTTCCAGCCGCCGTCGCGGACGCTCGCCGCAGCGGGGGTGACGCAGCGGGCCGCCGCGAGCATCAGCAGGGCGGCGACGTCCGCGGTGGCGTCGGTGAGCACGTCCGGGGTGTTGCCGACCGCCACGCCGCGCTCCCGGCAGGCGGCGACATCAATGTTGTTGTAGCCGACGGCGTAGTTCGCCACGACCTTCAGCCCGTCGCCGGCGGTGTTGAGAACGCTCTCGTCGATCTTGTCCGAGAGCATCGTCACCAGCCCGTGACAGCCGCGGACCTTATCGAGGAGGGTGTCGCGGCGGGGGGGAGTGGGCTTCGGCCAGACTTCCACGTCGCAATGCTCCCGTAGCCGGTCGAGGCCGACGTCGGGGATCACGCGGGAGACGAACACGCGGGGTTTGTCGGACATCGTTCAGTACCCTGCGAAAGTGGATTGCCAAGCGGCTTTGAGGTCGATGAGAGCCGCTTCGATCAGCGGACCGTCGGCCCCGCGAATCACGAGCCGATCGCCGCCGGTCACGGCGCCCAACCGGGCATGCGGAACGTCGGCGAGGTGCCGCTCGAACGCCGCGGCCTGATCGGCCGCGACTTCCATCAGGAATCGGGTGTTCGATTCGCTGAACAGGGCGGCGGCGTCCGACAGACTTTCCCCGTCGTCGGGGACATGATCGACCGACAGTTCCGCCCCCAGCCCGCCGGCGAAGGCCATCTCCGCGGCGGCGGCGGCCAAGCCGCCCTCGCTCAGGTCGTGGCAGGCCCGCACGCAGCCCTCGGCGATGGCTTTGTGAACGGCGACGAAGACCGTGGGGGCGGTCTCCGGGGCCACCGTCGGCGGGGCGCCGCCGGTTTGGGAGAGGACCAGCCCGAGATGCGAACCGCCCAACTCGTCCTTCGTCTCGCCGACGAGGTACAGCGGGTTCCCGGCTTCCTTCAAATCCATCGTCACCGCCCGGCCGCTGTCGGGCACCTGGCCCATCGCGGTGACCAGCAGCGTCGGCGGGATCGCGACGGTGCTTCGCTGCCCGTCCGCGTCGGTGTAGGCGAACTCGTTGTAGAGGCTGTCCTTACCGCTCACGAACGGCGTGCCGAGGGCGACGGCGTAATCCTTCAACGCGATCGCCGACCGCACCAAGGAACCAAGCGTCTCCGGCCGCTCCGTGTTGCCCCAGCAGAAGTTGTCGAGGACGGCGATGCGGGACGGGTCGGCGCCGACGGCGACGACGTTGCGGACGGCTTCGTCCAACGCCGATTCCGCCATCCGGGCGGTATCGAGGTCGCCCAGCCGGGGGTTGATGCCGCAGCCGACGGCCAGCCCGCGTTGCGAGCCGGGCAGGGGACGGATCACCGCGGCGTCGCCGGGGCCGTCCTCCGCCTCGCCCACCAGCGGCTTAATCACGCTGTGGGCCTGCACTTCCTGATCGTACTGCCGGACGATGAACTCCTTACTGGCGACGTTCGGGGCGGCGAGGATCGCCAGCAGTTCCGCGGTCCAGTCGCTCTTATCCGGCAGGGCCAGCGGTTCGACGGGGGCCGGGGCGTAGGTCGCCTGCCGCACGACGTGCGGGCGGCCGTCGTGCAGGAACTCCATCGCCACGTCGGCGACGAGGTTCCCCTCGTACTTCAGCACGAGCCGGCCGGTGCCGGTGAACTCGCCGAGGTCGGCCACGCCCACGCCCTCGGACTGTGCCAGGGCGACGAACTCGTCCACGTTCCCCGGCGGCACGGCGAAGACCATGCGTTCCTGGGCTTCGCTGATCCAGATTTCCATCGGCGACAGGCCGGGGTATTTCAGCGGGGCCCGGTCGAGGTGCACCTCGGCACCGGTCTCCTCGCCCATCTCCCCGACGGCCGACGAGAACCCGCCGGCGCCGCAGTCGGTGACGGCGGAGTACAGCCCGCGGTCGCGGGCGGCCAGCAGCACGTCAGCGACCATCTTCTCGGTGACGGCGTCGCCAATCTGCACGGCGCCGCCGCTGACGGATTCGCTTTCCTCATGCAGGTCGACCGACGAAAAGGTCGCCCCGTGGATGCCGTCCCGGCCGGTCGCCCCGCCGAGGGCGACGATGCGGTCGCCCGGCGAGACCTTCTTCTCCACCTTGTCGGCGGGGATCAGGGCGACGTTGCCGCAGAAGACGAGCGGGTTGCCGAGGTAGCGGTCGTCGAAGCAGACGGCCCCGTTGACCGTGGGAATGCCCATGCGATTGCCGTAGTCCCGCACGCCGGCGACGACCCCGGCCATCACCGTCGCCGGGTGCAGCACGCCGGGGGGGAGGGTGTCGGCGGGGGTGTCCGGTGAGGCGAAGCAGAACACGTCCGTGCTGCACAGCGGCTTCGCCCCCAACCCGGTGCCCAGCGGGTCCCGGATCACCCCGCCCAGACCGGTGTTCGCCCCGCCGTAGGGCTCGATGGCGCTGGGATGGTTGTGCGTCTCCACCTTGATGCAGACGCACTGCTCCGCGTCGCCCTCGCCCTCGAAGTGCACCACGCCTGCGTTGTCGGCGAACACGCTGCGGCACCAGTCGTCGGCGCCCAACTGCTTCCGAATCGCCACCGTGGCGGCGAAGATCGTCTCCTTCAGCATGTTGCGGAATTCGACGTTCCCCTCCGGCCCAGCGTACTGGATCGGTCCGGCGAGCGTTTTGTGGGAGCAGTGCTCGCTCCAGGTTTGGGCGACGCTCTCCAGTTCGCAGTCGGTGGGATCGCGGTCGAGCTTGGCGAAGTGGTCGCGGACGGTCCGCATCTCCGCCAGCGACAGGCTGAGCTGGCCCTCCTTCGAGAGCCGCATCAGGGCGTCGTCGTCCATCGTCCGCAGCGGGACGGTGACGCGCTGGAACTGGTACGGCTTGCCGAGGGCGAGGGTATCCAGCCGCAGCGGGCCGCGGAGCACGTGTTCGATGCTGTCGTTGGCCAGCACCCGCCGGCAGAGGCGGTCGAGCGCCGCGGCGGCCTCGCCGTTCGCTCCGTCGGTCGGGACCCAGTATTTCCGCACGCTGGCGACGTTCGTCGCCGGCACGTTTAGCCGTTCGAGCGCCCCCTTGGCGCTGCGGGCCACGTTGTCCGTCACGCCGGGCAGGTAGAGGACGTTCAGCACGCTGCCGGCGGGGTCGTCCCCGGGCCGGGTCGCGTCGCAGGCGGTGACGCGAGCCGTTTCCACGACCGGATCGGCCAGCAGCGGCACGGCGTCGCGTTCGATCTGCTCCCGGGTGAGGTCGCCCTCGATCAGGAAGGAACGGGCCGACGCCGTCGGGGCGATCGGCAGGCCCAGACCGCGGGCCAGTTCGGCGGCCCGTTCGGCCTCCGCGTCACGGCGGCCGGCCGCCGGGCGGATCTCCACGTCCCACAACATCAAGCGATTCCTTTGGAAGGGTCGGAGCCGGTCAGGCTGGCCCCGATGAGTTGTTGCCGCCGCTCGGCCGCGTCGGCGAGCCACGTTTCAATCTGCCCGCGATCGCGGGCGGAGAGGGCGGCGCTGAGGGCGCCCAGCCGTTCCGCGAGGCGATCGACCGCGTCGCCCACCGCCGCGGCGTTCCCGTGAAAAATATCCGCCCACAGGGCCGGGTCGCCGGCGGCGACGCGGGTCGTGTCGGCAAACCCGGTGCTGGTCAGCCGACCGTCCCCGCGGCCCGGCCGCGGGTCGGCGTCCGCGGCGAGGCAGAGGGCGGCGGCCATCGCGTGCGGCAGGTGGGAGGTGCGGGCCAGCCGGGCGTCGTGTTCCTCCGGGGCCATCCATTCCACCCGGCTGCCCAGCGCCCGCCAAAAGCGGGAGACGGCGGCGGCCCGGTCGTCGTCCGGTTCGCCGCAGACGACGGTCACCCGCCCGGCGAACAGGTGGGCGTCGGCGTGCTCCCAGCCGGACTTCTCCGACCCGGCCAGCGGGTGCGAACCGACGAACCGAGGCACGTCCCGCAGTTCCTCGCAGATCGGCCCCTTCACGCTGCCGGCGTCCGTGACGACCGCGGCAGCGCCCAAGTCGGCCGCGAACCGGCGGACGTCCGCGGCGATCCGGCCGACGGGGGTGCAGACGACGAGCAGGTCCACACCGGCGGCCTCCTGCGGGTCGGTCGAGCCGTCGTCGAGCAGGCCGGCGTCGCGGGCGGCGGAGAGGCGGGCGGCGTCGCGGCCGAACCCGATCACCCTGTTCGCGACGCACCGCTTCAACGCGGCCGCGGCGATCGAACCGCCGATCAGCCCGACGCCCACAACCCCCAGCGTGCCGATCAGCGGCCCGTTAGCCCCCTCCGCAGGTAGATCGTTCGGCGGCGGGGTCGCGGGTCGGCCCATGGACGCGGGAGTCTACGGACCCCCGGCGACCCTTCCCACCGACAACCCCCGCGGACCTCCCCGGCGCGGCCGATCGGGTCCGGGTTGAAATGCCCGCGCCGCCTGCGCTAATGCCCCGGTGACGAACCTGACCACGCCCGCCGAACCGCACGCCGATCCCGCCGCCGCGCCGCCGACGGCTTCGCTGACCGACGCCTGCGATCGCATCTTGGGGGCGTTGAACTTTTCGTCCGGGGGGAACGACGGCCCACTGGCGGTCGGCTTCTGCGAACTGGCCGCCGCGCTGACGGCGGCCGGCGCCGGCTCCGTTCCGCCCTACCCGCGCGTTCTGGCGGCCCTGTCGGAGCGGTTGGACGTGCTGAGCCGGGAACGGGCCGCCTTTGCGGACGCCTCCCAGGCGCGAACGGCGCTGGAGGGGCTGGCTGCCCTGCCGGGGGACTACCGCCGCTACCACCGCGATCTGCTGCCGGATCTGTCGGAGGCGGATCTGTCCGCCCCGCTGTTCCTGGCCGCGGCGGCGGACGCCCTGTTGCAGGTCGGCCAGCAGGCGGACGGTTCGGCCGGCGGGGCGGGCGTCGTACGGGCGGCGGTGCTGCGGTTGAACGACTACGTCGGTCACCGCCCGATCCCGGTGCTGGAGGGCGGCGCCCGCAGCGAGGTGCATCCCCACGAACGGCACCGCCCCGTGCCGCTGTGGCGGCCGGAGGTCGGCAGCGCCCCCGGCCCGACTGCCGAACTACTCGACGCCACGCTCGGCCTGCTGCGGCAAACCCCCGCCGACATGCTGGACGAGGCGGAGTTCCACCCGGACCGCATGCGCGAGCTGGCCCTCGACCTGCGGACCTACGACGACCGCCACCCCGTCTACAAACGCACGAACTACCTGTTCGGCGAATGGGACCCGGAGAGCCACCGGGCCGGCGGCCTCTCCCGGCTGACGGATGAGAACGACGGCGACGAGGACGCCGAAGGCGGCGACTACACTCGGTTCGTGCTCCGCCGGCCGGTGCTGGGCGCGATCCAGCGTTGGGTGGAACGCGACGGCGACGGCCCGCCGGCGGAGCGGCTGTTCGACGGCTCCGCGGCCCTCGCCGGCACGGTGCTGATGGCGGCGGCGGTCTCCGGCCGGGACCCGCACGCCCACGACTCGGCGGCCTCCCTGATGACGCTGCTCCCCCGCATCGCGGCGCTGCGGGACCGCTTCTACGAGTGGCTGATCGACTCCCAGACCGGCGAACGGGCCGAACGCCTCGCCGAGGTGACGAAGCGAACCCGGCAGCCCTTCGGCCACGTCCGGCAGTACCTCAACCTCAGCCTGTCGGACCTGACGGCCCGGCAGGCACAGGGGCGGACGGTCGCCACCCAGTACGCCCGGCTCGGTCAGCCGGACGCCGCCCGGGAGGAGGCCGCCGACAACCCCAGCGCCGCCGGCCGTCTGGAGGCGGGGATTGAATGCGCCCTCGCCGAAGGCTTCGCCGCGGCGAAGGACCCCGCCGGTCGCCTGCGGGACGCCGCCGACCGCTGGGACGCCGCCGCCGGGCTGATCCGCCGCGGCGTCGACTGCGGATTGCTGCCGGACCCGTGGACGGTCATCGGCTATCAGGGCCAGTACCCGCTGTTCCGCGCCCGGGAGGACAGTCTGCCGGACCCGCGGCTGGAAACCCTGATCGAACTGGTCGGCGAGACGCTGCGGCTGGGCGGCGAAGTCCGGATCGAATCGGCGGCCCGGGGCGTTTCCGCGGACGATCCCGCCCCCGCCGCCGGCGAAGCGGGCGAGGCCGGCGCCGGCGTGGGCTTCGCCGCACGATTGGAGCGGTTCGCGGACTGGTGGGACCGCTTCGCCACGACCGCCGTCGACGGCCTGCCGGCGGTGCAGGGGGCCGCGGCCGTGGAGAGTGCCGCCCGTGTCGCCAGCGTGCTGGGCGAATGGCACGACGCCGGCGGGGCCGACGCGGGGCTGGGCTTCTGGGCGAAGCGGCTGGACGAACTGGACCGCGGGGCCTCGCTGGCCCGGGCGGCCGATTTGCTGCTCCGCACCGACCAGCCTGCCGCCGCGGCGGGCCTGCTGTACTACTGGGTCGGCGAAACGGAGAAGTTCGGCGCCGGGCCGGAGGGCAACACCGTCTTCCATCTGCTCCGCCGCAGCCTGCTCGGTCAGCTTTCCGCGGCCGGCGAGGCGGGCGTCGACGGCGTCGCCGAACCGGCGGCGAAGTTCTTCGAGCGGCTCGAACCGAACACCGAGCACCTCGCGCTGGAACTGCCGGACGGCCAACGCGCCGCCCCCCGCAAGGGCGGCGACGCCCTGCTGATCGGCGAGGACGACGACCCGGACGGCGGCGACGAGGAAGAGGGCGACGAGTTCGCCGCCGCCTACGAGGGCGTCACCTTTCAGGACAGCACGGACGACGGCGTCGAGGGCGATCTGCTGGACGGCCCCGGCCCGCCGGCCGACCTGGACGAACTGCTGCCCGAACTGGTTCGCGGCTGGGACGTGCCGATCCGCTACCGGGAGGCGGTCGCGGCCCTCTGGCGGGACGCGATCGCCGCGGTGCCCCCGCCCCCCGCGGCCGGCCCCGACGCCCCGGCGGAGGCCGGCCCGTTCGTCGACGTGCTCCGGCACTGGACCGGCGAACTGGACCGGCTGCGGGATGAACTCACCGCCGCCGCGGCGCTGATTCACGAACGGCCGGTCGGCGCGGCGACCGGCGACGAGATCGAAAATATGCTGCGGGACGAGCGCCTGCAGATCCGGCACCGCCTCGTGCACCGGTTGATCGGGGCGGCGGCGGAACTGACGCTGACGACCCGTCTGGCCCGCGCCCGCCTCGACGACTCCGCGGAGACCCCCGCCGCGAGCGCCCTCCGCGACGACGAAGACGACAGTGACGGCGACGGCGACGGCGACGGGGCGTCCGGCAACGCGGAACCCGGCGCCGACGAGTTCGACGTCACGGCTCACCGCCTGCTGGCCGCGGTGCAGCGGCGGGATCGGGCCGCCGCCCGCCGCACCTTCGCCGCCTTCGCCGCCAAACTGCGGCGGCGGCGCCTGCTGTACGTGCCGCCGGACCGCGGCGGGGACCCCGTCGTCGCCGCCCGCAGCCGTGCCGACTGGCGCCTGCTGGATCACCTCGCCGTCGAACTGCCGCGGTTGGGGCTGATCTCTCAGACGCACCGCCTACTCGCCGCGGTGCTGCACGCCGAACGCGGCAGCCGGATCGGCGGGCCGGTGGTGACGGAGTTCGATCGCCTGTTCCGCCGGGCCCTCAGTGCCGCGACCGCCGCCGCGGTGCGGGCGACGGCCCCGCCGGATCGCCTCGCCGCCCCGAACTTCGCCCGCATCCCCCCCGATCCGCGGGAGAGCGGCCGCCGCAGCCTCTACGAAAGCCCGATCGAGAGCCGCGTCCGTACCTTCTCCCGTCTGCTGCGGCCGTTCCGGACCCTCTGGATCGGGCACAGCCGCACCCTGCGGCTCAGCGTCGCCGAGAACCTCCGCGACCCCGGCCTGCGCCGGGACCTCAAGGACTTCATCGCCAAGTACGGCGGCGAACTACTGCACGCCCGCAACCTCACGCTGGGGCACGTGCGGATGGTGCTGCACACCGGCGTGGACCAGTACCTCGACGCGCTGGTCCGCAACCCGGATCCGCTCAAACCGAATACGTTGGTGAACGATCTGCTGGATCGCCGGATCGAGCGCCCCCAGGCAGAGAAGCTGCTCGCCCTGATCCTGCAGATCGTGGTGGAAAAGGTCGATCGCTGGATCGAATACAACTCTCTGACGACCCGCAGCGACTACGGCGAGCGGTTCTACTGCCTGCTGGACTTCCTGCGGGTGGAGGTCGATTACGACCGGGACGAATGGCATCGCGTGCCGCGGGCGGTGATCTTTCGGGCGCTGGCCCGCACCGGCGAACTGGACTTGGCGGACCGCTGGCTCCGCATGATGCGCCGCGACACCCGGCAGCGGGCGGAGATGCACCTCGTCCGGCTCGCCGACCGGGAGGAGCACTACGGCGTCCGCCTGCCGGGGGTGCGGGACAAGCTGGAGGAACGCCTCGTCGGCCCGCTGATCCGCGAACGGCTGTACGCCCTCGTCAAACCCAGCCTGAAGGGCGGCCACGGCCGGCCCGCCCGGGCCTGGTTCGCGGAGTTGCGCGGCGAGGTCGACCGCCTGCGGGAACGCAGCCGCCCCAGCGGCCCGGAGCCGCCGGAGTGGCTGGACGGCCTGGAAGACGAAGTCAGCCGCCAACTGCGAGCGACCGCCGACCCGGTCCGCCTCCCCCCGGCGCCGCTGGCCTACGGCGATCTCGTCGGCCAACTGCGGCGCCTGAACCGCAAGTGACAGGCGAGCGAAGGGGCGTCAGCCCCCCGTGTATTTGAAAGCGTGCGAACACACGGGGGGCTCACGCCCCCCGCTCGCCATCGCAGAGCTTCGACTCGTTTAGAACGGCACCGGGGTGAATAGCCCCGGTTGCCGCAGGGCGGCGGCGGGGCCGGCGGCGCTGACGAGCGGCGTGAGGAACAGCATCCCCGCGTACGCCAGCGAAACCGCCCAGCCGAGCAGTAGCCAGCCCCCCGTCCACCACCGACGCCGCGGGGCGGCGATCGCCTCGACGCCCCGCCGGGTCCAGCCGGCCAGCAGCCGACTCGGCAGCACGCCGACGATGCAGGCGGGCGTGAGCAGCCAGCGGGCGTCCGCGGGGACCTCGACCACCGCCAACGAATACAGCGGCAACGAGCCGACGATCACCGCGAGCAGCACGCCGACCCACCGGGCCGGCCGGGTTCGCCACGTCCGCCAGGCGGCCCGCGGGTTCAAGCCGGCCCGCAGGCTCCGCCAGAATCCGTCCTGCCGGGCCGCGGCGAGATTCGCCTGAGCCGCGGGGATCAGCGGGAGAACCCCCGCCAACCAGATCGCCCCGAGGGTGCGCACCAGCGCCCGCCCTGCCCCGTCGCCCTGGATCGCCAGCAACACGCTCGGCAACAGGGCCCACGCCGCCGCGACGATCAGCCCCTGCGCCCCCAGCAGAAGCGCCCGCAGCGGCACCAACTCGACCCAGAGCCAGCCGCACCGGGCGCCGAGCCGGTCCAGCGCCTCCCCGGGGGACCGGAACACCCGCAGCAGATTGCGGAGCGGTCGGAACCACCCCGTTCTCCCCCCGGCGAGGAGCCACAGCCCGAGGTGCACCGCCAGCCCCGCGGCCAGCGCCCAAGTCGCCGCCTGCCATCCCCCGGCCGCGGTGGAGCCGGGGGCGATGACCGCCGCGTCCGATGCCAGCCCCGCGACGAATCGCAGCGGCTGGAGGACGAGCCAGATCGCCGCCGCCGTGCCCGCCAGCGCCGCCGCCGCCCGCAGCAGACGGCCGAGCGGCGGGCTGGAGGTTCGCCCCGCTTCGCCTTCACTCTTCGCCCGGCCGCCGTTCGCGGCCCGGCCCTCCGCCTCCAACATCCACCCCAACGCCAGCAGCGGCCCGCCGGGGACCGCGGCGACGGCGGCCAGCAGGGCGCCGAAGCTCAGCGTGCCGACCGTCGCCCGCACCGCCACGACGACCCAGCCCACGACGCGGCGGAGGCGGCCCGGCGGATTCTCGCCGAACGCGTGACCCGCCGGCGCCGCGGCAATCGGCGGGGCGAGTGCGACGGGCATGGATTACCGACGGGGCGTGAAAAGGGGGACGCCGGACGATACCTGGCAAAGAACCTCGGCGTTGCAGCGAATCCCGCGGAAACTTCGAGAGTTCCGAACGGGTATCCTTGTTTGACCGCCCCGTTTCGCCCCGCCCCCGTGTCGTTCGCCCGCCCCTCCCGCCGCTGGCTCGCTCTTGCCGCCGTGGGGGCGGTCTGTGCGGCGACCTTCGCCGCCGCGGCCCGCGACGTCTCGCCGGGACCGCCGCCGCTGAGAGACGCTCCAGACCCCGCCGCGATCGACGGCTTCTTTCACGAACGGTGGACTGAAGAGGATGTCGAACCGGCCCCGGCCGCGGAGGAGCTGCTCGTCCTGCGGCGGCTCTCGCTGGCGTTGCACGGCACGATTCCCTCGCTGGAAGAGGTCCGCGCTTTCGAGGCGGACGCCCGCCCGGATCGGCTGACGCGCTGGACCGACCGCCTGCTCGCCGATCGCCGGTTCGCGGAGTACTGGGCTGAACGCCTCGCCCGGGCGCTGGTGGGGGTGCACGAGGGGAATCTCGTGCTGTTTCGCCGCGACCGCTTCAAGGCGTGGCTGGCGGACCGCCTGCACCGGGACGCCCCGTGGGACGAGACGGTCCGCCGCATGATCGCCGGCGACGGCATATGGACCGCCAGGCCGGAGGTGAACTTCGTCACCGCCGAGGTGGAGAACGATCGGCTGGACCGCGAAGCCCTCGCCGGCCGCACGGTGCGGGCGTTCCTGGGGCAGCGGATCGACTGCGCCCAGTGCCACGACCACCCCTTTGCGGAGTGGTCGCAGGGCGACTTCGAGGGGCTCGCCGCGTTCTACGGCCGCACGGCCTACGGTCTCACCGGCGTGCGGGAGCGGACGCGGGAGAAGGGCGGGCCGAAGGAGTTCGCCGTGCAGGACCGCGAAACGCTGGAGGACCGCGTCGTCGCCCCCGCCGTGCCCTTCGCCCCGGAGCGGTTGCCGGCGGACTACGAGGCTGATTCGACCGACCGCCGGCGGGCCCTGGCGGCGTGGGTCACGCACCCGGACAACCGCCGCTTCGGCCGGGCGACTGCGAACCGGGCCTGGGGCCTGCTGTTCGGCCGGGCCTGGAAGGAGCCGGTGGACGATCTGCCGGACCCGGAACCGCTGGAACCGGGCGAAGCCGGCGACCTGCTGGACCGGCTCGCCGCGTCCTTCGCCGGACCGGGGGAGTACCGGCTGAAACGACTCATCCGCACGATCGCGGCGTCACGGGCGTTCCGGCTCTCGTCGTCGGCGCCGGGGACGGAGGAAGCGGAGTACGAGCGCCTCGCCCGGGCCGGGGCCGTCTTCCCGCTGACCCGGCTGCGGCCGGAGCAGATGATCGGGGCGATGACGCAGGCCGGCAGCGTGAGGACCCTCGACGCCGACAGCCCGCTGTTCGTGCGGGCGATCCGGTTCTTCCGCACCGTCGACTTCGTCCGCAACTACGGCGATCTCGGCGAGGAAGAACTGATTCGCGAACCCGGCACGGTGCCACAGGCCCTGTTGCGCATGAACGGCCGCCTGCCGCGGGAGATCGCGAGCGCCCAGCCGCTCGGGGCGACGGCCCGGCTGAGCTGGTTCGCCGGCCCGCCGCCCCGGCAGGTCGAGGCGGCGTTCCTCTGCACGCTCACCCGTCGGCCGACCGAGGCGGAGACCGCCGCCCTCGCCGCCTACTACGAGCCGGGCGAAGGCAAAGCGAAGGCTCCGATCGAGGACGTCTACTGGACCCTATTCAACGCGCCGGAGTTCTCATGGAATCACTGATCGCTCCGCCGCCCTTCAGGTTGAGCCGCTTCTCGCCGGGCCGGCGTTCCGTGCTGGCCGCGGCGGCGTCGTTGGGGCTCTCCTTCGCCCTGCCGCCGCTGACCGGCCGGGCCGCCGAGCGGCGGGGGGCGGAGCGGGCGAAGAGCCTGTTGATCCTGTGGATGCAGGGGGGGATGAGCCAGTTGGAGACGTTCGACCCGCACCCGGGCACGGCGATCGGCGGGCCGACGAAGGCCGTGAAGACCTCGCTGCCGGGCGTGCAGTTCGCCGACCTGCTGCCCCGCACCGCGGAGCGGGCGGACCGGCTGAACGTCGTGCGGTCGCTCACCAGCGCCGAGGGCGACCACGAACGGGCGACCTACTTCCTCAAGACCGGCTACCGCCCGGACCCGACGGTGCAGCACCCCTCCGCGGGGGCGGTCGCCGCCTACGCGTCCCCGCCGGAGGGGCTGGAGATCCCGGCTCACGTGGCCCTCAACCCGGCCCAGTGGGCGCCGCGGGGCGGCTACCTCGGGGCTCGGTTCGACGCCTTCCAGGTGCACGACCCCGGCAGGCCGCCGGCGAATCTGCGGGACTGGGCCGCCCCCGCACGGCGGGAGCGGCGTCTGGCCGGGTTGGACGCGCTCTCTCGCTCCTTCGCCGCCGGCCGGCCGGGCCAGTTGGCCCGCAGCCGACACGACGAGGCGACCGAGGAGGCGCTGGCGATGATGGACTCCCCGCAGGTCGGCGCCTTCGAGATCGACGAGGAGTCCGCCGCCCTGCGGGCCGCCTACGGCGACACCCGCTTCGGCCGCGGCTGCCTCGTCGCCCGCCGGCTGATCGAGACCGGCGTACGAGCGGTGGAGGTCACGCTGAACGGCTTCGACACCCACGCCGACAATTTCGGCGGCATGGCCACGCAGGCGGAGAGCCTCGACCCGGCCCTCGCCGCCCTGCTGGACGACCTGACAGCCCGCGACCTGCTGCAAAGCACGGTCGTGCTGGTGATGACGGAGTTCGGCCGGACCCCGCGGATCAACCCGCTCGACGGCCGCGACCACTGGCCGAAGGGCTTTTCCTGCCTCGTCGGCGGCGGCGGGCTGGCCTCCGGCCGGGTGATCGGCGCCACGGACCCGGCGGGGGAGAAGGAGCCGACCGATCCGGTCCGCGTGCAGGATCTATTCGCCACCGTTTTCGACACGCTCGGGATCGACCCGGAGGAGGAGGAGATGACGCCGATCGGCCGTCCGCTGAAGCGGGCGGAGGGCGCTCCGCTGGCGGCCCTGCGGGTCTGATCGCGTCGCGCGCGGCGGGTTGCGGCCGCGAGGCGGCATGGACCGAACGGGGCGCCGGCTGCTAGGACCCGCGCTGCCGCCCGGAGCCCCGGGCGTGGCGATCGCCCCCGGGTTCGAGGCGTCTGCGTGCTGAAACTCCTGACCTCCCCCGCGACCGTCGCGGCGGCGTTGACCGCCCTGTTCCTCGTCGCCTGCGGCGACGGCGGGCCGCTGGCGCATCCGCTGATCACCCGCTACGCGCTCGGCCACCCGCTGGCGGTGGCGACCGTCGGGCTGTTCTTCGCGGGCGCCGCGGCCGTGCTGATGCGGGCGGTCGGCCATCGGGCGGAACGCCGGGCCGTCGCCGCGTTGGCCATCTGCCGATTCCCGACCACCGCCGACGCCCTCGCCTGGGCCGGCGAATCCCGCCTCGCCGCCCCGTCCCGCGTCCGCGGACTGCTGACCGATCCGCCCCCCGCCGACCGGGCGGAGACGCGGCTCGGCGCCCTCCACGAATCCGCCGCGGACCGCCTGCACGACGGCTATGGCCTCGTCCGCACGATCACCTGGGCGGTGCCGATCCTCGGCTTCCTCGGCACGGTCGTCGGCATCACGCTGGCAATCGCCGGCATTGATCCGGACGGCCTCGGCGAATCGCTGGGCGAGGTGACGGGCGGCTTGGCGGTGGCGTTCGACACCACGGCCCTGGCTCTCGCCCTGTCGCTGGTGTTGGTCTTCGGCACCCATGCGGTGCAGGGGGCGGAGCTGTCGAACCTGGAACGACTGCGAGACGTCGCGTTCCGCGCGCTGTTGCCGCTCTGCCCGGCGGCGGAGGAGGACCCCGTGCGGGCCGCCGCCGCCGACGTGGCGGAACTGATGCGCCGCCGGGCCGGCGATCTCGCCGAGGTGCACGCCGCCGCCTGGCGGGGCAGCTTGGAAGAGATGCGGTCGGCGTGGGCGGAGACGCTGACCGAAAGCCGAGCCGCCTTCGCCGCGGGCATCCGGGCCGAGACCGCCGCGGCCGCGGAGGCCGCCGAACGCCGCCAACAGGCCGCCGGCCAGGAGTTCCTCTCCGCCGTGCGCGCCGCGACGGACGCCATGACCGGGGCCGTCTCCCGCTGGAGCGACGGCTTCGAGGAGGCCGCCGCCGCGGACGTGGATCGCTCCGACCGGCTCCGCGATCTGGCGGACTCCCTCGCCGCGATCGCCGAGCGGACCGAGGCGCATTCGATGATCGCCGGCCGGATCGACGCCGGCTTGGCGACCGTCAACGAGGCCGGCCACTTTGAGGAAGCGGTGCACTCGCTGACCGCCGCCGCCCACCTGCTGACGATGCGCCTCGGTGGCGTGCCGGGGCAGTCGGCTCCGCAGCCGACGAGCGCGCACGTCGTGCCCTCCCAGAGGCGCGCCGCCTGAGGGCGGCGGCGAAAGCTCTGACCCGTGCGACGCGCCAGCGGTCCGAACGTCAGTCTCTTTCCGTTCCTGACGGTGCTCCTGTGCGCCAGCGGGACGTTGATCGTGTTGTTGATCGCGCTCTCCCAGCACGTCCGCGACACGCCCCCCGCCCCCACTGCCGCGGCCGAACCGCCGGAGCCCGCTGCGCCGGTCGTCACGGTGACGGAGCCGCCGCCGGAACCGTTGCTCGCTCCGGTTCCCGCCCCGCCGCCGGAGCCGATCCTACCAAAGCTTCCTCCCGGACCGCCGCGGGTCGTGCGACTGCCGTACGAGGGTCCGGACCCGGGCGAACCGCTGCGGCGCCGCTTGGCGAGCGCCCGGACCGCAGCGGCGGAGCTGACGGCTCGGCTCGACGCGGCGACGCTGCGGCGTCGGGATGCGGAAGCGAAGATTGAAGCGGCCCGGTTCGCCGCCGCCGAGGCGGCGGCCGCCGTCGCCTCCGCCGGCGCCCGGCTGGCGTCGTTGGAACAGGTTCGGGACAGCGGCGCCGCGGCCGCGGCCCGGGCGACCGCGGAGGTGGCGGAGTTTCAATCTGCCGTCGCCGCCGCAAAGGAAGACGACTCCCCCCGCGCCCTGCTGCCGGTTGTCCGCACGCCGGACGGCGTGACCGCGGACCGGCCGATCTTGGTGGAATGCATCGCCGCCGGGGCGCGGTTGCGGCCCTACGGCGTCACGGTGCCGGTGGGCGCGGCGGGACCGGCGCCGACCGGCGTGGCGCCCGTGGTGGCCGGCGTGCAGGCCGCGTCCGCGGCGACCGGGGAGAGCTACGTCCTGCTGATCGTGCGGCCGGACGGCCTGCCGGCCTTCTATCAGGTCGCCGGCGCGCTGACCGCGGCGGGGATTCGGTTCGGCTATGAACTGCTCGACGAGGATGCGGAGATCGCCTGGGGCGAAGCGACGCCGGAGACTTCCGGAACGGTCGCGGTCGCGGTGCGGGACGCGCTGCAACGCCTGCCGGCTCCGCTACCGGGCGAGGACGACCCGCGGTTCGTCGGCGCCGGCTTCCCGGGCGCGAGCGGACCGGCGGGTCAGGGCGGCGGCGGTTCCCCGCCCGGCCTCCCCGGCCCCGGTCTGCCCGGCGTCGCCGGGGCCGGCCGGCCCGGTCCGCCCGGCGGCGCGCCGCTCAGCGGGGCGCCGGACGATCCCTTCGCCGGGGGCCGGGCGGGGGCCGCTGCGGCCGGTCGTCCGGACCTCTCGAAGGCCTTCCCCGCGGGCTCGCCGGCGGATCGCTTGAATATCATCGGCTCGACGCCCGCCGTCGCCGCCCAGCCGTTCAACCCGGCGGGTGGACGATTCCCCGCGGCCGCCGGCGGTTCCGGCGGCGTCACGCCTCCCGGCGGCGCCGCGATCGGCGCCGCCGCTCCCCCGCCGGTTCCCGCCGGCGCTGACGGCGTGGCCCCGGGCGAGGGCGTTGCGGGAATGAACGCTCCCCCCGCTGACGCCCGTCCCGCTGGCGCCCGTCCCGCCGGCGCAAGTCCCGGGGGCGCCAGTCCCGAGGGCACTGCCTCCACAGATTCGCCCGCGGAGGCGGCGATGCAGGCGCTCGCCGCTCCGGCCACGGGCGCCGAGACGGCCGACGGCGGCGCGTCCGGCGGTTCGTCCAGCGCCTCGGCGGGCGGTTCGTCCAGCAGTTCAGCGGGCGGAGCGTCCGGCAGCGGCGGGGCGGCGGGCGGAGCCAGCGGCGGGGCGGCGGGCGGCGAGCCCTCCGAGGGCTCGAAGAGCCGCTCCTTCGGCGAACGCGGCGGGACGCCGGAGCGGGACACCCGCATCCGCTTTAACGTGCGGACGCCCGCCACGCTGGCCGCCTCTCACCTCTGGATCAACGGGCACTGGGCGCCGCTGCCGGACGACAACGACAGGCTGATCGCCACCCTGAAACAGGAGTTCGATCGCCGTCTCGCCGATCGCGGCGAACCGCCGACCGGGTTCCGCTGGAGCCCGGAACTGCGTCTGAGCGTCCGCCCCGAAGGCCGCGGACAGGTGGAGCGATTCATCGAAGCCGCGGAGCGGGCCGGGGCGACCGTAAAAATTGAAGGCGGAACGCGATGAGTCGGCGCCGGCACGAAGACATGGACGCCGGAAGCGACAGCTTCCTGGACGTCCTCGCGAATCTGGTGGGCATCCTCGTGGTGCTGGTGGTGATGACCGCCCTGCAGGCCGCCGCCCGCCCGGCGGCGTCGATCGCGGAGGCGGACGCCCCGGCGCCGGAGAGTGCGGCGCCGGAGATGGCCCTCGAACCGATCGTCTCGGAGCCGGTCGCTTTGGAGCCGCCCGCCATGGTCCGGGTTCCCCTGATCGCCCCGAAGCCGAACGTTGTGTTTGAGCCGACGCCCCCGCCGGTCGTGCCGGCGTCGCTGGAGCGGGACGTCGCCGCCGCGGAGGCCACTCTAGCAGTGCTCCGCCGACGGGTGGACGAGTCGGCGGCGGCTCACCTGATGGCGGCGGAGACGGCGGAGCGGGAACGCCAGCGGGCGGCGGCCGCCGCGGCGGAATTGCAGCGCCGCCGGGCCGCGATGTCCCAGATTCAGGCAGACGCCGCCGCCGCCGCCCGGGCCGCCGAGGCCGCCCGGCTGGACCGCGATCTCTGGGCCGCCAAGGCCGCGGCGGCGGGCGACAAGCCGCCCGAGCGCTTCGAGCATTCCGCCCTGCCGGTCGGACGGCGGGTCACCGGGGACGAACTGCACTTCCGCCTCGTCGGCGATCCAAACGACCCGAAGGGAGGCCTGGTGCGGCCGGTGCCGATCGACGACCTCACCGCCAAGCTGGAGCAGGACATCCAGCGGCGCCGCAATCAAATCATGGACCGCGGCGGCTACGACGGGACCGTCGGGCCGATGTCCGGCTACGTGATGAACTACCGGATCGAACGCGAAACGGACGACGTACTCGACCGGGTGCGGTCCGCCTCGCCCGGGATCGTGCGGTTCCGACTGGCCGGCTGGACGCTGGCGGACGCCGGGGACGATCCCTCGGCGACGCTCGACGCGGCGCTGGCCGAGGGGTCGGACTTCCGCTTCCTGCTGGCGACCGCCGGACCGGGGGCGACGGCGACGTTCTGGGTGGCGCCGGAGGCGTTCGCCGCCTTCCGGGCTCTGCGAGCAGAAGCCCGCGCCGCCGGCCTGTACGTCGCCGCCCGGCCGCTGCCGAACGGCGTCCCCATCAGCGGCAGCCCGGACGGCAGCCGCTCCGTCGCCCAGTGAGCGCACCGAGCACCGCCCCGGCTCAGTCGTCCGGCAGCACGTCGGACAGGTCCGGGGTCAGCAACGGCTCGACGGCTTCGACGGTCACGTAGTAGGCGCCGCGGGTGACGTCGCCCTCCGTAAAGGTCGCGCTCAGTTTGGCCGGCCCTTCGGGGAGCGTCAGGATGATCACCGGCGGGCTGCTGAACGACCCGGTCCGGGCGCCGCGGGATTGGGAGGTCTTCGCCTCGACGGAGACGGAAACGCTGCCCTGCCAGGCGCCGTCCTCCTCGGCGGCGGCCGGGCGATCGCGGAGCGTGAACCGATACCGGCCGGCCTGCGGCGCCTCGACGGCCCACCAGCCGGTGGAGACCGGGTCCTTGCGGATCGCCGCCTGGCTCCAGGGCACCGGGCGGTTGTCCGGTTCGTGCCAGTCGTGGGCGCACAGCTCCACCGGGCCGGGGCCGAGGTCGATCCGCACCAGGTCCTCGGCGAACGGATCGTCGAAGGCCGGTTCGAGACTCGCCCACCACTGTTCGTAGGCTTGGCGCAGTTCCTCGACGATTTCCGGATGGTCGGCCGCCACGTCGCTCTTCTGCCCGGGATCGGCCTCGATGTCGTACAGCTCGTCCCGGTTCACCAGGCGCCAGCGGTCGGTCATGACCGCCGATTTGCGCCACTTCTCCGGCACCTCGATCCGCTGGGAATGCACGGTCAGCGTGCGGTCCGGCCAGTTCGCCTCCTCCGCATCGCGGAGCAGGGGGGTGAGGTCGCGGCCGTCCAGCGCCTCGCCCCCGGCGACAGGCACGCCGCAGAGGGACAGCACGGTGGGGAGCACGTCGACATGGGCCGTGAGCCGATCGACGTCCCGAGCCTCGGCGAATCCGCCGGCGGGCCAGTGCAGGAAGAAGGGCACGCGGTGGCCGCCGTCGTATTCGCTGCCCTTGGCGGCCCGCATGCCGGCGTTGAAGCCGCCGTTCTGATGGCCGGCGGCAGTGCCGTTGTCGGTGGTGAAGACGAAGATCGTGTTCTCCGTCAGGCCCAGTTCGTCCAGGCGTGCGCGGAAGTCGCCCAGGCGGGCGTCGATGTTGGCGATCATGCCGTAGAAGTTCGCCTGGTCACCCTTCACCCCCGCGTCCCGATAGGGCTGGGACCACTCCTCCGGCACCCGGTAGGGGCCGTGCGGGGCGTTGGTGGCGAGGGTGAGGAAGAACGGCCGCCCGGTCTTGGCCGGGTCGTTGCGGTCGACGAAGTCTTCCGCGGCGTCAAACCACTCGTCGGTGCAGTATTTCTCGGTCGAGCGCAGCTCCTCCGTGCCCTCGGGGTTCGATTCGGAGCGGGAGAACCAGGTGTAGGTGTCGCCGAAGTAGTCGTTCCCCCAGTAGTCCGGGGCCTGGCCGACGCCGCCGCCGCCGTGCGTGTAGGCAAAGTCGTAGCCCTGATCGCGGGCCCGCAGCGGAGCGTTGTCGCCGAGGTGCCACTTGCCGATCATCCCGGTGCGGTAGCCGGCGTCGCGGAGGCGTTCGGCGAGGGTGACCTCCTCCGGGGCCATCATCGACCGGCCCTGAATCGTGTGCCAGACGCCGGTTTTCGTGCTGTAGCGGCCGGTGTAGAGGGCGGCCCGGGTGGGGGAGCAGGTCGGGTCGACGTGATAGTCCGTCAGCCGGACCGATTCGCCGTGCAGCCGGTCGAGGTGCGGCGTCTTGAGGACCGCGTTGCCGTGGCAGGAGAGGTCGCCGTAGCCTTGATCGTCCGTGAGGATCAGCACGACGTTGGGTCGCTCCGCGGCGGAGGCCGTTCGGGGGAGCGACCCACCAATCGCCAATCCGGCGAGGAGCAGTGCGAGCGTGGGACGGATCATTCCTGGTCCTCCTCGGGGGCGGTTTCGGGGGCGGGCTTCGGCGCGTTTAGCGGTGTCCGCGGGGCGGGGGGGAGGTCGACGCCGACGATCTGTACCTCCGGCAGGTCCTTCATCAGGGCCAGCGCGCCGGCGGTCGTGACGGCGGTGTCCCACACGTACAGGGACCGCAGCGCCACCAGGCCCCGCAGGTTCTTCAGGCCGGCGTCGGTCACCTTCGTCCCGTACAGGTTCAGGTACTCCAGTCGCTCCAGCGTGCCGACGGGAACGAGGGCGGCGTCGCCGATCTTCGTGCCTTCCAGATGCAGTTTGCGGAGGTTCGTCAGGAGGGTCAGCTTGCGGCTCAGGCCGTCGTCGAACGGGGTGCCGCGGAGGTTCAGCTCGTGCAGCCGGTCGGCCAGGGGCACGAGGGCGTCGAGGTGCTTCGCCGTCAGTTCCACGTCGCCGAGGTGAAAGGAGACGTCCAGTCGGGCGTCGTTCTGGGCGCGCTGCACGACCTGCCCGCCGAGGGCCTCCACGGCGGCGATCGCGGCCCGGTCGGCGTCGGAGAGCGGCGGGACCTGCGGCGGTTCCCCGGAGCTCGGTTCCTGAAACGCGAGCAGGACGGCGGCGAACAGGACGGCGGTCGGCATGCGGGTTCCCTTCGGGATCGGGGCGGCACAACGGTAACGCCCGATCGGAGACGGCGACAACGGACGCGGGTTCGCCGCCGCGTCGGGATCTGCTAGACCCGAGTCGTGTCCGTCGGAACGCCCGCCGCCGCCCCGCCCGCCCCGCCCGCCCAGCGCGCCGCTCCCCCCCGGCCGCTGACCGAGCCGGTGCGGGTTCTCGGGGCCGTGCTGCTGAGTTTCGTCCGCGACGTCGGCGACCTGACGCTGTTTGCCGCGGCCGCGCTGCGGTCCGTGCTGCGGACGCGGCCGTCCAAACGCATTCTGCTGCCCTGCCTGTACGAAATCGGCGTTCGCAGCATCCCCGTCGTGCTGATCACGGGCGGGTTCATCGGCATGGTGCTGGCCGTGCAGAGCTACGACCAGCTCCACATGATGCACCTCGAAAACCGCCTCGGGGCGGTGGTGAACGTCTCGCTGGTGAAGGAACTCGGTCCCGTGCTGGCCGCGGTAATGCTCGCCGGCCGGGTGGGCAGCCGGACCGCCGCCGAGCTGGGCACGATGCGGGTCACGGAACAGATCGACGCCGTCAAAGCGCTCGGCGCCGACCCGATCGGGCACCTCGTCGTGCCGCGGGTCGCCGCCTGCGTGCTGCTGATCCCGCTCCTGACCGTGCTGGCGGACGCCTGCGGGATGTTCGGCGGGTGGTTGTTCAGCGTGAAGCTGCTGGGCATCTCCGACTTTCATTACTGGCACCACACACTGAGCTTCATCACCGCCTACGACTTCGCCAGCGGTCTGCTGAAGAGCCTCGCCTTCGGGGCGTCGATCGGCGTGATCGCCTGCCACCGCGGCTTTCACTGCGGCGCCGGGGCGGAGGGCGTCGGGGCCGCGGCGACGGAGAGCTTCGTGCTGTCCTTCATGGCGATCCTCTGCCTGGACTTCCTGCTGGGGGTCGTGCTCGGCCGGCTGTACTGGATCCTGTGGCCGGCTCCCATGACGCTGATGTGACGGGAGTTTCTCGATGACGGCTCCCAAACTCGAACTGCGCACCGCCTGCAAGCGGTTCGGCTCGAACGTGATCGTCCATCGGCTGAACCTGTCGGTCGCGGTGGGCGAGACGCTCTGCCTGATCGGCGAGAGCGGGTGCGGCAAGAGCGTCTCGATGAAGCTCGCCGCGGCCCTGCTGCCGCCCACATCCGGCGGGGTCCTGTGGGACGGCGACCCGGTCCACGCCCTGCCGCCGGAGGAGTTCCGGCGGCGGCGGATGAAGTTCGGCTATCTGTTCCAGGGGGCGGCGCTGTTCGACAGCATGACCGTCTTCGAGAACGTCGCCTTCGGCCCCCGCCAGCTGCACGCCGCCGAGGGGCGGATGCTGGAGGAGCTGGTCGCCGCCCGCATCCGCGAGGTCGGCCTGCCGGAGCACGTCACCCACCGAAAACCGGCCGGGCTCTCCGGCGGCCAGCGGAAACGGGTCGGGCTGGCCCGGGCGCTGGCGCTGGACCCGGACGTGATGCTGTACGACGAACCGACCACCGGCCTCGATCCGGTGATGAGCGACGTGATCAACGAGCTGATCCTCCGCGTCGCCGCCTCCCGCGACGGGGACGCGCGGCCGGATCGGCCGCCGGTGACGTCGATCGTCGTCACCCACGACATGCACACGGTCCGCCGGGTGGCGGACCGTGTGGTGATGCTGCGGCCGGCGCCGGCGCTGGGGCCGCTCGATTCGCAGGTGCTGTTCGACGGCACGGTGGAGGACCTGTTCGCCAGCGACGACCCCGCCGTCGGCCCGTTCGTGCGGGGCGAGGCGGGGGCGAAGCTGGCCGAACTGGCGGCGTGACCGCTCCCGGGGGCGCGCCGCCTCTCGGCGACGGCGAACCGGGGGCGATCACTCTTCGGCCGGAGCGTCCGCGACGGCGGAGCCGGTGTCGGGCGCCGCGTCGGCCGGTTCGAGTTCCTTCAGCATGCCCAGCAATTCGCTGTCAGTGGTGAGGATCAGCCGCGTGTCGCCCTTCAGGGCTTCGCGGTACAGATCCAGCTTCTTCTGGAAAGAATAGAAGTCACCGGTCTCCGTGATCGCGGCGGCGAACTCGCGGATGTTGCGGGCGTCCACCTGCCCGCGGATCTCCTTGCTCTGGCGTTCGCCGTCGCCCTCGATCCGCTCCACCTCCGCGTTGGTTTTGTTGAGGATCTCCTGCTTGCGACGCTCGCCGGCGGTGCGGAAGGCGATCGCGTAGCTTTCCAATTCGGTGCGGAAGCGGGCGAAGGAGGCCTGCCGGACCGCGGGGACGAACTCGATGTTGCTGATCCCGACGTCGACGATCTCCACGCCGAGGTCGTCGCCCTCCTCCCTCGCCAGATTCTCCCGCAGGCGCTGGCGGATCGTGGCGATGATCTTCTCCCGGCCCAGCGAAATATCCATCACGTCGCCCAGGGCGGCGCCGCCTTCCTCGCCGGGAACCACGGCGCCGGAGGCCCCGGGCTCGGCGGGGGTCTGCACGCCGAAGTTGTAGGTCAGCTCCCGGTTGGAGCTGCGGACCACCTCCGCCAGGGCGACGCTGGTGACGACGTCGCGGATCTCGCTTTTCACCCGAGCCCGCACGATGCGTTCCTCGGCGGCCTCGACGGTCCGCAGGTTCTGCACGAAGCCGAGGGGGTCGGTGATCTTCCAGACCGCGAAGGCGGAGACGTCGATCTTCAGCCCGTCGGCGGTCGGCAGGTCCTCCAGCTTGTCGCCGGGGCCGGTGCGGTAGAACTGCAACGTCGACGGCAGCCGCCGCACTTCCTGAATGAACGGCGTTTTCCAGTACAGACCGGGTTCGGTCCGACTGACGATCGGTTCGCCGAACTCGACCACCACGGCGACCTCCCGTTCGTCCACCGTGTACAGGGATGACAGGAGCGTGATCCCGACGACCGCCGCGACGACGACCGCCGCCGTGAGGACGACGGGACCTAACAGAGACGATTGACGGCTCATCGGTTGGCCTCCGGGTTGATCGGCAGGAGCGGGAGCAAACGCTCCAGGTCCGCGTCGAGGATGGTTTTGCCGGAGACGCCCGCGAGGACCTCCTGCATGGCTTCGAGATACAGCCGCTGCCGGGTGACGTCCGGGGCGGCCCGGTAGGCTTCATACTTGAGGCGAAGGGCGGCGATCTCGCCGTCCACCTCGGCCTGCTGACGGTCCGCGTACCCCTGGGCTTCCTGGATGAGGCGGTCCCGCTCGGCTTCGCTCTCGTTCAGCAGCTGGGCCCGCGACTTCTCCGCTTCGCTCTCCAGCCGTTCCTGGTCCTGGTCGGCGGCGACCACGTCGTCGAAGGCCTGTTTCACCTCCGCCGGCGCCGTCACCCGCTGGAGTTGCAGGGCCTTGATCGTCACGCCGCAGTCGTACTGGTCCAGCATGGCCTGCGTCGCCTGCCGGGCCTCGGCGGCGATCTCGCCGCGCTTGGAGGTCAGGACCTCGTCGATGCTGTAGTCGCCCACCAGCCGGTTCATCACGCTGCGGGAGGCCGTCGCGATAATTCGACTGAACGCCTCCGCATCGCCGGCCCGGTCGAAGGCGAACAGATACTTCTCCGGGTCGAGCACCTGCCATTGCACGGTCCACTCGACGTTGGCGGCGTATAGCTCGCCGGTCAGCATCAGCGCTTCTTCGCCCGGGGCGCCCTGGCGGTCGGCGCCCAGCGTTTCCTGCGGCAACCGCAGGCTGTGCACCTCGACGGAGACCGTCTCCACCTTGTCCGCGAACGGCACGCGGAAGTGCAGGCCGGGCTCAGCGATCTGCTGAAACTCCCCGAACCGCAGCACCACGGCCCGTTCGCTCGGCTCGACGGTGTACACGCACTGCACCGCGGCGAGTAGGACGAACAGAGCGACCAGGGCAGCGATCGTCGGTTTGACGAACCGGGCGAGGTCGATTTCGTCGGGCGGTTGTCGCCGCTGTGGACGGCCGAACGGGTCGGTGGGCATCGCGGGGGAATCAGGGGGGACGGAAGGGCGAACGACGGGCCAACGCGACGCGCGGCCGGTCGGTTCAGAAATTCATCCTAGGTCATGGGGAGCGACCCGACCGGCGCTGACCGGCGGCGCTCGGCGAGGAGGGCGGTGAAATCCGTCGGCGGGCACCGCACCGTCAGCGGCGTGCCGAGGATCGGGTGGCGGAACGACAGCTCCGCCGCGTGCAGGGCGTGCCGGCGGGCCGGGTTCGGGCACTCGCCCGGCGGCCACTTCAAACCCCCGTCCGCGGCGTAGAAGGCGTCGCCGATCACCGGATGGCCCAGCGCCGCCAGATGCACGCGGATCTGGTGGTTGCGGCCGGTGTAGAGGGCGCATCGCACCAGCGTGGCGTCGCCGAGTCGCAGCAGGACCCGCCAGTCGGTGCGGGCGGGCTTGGGGGCGAGGGCGTCGGGGCCGCAGGTCATCAGGGCGGAGTTCCGCCGCTTGCCGATCGGCCGATCGCAGCGGCCGGCGTCGGGCCTCAAATCGCCCTCCACCAGGGCGAGGTACGCCTTGCCGGTCTCGCGGTTCTCGAACTGCAAACAGACGCCGGCGTGGGCGTCGGCGGTCTTGCAGGTCAGCAGCACGCCGGTGGTGGCGCCGTCCAAACGGTGCACGATCCCCGGGCTGAGCAACCCTCGCGGCGCCTGCCGATCGAGGTGGGCCTGAATGCGGTTCATCAGCGTGCCGCCGGTGGTCGCGCCGGTGGGATGGCAGATCACGCCGGCCGGTTTACGCACCGCGAGCAGCCACGGGTCTTCGTAGAGCACGTCCAGCGGTTCGTCCTCGGCCTCCTCCGCCCAGTCCGGCGGGTCGGCGAGGCGGACCAGCAGCGTGTCGCCCTCCGTCACCCTTCGCCGCGGACCGACGGGCGTGCCGTCGTCCAACGTCACCCCGCCGGTTGTCGCCGTCCGCGACAGCCGGGCGGGGGAGTGATTCCGAAAATGCTTGTGCAGAAAGGTGTCGACCCGCACGCCGTGGGCGGCGCCGGTGACGGTCAGAGCGATGGGCGGCGGGCTATTCGAGATAGCTGACGATCAACAGCGACCAGGGAAAACCGATCACGCCCAGCAGGGCCGCCCAGACGAACGAGGCGACGAGCCGAAACGGCCATCGGCAGGGCCACGTCGCCAGCGGGTAGACCCCGGCCGCAACGGCGATCGCTGCGAAGCCGAATAGGGCGGGGAGGATCACCTCCTCGCTCGCATCCGAGGACTGGATGGCCAGAAACCACAACGCCAACGCCGGTGTATAGATCCAGAACGGCAGCATCAGGGTGAGGATCACCCGCCCGACCGGCTCCAGCCAGCGGGACCGCGGCGGGATCGGGCCAAAGACGAAGTAGCCCCGCACCCGCCGGGCCGCGAACCTGCGGCGAGGGGGCGGCTCGGGCAGGTCGTCGACCGTCATGCGCCCGGGTCGGCCGCGGCGATGCGTTCCAGCTCGTCCCGGGGCGGGGCGAAGGCGGCCCAGACGTCGCCGGCCCGGGTGGGGGCACCGGCGTCCAGCAGTTCCAGCGCCCGGCGAGCGTCCGCGGCGGCCCGCTCCTCATCGCCCTTGGCAAAACGCACCAACGCCCGACCGCCGAGGTCGGCCGGGTCCGGGACCTTCGCTTCGTCCTCCGTCAGTTCTTCCGCGTTGAGCGCCTGCGGGGGCGGGCTCTCGGCGAGGACCTGATCGAACAACCGCTCCGCCTCGGCGAGTTCCCCGTTGCGGCGCTTCAGCTCCGCCAGCCAGCCGACCGCCGCCGGCCGGGCGATCCCGGTCTCGACGCTGTCGGCGAAGGAACGCTCCGCCAGTTCCCATTCCGCCGCCTCCTGCTTCTGCAGGGCGACGACGGCGTCGTCGTCGGCGGCGATCTCCGGATCGTCCATCCCCTGACGAAGCTGGACGATCCGCTCCAGCGCCCCGAGGCCGTCGGTGAAGCCGAGCGTCGCCCGGTTCTGCACCCGCGGGTCCGCCCGCACGAGCTTCACCGCGAAGAAGGCCGCGGTGATCAGCAGCGAACCGATCACCACGCCCATCACGATCCATTTCCCGGGCACGCCGGCGGGCTTCGGCGGGCCGGGGGCGTCGTCGGTCTCGACGACGTTGACGTCGGTCAGGCCGTCGCGGGCCGACGCGGACGGGGAGAGCGGGTCGTCGGCGCGGTCAGTCATGGGAGGATGATACGGCGTCCGGCGACGACGGCAGCCCGCCGGTCTGCCGCACGGCCTCGTAGACCGCGGCGGTCACCGTGCTGGCGAGGTTCAGGCTCCTCACCTCCGGCCGCATCGGCAGGGTGAGGTTCCGGGCGGGATCGCGGGTCATCAGGTCTTCCGGCAGTCCGGACGACTCGCTGCCGAACAGCAGGGTGTCGCCGGGGGCGAACTCCGCGTCCCACACCGGGCGGGTCGCATGCTTGGTGAAGGCCCAGATCGTGCCGCCCGGCTGTTTGCGGCGGTACTCGGCCCAGTCGTCGACGGCCTCCCAGTCCAGCAGCGGCCAGTAATCCATGCCGGCCCGGCGGAGGTGTTTCTCGTCGAGGCGGAACCCCAGCGGCCGGACGAGCCACAGCTTCGCCCCCACCGCAAGACAGGTGCGGCCGACGTTCCCGGTGTTGGGCGGGATCTCCGGGCGGTGCAGGACGACGTGGAAGGTGGGAGCGGTCATCGGCGGCAGGGCGTGAGCGTGCCGGAGACTACAGGCAGACCGCCGCCGGGTCTTCCGCGGCGGGCGGGTTCGGCGCGCTCGCCGGTTCGCCGGCCTCCTCACGCTCCGAAGCGAAGGCCCCGCGGACGACCCAGGCGGCGAACAGCCCGGCGAGCAGGTTCCCCGCCACGATGCCCCACAGGAAGCCGACCCACCCGTGCAGTTGCGCCCCGAGCCACGCCAGCGGCACGGTCAGGAAGAACAGCCGGACGGAGATCACCAACACGCTGCGGCTGGGCCGCTTCAGGGCGTTGTAGACCCCGCTGACCAGCGCCGTCGTCGCGAAGCCGGCGTACCCGGCGGGGACGATCGCGAAGTACTGGGCGGCCTCGACCAAGGCGTCCGCGGCGTCGGGGCCCTCGTTGACGAATGCCGCGGCGAGGGGGCGGCGGAGCAGAAACAGCACGCCCCACGCCGCCAGCCCGTACAGCAGGGCGAACCGCAGCACGAGCGTGGCCGCGGTGCGGACCCGGTCGCACTGGCCGGCGCCCCAGTTCTGCCCGACGAAGACGGAGTTCACCGCCCCCACCGCCATCACCCCGACCAGCGCCAGGGCCTCCACCCGTCCGCCGACGCCGAACGCCGCCACCGCCGCGGTGCCGAAGCCCGCCGCCAGCCGGGTGAGGATCGCCCCGCTGAGCGGCACCAGCAGGTTCGTCCCGATGGCCGGCAGACCGATGATCAGCACTTCCGCCCAACTCTCCCGCCAGCCCCCGCCGATCGCCGCGGCCCAACTCAGCAGCCCGCGGCGGCGGAGCAGATAGAGGGACGCGAACAGCGTGACGGACCAGCTCGCCACCGTGGCCAGCGCCGCCCCGGGCAGTTCGAGTCGGGGGAACGGGCCGAGGCCGAAGATCAGGCAGGGGTCCAGCACGGCGTTGATCGCCCCGGCGATCAGCATCACGACCGTGGGGCTCACGGTGTCTCCCACCCCCCGCAGCGCCCCGTTGCCGACCAGCGGCACGACCAGCAGCAGGATTCCGCTCAGCCAGACCTGCATATACGGCGTAGCAAGCTCCCGCAGGTCCTCCCGCGCCCCCATCGCCCGTAGTGCCGGGTCCAGCAGGGCGAAGCCGGCGACCACCATCCCCGCGACCACCAGCAATGCCAGCCCCAGACTGTGCGTGCCCAGCCGGCAGGCGCCGCCGTCGTCCCGTCCCACCGCCCGGGCCACGGCGGTGCTGGTTCCCACCGACAACCCCATCGCCGCCCCGGTCACGAGGAACGTGAGGGGAAACGTGAACGCGACCGCGGCGAGTTCCTCCTCGCCCAACTGCCCGATGAAGTAGGCGTCCACCAGGCTGAACGTCAGCACCGCCACGATGCCCACCAGCATCGGCCCGGCCAACCGGGCGAGCACCGGGACGATCGGGCCGGAGAGGATCTCGTCGCGGGTCGGGCGGGGCATGGACGATGTTAGCCGTCCTCTTCAAGAGGACGGCTCACTACCGCACCGTCTTCTCCCCGTCACTGCCGCGCAGGGCTCCGCGGACGCCGATGAGTTCCGGGTTCCGGGCGATCTTGTCGCTGAACACCCGCAGGTCCCGCAGCACCGGACCGAGGTTCGCCAGCAGGAGGTTGAGGTTCTCGGCGCTGGCGTCGAGGTTGCGATACAGCGAAGGGTCGGACGCCAGCTGCGCGAGGCTGCCGTCCTTCTTCTTGAGCATCGTGGAAAGATCGGCGAGGTCGCCGGAGACCTGCTCGAAGTTCGCCAGCGTGACGTCCAGGCGGGTGGCGACCGAAACGCCCTTCTCGGCCAGCGGGCGGGTGAAGCCCTCGACGTTCGCCAGCGTGGCGTCCGCCCGGTTCACGGCGGAGCGGGTGGCGACGATCGTCTGCCGCGTCTCCTCGACCAGCGGGGGCAGGGCGGCCATCGTGCGGTTCAGGTTCTGCTGCAGGGCCGGGTCGCCCATCAGCTTGGAGGCGCTGTCCGCGGTCTGCCGCAGGGACCGCATCGACAGCGCCGTTTCTTCCAGCGCCACGGCGGCCCGGGCGAGGGCGATGTTCAACTCCTCCCGGTTGTCCCCCAAGACTCCGTTGACGTTGCGGCCGACTTCCGACCATTGGGCCGCGGTGGCGTCGAACCCGGCGAGGGTGCGGTCCAGCCGCCCGCCGAGGTCCGCGACGAGCTTCATCGGATCGACCGGAGAGACGCCTTCCAGTCGGGCGCCGGGCTCGATCCAGCCGGGGCCGGAGCCGGGGACGAACTCGATGCTGCTGTCGCCCAACAGGCTGCGGGAGAGGTGCGGGGCGGCGTCCTTGCGGAGGCGGTACTGCGGTTCGATGGAAAGAGCGACCAGCACGCCGCCGTGCTGGTCGTCGAAGATCACCGCGGCGACTTCGCCGATGACGATGCCGTTTTTGGAGACTGGCGTGCCCGGGTAAACGCCGGGGGCGTGATCGAAGTGCACCGCCAGCGGGTAGCGGTCCTCCAGCAGGGTGGCGAGGTCGCCGAACTTCACCGCCATCACCGCGGCGAGGCAGAAGGCGACGATCGCCAGCAGCCCGACGCGGAACTGCATTTGCTGTTCGGACATGCGATCGCCGGGCGGAGGGAACGGGGGACGGTCGCGTCCTAGTTCATCACCGCGCCCCGGGGTACCCCGGCCGCCCCCTTCGGGCGCCCCGCGCCGGTCGATCTTGCGGACCCTCCGCGTCCGACTGTCCGCGGCGGGCGGTTCCGGCCGATCTGAAACTTCGTGACGGATCACGCCGCCCGCCGCTGCGCCCTCGTTCTGCTCCTTGCGGCGGGGGCCTGCCTGCCGCTGTTCGCGTCGCTGGCGGCAGACCTGCCGGTGAACAACGATCCGGAAACGTGGCTGCCGGCGGACGGCCCGAACCGCACCGCCTACGACGCCTTCCGCCGCACGTTCGGCTCCGAAGAAGCGATTCTCGCGGCGTTCCCCGCGGACACCTCCCCCGCGACCGTCGCCGCGCTGCGGGTGCGCATCGAGTCGTCGCCCCGGATCCAGCACGCCTGTTCCCCCGCGTCGATCGGGGCGGTGATGCGGGAGATGAACGTGCCGGAGGCGGAGATCGACGCCCGCCTGACCGGCCTGCTGCGGGGAGCGGACGGCGAATGGGCCGCCGTCGCCGGGACGCTCTCCGCCGCCGGGGCCGCCGATCGGCCGGCCGCGGTGCGGGACGTGCGCCGGGCCGTCGCCGCCTCCGGGCTCGCGGCGGTGGCGAAGGTCGCCGGCGTGCCGGTGGTCGTGACGGAACTGGACCGCCTCAGCCGTCCCGATGCGGTGGCGCCCTATCTGGCGGGGATGTTCGCCCTCGGCCTGGCCGTGCTGCGGTGGGTCTGCGGCCGCTGGGGGCTGGCGGCGCTGCTGGGCGGGACGGTCGTCTGGGCGACGCTCGGCACGCTGGCCGGCGTGCGCCTGGCGGGGGGCGAGATGAATCTGATTCTCGCGGCGCTGCCGGCGCTGGTGCTGGTGTTCGCCCTGACCGCGAGCGTGCACCTGCTGCACTACCACGCCGCCGCCCCGGGGCAGGGCGCGGCGAAGGCGCTGGCCGCGGTACGGGCCGCCGCCAGACCGACGGCCTGGGCGACCGCGACGACCGCCGCCGGCCTGCTCAGCCTCGGCCTCAGCGAGGTCCGGCCGGTCGCCTGGTTCGGTCCCGCGGGCGCGCTGGGCGCCCTGCTGGCGGCCTTCGGCGGATTGGTTCTTACCCCCGCCGCGGTCATGCTCTGCGGCGGACTCGGTTCCGGGGCGCAATTGGTCCATCACCGCTGGGACTGGGCCGGGTGGACGGTCCGGTGGCGGGGCGCCGTGCTGGCGGTCTCCGCGGCGGCGGTCGCGGCCTGTTCGCTCGGTCTGCCGCGGCTCTCCGCGAAGGTGGACGCCGCCGACCTGCTCCCGTCCAAGGCCGCCGTGGCCCAGGATCACCGCTTCGTGCGGGACGAGATCACGCCGGCGGAGTCGCTGGAAATCGTGGTTCGCCCGGCTCCGGAGGCGGCCTTCGGCGAGACCCTGGCCACGGTGCGGCGGATCGCGGCCGACCTGAACGAACGGCCCTCCGTGCGGCACGTCGCCAGCGCCGCATTGTTTCTGGGCGAAGTCGACGGCTTCGCGGCGGCGGGGCGGATGTCCGCGGCCCGCTCGTTGCCGGAGGCCGCCGCCTTCGTCACCGCCGACGGCTCCGCCTGGCGGCTGAGCGTGCGGGCCGACTGCCCGCCCGGCCGCCGGGCCTCGGTGGTGAACGACCTGCGGTCCGTCTGCCTGCGGCACGTGCCGATTGACCAAGTGACCGTGACAGGCCTCGCCCCGCTGCTGGAGGCCGCGGAGGTGGCGATCTACGACGGCTTCCGCGACAGCCTCGTGGCCGCCACGCTGCTGATCGCCCTGGCGGTGCTGTTTGCCGTCGGCGACTGGCGGGTCTGGCTGACGGCCGGCGTGGCGAACCTCGTCCCGCTGGCGGCGGTGTTCGGCCTGCTGGGCTGGGCCGGGCGGGCCGTGGACGTCGGCATGATGATGACCGCCTCCGTCGCCCTCGGTTTAGCGGTGGACGGCACCTTCCACCTGCTGGTCCGTCACCGGGCGGAAGTGACGCGGGCCGGCGCCGACGCCTGCGGCGCCCGCTGCGCCGCCGCCGCGGCCCACGCGGCGGGGCCGGCCGTGATGCAGGCGGCGGCGATCGCCGGGGCCGGCGTGCTGGCCCTGACCGCCTCCCCGTTCCCCCCGACCGCCCGCTTCGGCTGGCTCACCGCGGCCCTGCTGGCCGCGGCAATCCTGGCGGACCTGCTGATCCTGCCCGCCCTGTTGGCGTACCTGCCGGTGCGAACCGGAACCGGCGCCGAATCTGCGGCGATCATCCGATTCCCCGCCCGCCCGCCGGTCCCGGCGAGTGCGGACGAAGCGCGGCGCGCCGCCTAGCGGCGACCGCGAACCGGGACGTTCACTGCAACAGGCTGCGGGTCAGCACTTCCTTCGCCTTGTCGAAGTAGTCCTGCCACTGGATCTCCGGCTTGCCGTCGCGGAGGCAGTCGCGGGTCTTTTGCAGCGTGTTGCGGGCCATGTGCGGGCAGCGATTGCAGGCGCAGGTCTCGCCGCTGTCGGTCATGATGCCCGGCACGGGGATGAACGTGTGCTGCGGGGCGGCCTTCTCCAGCGGGTGGATCATCGCCGCCTCGGTGGCGACGAGGAAGGTGCGCGGCTCCGCGACGCTCATCACGTATCGCTTCAGCTTCTCCGTGCCGCCGATGAAGTCGCTCTCGGCGAGGATGTTCTCCGGGCACTCGGGGTGAGCGATCACCTCGCTGCCGGGGTTGTTCTTCTTGGCCCGCCGCATATCGGTCAGGCTGAAAATCTCGTGCACCATGCACGAGCCCGGCCAGAGGATCATCTCCCGCCCCGTCACCTCGACGAGATAACGGCCCAGGTGCCGGTCTGGGACGAACAGGATCTCCTTGTCGGCCGGGACGCGCTCGATGATCTCCCGGGCGTTGCCGCTGGTGACGATCCAGTCGCACAGGCTCTTCACCGCGGCGCTGGTGTTGATGTAGGCGACAGTGACGAAGTCCCGCCCCTCAGCCCGCAACTCCTCCTGCCGGGCCTTCAGAGCCGGGTAGGTGCAGCTTTCGGCGAGCGAGCAGCCGGCGAGCAGGTCCGGCAACAGCACCCGCTTTTCCGGGTTCAGAATCTTTGCGCTCTCCGCCATGAAGTGCACCCCGCAGAACACGATCGTGCCGGTGGTCACCTTGGTGGCGTCGCGGGCCAGTTGCAGGCTGTCGCCGCAGAAGTCGGCCACGTCCTGGATCTCGCCGTCGACGTAGTAGTGGGCGAGGATCGTGGCGTCCTTCTCCTTTTTCAGACGATCGATCTCGTCCATCAGGTCCAGCGGATCTTCCTCGGTGCGTTCGTCCGCCTCGAACGACCGCGGATCCATCACGGGCAGGGGCGGCAGGAGGGTGGCGGTGGGCATCGGGACGGACCTGAAGGAAGACGCGATAAGGATGCGGCATTGTACCGGAACACAGCCGCGGGGACCGGCGGGTCTACAATCGACGGCCCCGTTCCCCCGAACGATCCTGCCGTGTTTCCGGTTCATCTCGCCCTGCTGGTTTTCGCCGCCGGCCCGGCCGACGGTGCCGCCGTCCTGCCCGAACCCGCCGGCGACCCGGTGCGGGGGTACGAAGTGCTGCGGTCCAAGCCGTTGCTCCCGCCGGACTTCGACCGCGAGACCCTGCTGCGGCTGGGCCTCACCTGGGCGCCGGAGGAGCGGGCGAAAGCGAAGGCCGCCGGCGAGGCGGAGCGGATCGCGATGGCCTTCTCCCGCTACGGCCTCGTCGCCCCCCCGCCGAACGACCCGATCGGCGGGGAGGTGCTGAACTACGTGGAGACGCCCGACGGCTGGGTGATGAACTGCTTCGCCTGTCACGGCGGGAAAGTCGCCGGGCGGACGATCCCCGGTTTGCCGAACTCCCACTACGGACTGGAAACGCTCACGGAGGAGGTCCGTACGGTCAAGCTGCTGACCGGCAAACCGCTGGGCCACCAGGATCTCGGCCAGATGAAGATTCCCGCCGGCAGCTCCCACGGGACGACGAACGCCGTGGTGTTCGGCATCGTGCTGGACGCTTTCCGCGAACCGGACATGAGCGTCAACACCGGCCGCCACCCCGGCCCGTTGCTCCATCACGACATGGACGCCCCCCCGTGGTGGCACCTCAAGAAAAAGTCCCGGCTGTATATCGACGGCTTCAGCCCGAAGAACCACCGGGTCCTGATGCAGTTCATGCTGCTTCCCTCCGCCGGCCGCGAGACCGTGCTGAGTTGGGAGGACGACTTCCGCGACGTGCTGGCCTACATCGAAAGCGTCGAGGCTCCGCCGTACCCCTACGAGATCGACGAGAAACTCGCCGCGACCGGCCGTGGGGTTTTCGAGCGAAACTGCACGGAGTGCCACGGCATGTACGCCGACGACCCGGCCGCAGAGACGTACCCGGAACTGACCGTCCCGATCGAGATCGTCGGCACCGACCGCCGCCGGCTGGACGCCCTCACCGTCCCGCACCGCCGGCACCTCGGCACCACTTGGATGAGCCGCTACGGCGAGGACCCGGTGGTGGAGGACCCCGGCGGCTACGTCGCCCCGCCGCTGGACGGCGTGTGGGCGACCGCCCCCTACTTCCACAACGGCAGCGTGCCGACGCTCGCCGGGGTGCTCTCGCCGGACGAACGCCCCACCCTCTGGCGCCGCAGCGAAGACGGCTACGACACGCAGCGGGTCGGACTGGAATACGAGGAGGTGAGCGAAGTTCCCGACCGCGACGCCCGGTTCGTCTTCGACACCCGCCGGGCCGACCTCGGCAAAACGAACGCCGGCCACCCCTTCGCCGCGGAACTGACGGCGAACGAGAAGCGGGCGCTGCTGGAGTACCTGAAGACGCTGTAGGGTCCGCTCTGCGGACTGTACTTCTCAACGGGTGGACCGTTCTCATCGAGTCACAACGCGGAGATGCACGGTCCGCAGAGCGGACCCTACGCGGCGGCCCGTTCGCAAATCGCCGTCGCCTCGGTCGCCAGAGCCTCCGACACCGCCCCCGTCGGGGCTTCCGCGATCACCCGCGCGATTGGCTCCGTGTTGCTGGCCCGAACCTGCACCCACCGGTCGGCCCAGTCCAGCCGCAGGCCGTCGCCCCACTTCGCCTCAGCGTCGGGGTAGGCCTCCGCCAGCGCGGTGCAGGCGGCGTTCACCCGGTCGGGGGAGGGCACGATGAACTTGTTCTTCACGATCGCATACCGCGGCAGCGAATCCGCCCACTGCCCGACGCTGCCGCCTCGCTTCGCCAACCCGTCGAGGACGTAGGCGATCGAGACCAGCGAGTCCCGCACCGGCCCGACGTTCGGCTCGATCACCCCGCCGTTGCCCTCGCCGCCGAGGGCCGCCCCGACGCGGTTCATCTCTCCGACGACGTTCGCCTCGCCGACCGCCGAGCGGTGGAACGCGCAGCCGTGCTTCGCGGCCACGTCTGCGTTCACCCGGCTCGTCGACCCGTTCACCACCAGCGGCCCCTTGCGGGTGTAGAGGACGTGATCGGCACAGAGGGCCAGCGTCAGTTCCTCGCCGATGTAGCGGCCGGTCTCGTCGACGATCGCCAGCCGGTCGGCGTCCGGGTCCTGGGCGAACCCGACGTCGGCCCCGGCCTCCCGCACCGCGGTGCAAAGGCCGGTGAGGTTCGCCTCGGTCGGTTCGGGGGTGTGCTCGAACAGCCCGTCGGGCGTCTCGCCGAGGACCGTCACCTCGCAGCCCAGTTCCTCCCGCAAAAAGCCCGGCGTCGCCGCGGCCCCGCTGCCGCGGTTGCAGTCCAGCACGACCTTGAACCGCTGCGCCCGGATCGCGTCCCGGTCGATCAGGTCGAGCACCCGCCGAAGGTGCGGGCCGTGCGGGTCGGCGAGGGGCTCGACGGAGCCGACGCCCTCCCACCCCGCGGCGGCGAAGTCGCCCGACTCCAGCAGCCGGACCAGCGCCTCGCCCTGCGTGAGGTTCAGCACCCCGCCGGAGGGGGAGAACGGCTTGAGCCCGTTCCATTCGAGGGGGTTGTGCGAGGCGGTGATCTGCAACCCCGCCGCCGCCCCGTGATGCTGTACGAGCACGCCGCAGGTGGGCGTCATCGCCACGCCGCCGTCCAGCACCCGGCAGCCCGCCGCCAGCAGCCCGCCGAGGACGCAGTGCCGGACCATCGGCCCGGTCGGCCGCCCGTCGCGGGTGAGCACCACGAGGCCGGGGTTCCCCTTCTCCCGCAGCGCCAGCGTGCCGACGGCTTGCCCGAAGCGAGTCAAAAAATCCGGGTCGAGCCCGTCCCCCACGACGCCGCGGAGACCGGAGACGGAAAGGATGCGGGGCACGCCGGGAGATCTCGAACGGGAGGACGGGGCCGGGGTTTAGCCCGGTTCGGCGGTCGCGTCCACGTCCGACGGTTCCTCCCCGGTCTCACGCCACCGCACCGCCGCCGCGTGGGCCGCCGCGATGCGTTCCGAGACGAGCACCACGATCTCCGCCGCCCCCCCGGCGGCGTTGAGGCGCTCCGGCGGGATCGGCGCCCCGAACACCACCCGCACCCGCCCCGGCCCCGGGATCGGCAGCTTGCGGGACCGGGGCAGACACTCGAACGCCCCGGCGATGCCCACCGGATAGACCGGCCGTCCGCTGCGCCGGGCCAGCGTGACGAACCCCGGTTTCAGCGGCCCCAGCGACCCGTCCGCGGTGCGGGTGCCCTCGGGGAACAGTCCGACGAGTTCGCCCCGTTCGATCGCGGCGAGCGCCGCCCGCATGACGGCGGTCGCCGGTGCGTCCCGGGCGATCGGCAGCGTTTTCATCGCCCGCAGATAACGGCCGAAGCCGGGCAGGCGAAACAGGCTGTCCCGGGCGAGAAACGTGATCGACCGCTCCAGCGGCAAACCGAGCACAATCGGATCGAGAAAGCTTTGGTGGTTCGCCAACAGCAGCCCCCCGCCTTCGCCACGGAGACGTTCCGTCCCCGCGGCCCGCACGCCCAGATACGGTTGGGCGGAACAGGACAGAACTGCTCGGCTCACCCCCCAGGCAAAACCCTGCGGCGGCGATCCGCCCGGCGTCTTGCGGTCCGGAGGGGGGACCGGCGGTTCGTGGGGCGAGGGACGGTTCACGCGAGCAGGATGCCACGGATCGTCGCCCGACACGAATGCGGCGAACTCCGCGAACCGGATGCGTTGCCCCCGTGTCCGAAGACGGTACACTACCCGCCCCCACCGTTCGCGGCGGGGAAAGAGTCGCCCCTGTAGCTCAATCGGTAGAGCAACTGACTCTTAATCAGTAGGTTCAAGGTTCGATTCCTTGCGGGGGCACTGCGGTGGAGGCTGGGAGCGGCCGGGGACGGTTCGTGCTGCTCCAGTCGGTCCGGCGTTCGGCGAGTTGTCCGGCCGGCTTGGTGCTGGCAGAAGATTTGCGTCGGATTCTGCGTCGCCTCTACGCAGTTCGACCGTTTCAAATCGGACGAGACCCGCGGTTCAGCTCTTCCTGTCTTCGTTGTGCTGGAACTGATAGGCGACAGGATACCCGGGCCGACAGTTTGGCGGGATTTGTTCACCCGCGGTCGCATCGGTAGGGTTGAATGGGTCTGCGGGCGGGCTCCGTTGACGGCTCGCTCGGTTTCAACCTCTCTCGCAGCGTCTCCAGATGGTCCGCCCTCTCGCCCTGCCGGCGTTCGTTTTGGTCGGTCTGCTCGGCTCGGCCGGATCCGGTGCGGCGATGGCTGCGGAGCGGGAGGCGGAACGTTCCGGGACGTGGTCCGAGCCGAAGACCTGGGGCGGCGGGGTCCTGCCCCGCGAGGGCGACGACGTGTCGATCGGCGAGGGAATCGTGGTGGCGATCGATCTGGAGCGGAGCCCCGTGCTGGGCACGCTGAAAGTGGACGGCGCCCTCGCGTTCCCGGAGGGGATGTCTGCGGAACTGCGGCTCCGCGGCAATCTGCTGCTGTACGGTCGGCTGTCGATGCGGCCGGAGTCCGCGGAGCTGCGGCACACGCTGACCTTCGTGGAGGTCGACGAAGGGGCCTTCGTCGGGGGCGGGATGAAGCCGTTGGCGAGCGACGTCGGCCTGTGGGCGAGGGGCGGCGGCGTGCTGGACGCCGTCGGCGCCGAGAAGACGCCCTGGACCCGCCTCCGCGGCGGCGCCGAGGCCGGGGCGACCCAAATTCAGGTGGAGGACGCCGCGGGGTGGCGGGTCGGCGATCGCCTCGTGCTCACGCCGACGCAGTCCCCAGCGGTCGGTAAGGAGTGCTGGACCGGCTACGACGATGTGCGTATCCAGCGGGTCGACGGCGAAACCGTCACGCTCAGCGAACCGCTGACGCACGCGCACCCGCGTGTGAACGACGAGTGGACGGCCGAAGTCCTGAACCTCACCCGCAACGTCGTGCTGCAGGGGACGGAGGCGGGCCGGGCGCACGCGTTGTTCATGACGGACGCTCCGCAGGCGATTCGCAACGTCGCCTTTCGTCACATGGGCCCGCGGACGCCGCCGGACGGCAACGGGATCACCCACAGCGTGCTCGGCCGCTACCCCGTGCACTTCCACCACTGCGGCGACAGCTCGCGGGGCTCGCTGGTGGAGAACGTCGTGGTCCATGAGTGCGGCAACCGGGCCTTCGTGCCGCACGCCAGCCACGGCGTCACGCTGCGAGGCTGCGTGAGCCACGACACTTGGGAGGACGCCTACTGGTGGGACCCGGGCGAGGGGCACGAATCCCACGACAGCCGCTGGGAGCGCTGCGTCGCCTCGTTCGTTCGGTCCGACCCGGACTTTCGCGGCTATCGCCTGACCGGCTTCAACCTGCGGCACGGCGAGCGGAACGCGATTGCGGACTGCGTCGCCGTCGGCGTCCGGGGCAACAACGACGCCAGCGGCTTCCTCTGGCCGGAGCAGTTCGGCGACGTGTGGGAGTTCACCAACTGCGTCGCCCACAACAACAAGCAGGACGGGCTGTTCGTCTGGCAGAACAACGCGGAACGGCACCGCGTCGGCCCGTTCGTCTCCTATCACAACGCCGACAACGGCTTGGAGCACGGCGCCTACAGCAACTCCTACGAGTATCGAGACGCGATCCTCTACGGGAACGGTCGGGCGGGGGTGCAGGTGCACGCCGTCTCCGGCAGCGGCAAGCAGCTCCGGTTCGAGCGCCTGCGGATCGAGGGGGCGGGCGTTACCCGCTACGGGATGGAGTTCGTGAAGCACCAACCCCCGCCGGGGCAGCCGACGTGGGTGGAGGAAGTGGCCGTCGCCGACGTGACGGACGCCGCCGTCGCCTTCACCTACGACGGTCCGGTCGAACAGGCGAAGCGGGACTGGGTCGACTTCCTGCACTGCCGGTTCGAGGGCGACGTCCCGCAGTTCCGCCTGAACGAGAACCTGCACCCGGACACGCTCATCACGGTCGAACCGGCGGACGGCCCCGCGTTCCAGCTGCACCGGCCGAACGGCGACCTCGGCGAGCCGGTCGAGCGGTGGAACGCGCGGCGCACGGCCTTACCGACGGCCGACAGGCCGTCGCCCCCCGCCGCGACGCCGGCGCCTTCGATCACGGACGCTTTTGACGAGCCGGCTGCGAACGGCTGGGGCGAGAGGTGGACGGTCGTGGAACTCGGCGGCGTGAGGCCGCGGGTCTACCGGGAAGACGGCCGGGCGCTGGTGCGATCCGCGGGGGAGGGCGGGGTCGTCCTGCTCTCGCCCACGCCGCAGGCGATCACGGACGTGGATCAGTCTGTCACCTTTCAGATCAGCATGAACGTGCCGAAGGTCGGTCTGATCGCCCGTTGGAACGGCGACGCCGACAGTTGCTGCGGCGTGCGGGTCGGAACCGGCGACACCCGGACGCTGGAAGCGTTCCGCCGCATCGCCGGGGCGACGCGGACCGTCAAACGGGCGGCCAACCCCGTCGTCGTGCAGTCCAAAACTGATTATCGCCTGCGGATGGTCGCCCGGGAGCGGGACCACGGCGTCGTCCTGCAGGCCAAGCTGTGGCCGGCGGACGAGGCGGAGCCGGCCGAATGGACGCTGGAGACCGACACGATCCACAACCGCGAGCTTCGCGGCGCCGCCGGGCAGTTCGGGGTGCTGGTCGAGCAGGGCGGCAGCTCCGGCCGCGTCGTCCGCTGCGACGACTACGTCGCCGGGGCCCCGTGAGCGGCTCCTGGCCTCAACCGCAACGACCGCCGCGTCAGGCAGCGTGACGGAACGGCAGGAGGATCGGCTCCGCGTCGCTCGAGCGGGTGCCGGTCGGGCGGATCAGCCCGTTCTTCTCTGTCCATGGGGACCGGAAGCGGGACGCCGAAGTTGCGTTCCCCGTCGAGACGGACGCGTTCCGGAGCGGGCGCCGGAGTTCGCGCCGGCGCGGAAGCGGCGGGCCGACGGGCGGGAGCCCGACACGGCGCCGTCGCCACCGGCGGTCCCCGGTCGGCGGATGCTGCTGCTCGCCCGTGGCGGGTTCGAATCACCTGGGCGAGGGTTCCGCGGCGGCCGATCGTCGACCGCCGCGTTCCCGCCACTAGCCTCCCGATTGCATTTGAGTGATGATTGTCGACCCGGCCCGCACCCCCAGCCCCCGCAACGCCCCCGGTCCTCGCAACGCCCCGGACAGCCCCGGGCTGTGGTACGGCTTTATCAGCGATCACCCCGACGCCAAGCCGTGGTGCCTGGCGCTATTCGATTTCAATCCGGACGGATGCCTGGTCGACAGCATGGGGGAGCAGTTGGAGGAGGCCTGTTCGTACCGCCCCGTGGTTCGCTGGCACGGCCCGCACCCGGTCCCCCCGTTCGACGGGATGGGCGGCGAGACGATCCGCGTAAAAATCGCCGTGGCGGTGGACATGAACGGCGAGTGGTCCGCCCACGGGGGAACGCGACTGCTGAACGGGGCCGCCGCGGCGATCGCGGCCACCGAGGTCGGCGGCCCGTCCACCGTCTGCTTCGTTGAGGCGGACGCGCCGCTCCCGACCGCCCCGGCGGGCGTGGTGGGCGCGGTTACCGCCGCGGGCAACTCCGGGGGCAACTCCGCACACGGCGCACTGACCTACACTCTCCCCAGCCCCAGGTGAGGAAACGCCGTCGATCGCTCCCGCGAGCGGCGGGGGCGACGGGCGCTGCGGCGCCGATCCGGGTCGACCTGGGCCTACTCATCGAGAGGCCGGGCGACGCCGGGTCGGTGGCCGAAGCGCCATCTCCCGCGATCCCGCCAGAGCGCTGCCGACAGCGGAACCAGTCAGTCCAGGAGGCCGTCCCGGATGGGCTGGTTCTGAACCCAGAGAAACGACTCGACGGAGGCGCCGGCGACAGGCAGACCGAGAATGCACGCGAGAGAGGCGCCCCGGAACGTGCTGCGGCCTTCATCCACTTCGCAGCAGAACGCGGACACCAAAGCGGCCGGAGCGCCGGTGCCCAGCAGGGGCGTGACCCAAGGAGGCTCGAGTCAGAACCCGTCATCGCCGTACCCGCTCAGCCGGAGGACGAACCAGTCGCCCGTTCAGGCGGCGTGGCGGAACGGCAGGAGGATCGGCTCCGCGTCGCTCGAGCGGGAGCCGGTCGGGCGGATCAGGCCGTTCTTTCGCAGGCAGCGGACCGTCGCCTCCCACACCGCGGCGACCTGCACGTCTTCCAGGCAGGCGCACTTGTCGGCGCCGGCATAGGGGCACTGCTTCTTGTAGCTGCCGGCGCAGGCGACGCTGGTTTGCAGCACTTCGTGCCGCGGTCCCGGCGGGCCGCTGCGGACCGGGTCGGTGCAGGTGAAGATGCCCACCACCGGCGTGCCGACCGCGGCCGCCAGGTGCATCGGGCCGGTGTCGTTCGAGACCGCCAGATCGCAGCCGGCCAGTACGGCGGCGAGTTGCCGCAACGTCGTACCGCCGGCGAGGTTGATCGCTCCGCAGCCGGGGGCGAGCCGCAGGAGCGTCCGCATCACCTCGCCGCAGAGTTCGATCTCGTCCGGCGCTCCCACGACCACCGGCACCGCGCCGGTCTTGCGAAACGCCGTCACGGCCAGCCGGGCGAACTTCTCCGGCGGCCAGCGCTTCGTGACCCACTTGGCGCCGGGCACGAGAGCCATCTTCAAACGGTCCGCCGGCAGCACGCTGGCGGCGAAGGCGGCGTCCGAGCGGGAGACCGCGATGGGGGTGGCGCGATCCTGTTCGCCCAGCCCCAACTCCTCCGCCACCCGCCAGTAGCGGGCGTGGGCGGGCATGTTCCGGCCGCTGTCCGGAATCGTGCGGTGCACCGCCAGCGAAGCCCCCTCCCGGGCGGTTTCCAGCCCGATCCGTACCGGCGCCCCGGTCGCCGCGGTCATCAGACCGGTCCGGGCCAGCCCTTGCAGATCGAAGACGAGGTCGAAGCGGGCGGCCCGCAGTTCGCCCAGCAGACGCCGCCAGGCCCGCCAGCCGCCGCGACGCTCGAAGCGGATCACTCGATCCACCAGCGGGTGCGGGTGGACCAGGTCCGACAGCCCGGAGGCGATGACCCAGGTGATTTCTGCCCGCGGAAAGCGACGGCGGAGCACGCGCAGCAGGGGCATCGCCTGCACGACGTCCCCCAGCGCGCTGGGTTTGATTACGCAGACCCGCGCGGCGGCGACGCGGGCGAGACGGGACACGGTCGGACTCGGGGCAGGGGGCGCGGGGGGCGAAGCGGGGTCGGTCATTCGGCGACGGTCACTCGGCGTCGGCGTACACGCGAACCGGCTCGGAGCGTCGGGCGGGTTCCGGCAGGTGGTCGGCGTTGACGATCAGTTCGATCGCCCCCTCGCCCGCCGCGGCGCCCTCGACCAGCACCTCGGCGGTGACGGTCGCTCCGGGAGCCAGCGGTTCGGTCGGCGTCAGGCGGATGCCGTGATCGGTGGCCTCGGCCTCCAAACCCTGCCCATCGTACAGGAGGGCCCGCATCGAGGCAGGCAGGTTCATGTCGGCGAACAGCCCGCTGGCGGCGTCGGTGCCGGTGTTTTTGAGGGTGACCAGCACGGCGACCCGCTCCCCGATCGCCAGCGGCCCGTTCAGGCCTTCAATTCGCGGGGCTACGGCGGTGTAACCGCGAACTTCCGTCGCCGCGACCAGCTCCGCCTCGGTGCGGCCGCCGGTCTGCAGGGAGACGACGCTGTCCAACTGCCCCGCGGCCTCCGCCTCCAAGGTCACGCCCAGCGTGGTGGAGCGACCGGGCGGCAGCGCCGGCACGTCCCAGGAGACGGTGCGGGCGGCGGCGTCAAACCGGCCGCCGGCGGTCGCGGAGGCGAACTTCAGTCCGCTCGGAACCGTTTCGACCACCTGCACGGGGGGAGCCGGGGCCTGCGAAACGTTCGTCACGACGTTCTTGTACTCCCCGGTCCGGCCGAGGAACCGGGTGCGGGGGCCGCTGCGGGTGAGCGTCAGCTGACGGCGGTCGACCTGCACCGCCGCGACGGTCGACGCGGGGGCGGCGCCGGCGCCGGTCAGTTCGCACTGAAAATCGACCGGGCCGGGGGCGTCCGCGGCGACGGTCAGGGAGACCTCCCGCGTCTGCCCGGCCTTGAGCAGGCCGACGTCGTAGACCAGATCGCGTTCCCCGCTGACGTGGGTGACGCCCGCGGGCAGCACGGTCCGCACGGCGGCGGCGGGGGCGTCGGCGGTGCCGACGTTCGACACCGTGATCCGCAGATCGAACGGCCGCCCGGCCCGCACCGGGCCGGCGGGGCCGGCGGAGAGCGCCAGCCGCGGGGCCAGCACGGCTGTGCGGGCGGCGGCGGTCAGATCGCAACGCACCGCCGTCACGCTGCCGACCGTGCCGGCGACGTTGGGAACGACCTTCACGTTCAGCGCCCGCTCGCCGCCGGGCGGCAGATCGCCCAGCGTCCAGCGGAGCGTCTGACCGAGCAGGTCCGCCTGCGGGTCGGTGCCCTCCAGCGTGACGCCGGCGGGGACGGGCTCCTCCACGGAGACCGCCCGGGCCACGGCGTCGCCGACGTTCTTGACGACGATCGTGTAGACGAACGACTCGCCCGGCTTGGCCTCCGGCGGGGCCTCTTTCTGCACGCGCAACTGCACCGCCGCGTCGGCGGGTCGGCGATCGTCGAACTCCAGCAGGTTCGACTGCGACTGGCTCGAACGGGGAACCGGCGAGGGCGTCGCGGCGGCCGGTTCGGATTCGGCGGGGAACGCGTCGGCCGGCGGGGGCGAGGCCGGCGCGGCGGCCGGCGGGTCCGCCCAAGAATCGAAATCGAAGTCGACCGCCGCCGGGGCGGGGCGGGGATCGCGGGCCGGTTCGGCGGCGGGGGGCTCCGGCGTCACCTCAATGCGACGGGCGGGCGTCGCGGCGGCGGGCGCCGCCGGTTCGCCCCGCAGCGGGGCGCCGCCGACGGCCGCGGGCGGGTTGGCCCACAACTCGTTGCCGAAGGCCGCATCGGCCGCGGTTGGGGGGGCGGGAGGTTGAGCGGGGGGCGGGGAGGCCGGGGCGTCCTCGAACCAACCGGGATCGAGGGTCGCGGCCTCCGGGCTGCCGCCGAGGTCCTCGCCGAAATCGTCCGTGCCGTCCGCGAACGGGTCCGCGGCCGGTTGCAGGACGGCGGCGGCCGCGAGGGAGCCTTCGACCGCGGCGTTCGCCTGGAACAGGGCGAACGCCCCGCCCACCAGCGCCGTGGTCATGCCGCCCGCTTTGAGAAGTGCCGCGCCCATGTCGTCGTGCCTGCCGGCCGGACCGAGGAAAAATGCTCCGCGCCCGCAATAGCATCACCGCGGCGAACAGGGGAACCCGGCTTTCGGCGGCGGGTTTCCGGCGGCGGGTCGGGCCGGCGGCTAATCCGAGGGCGGCTCGGTGTGCAGTTCGCTCCACCGCAGGCCGCGTTCCACGGGTTCGATCCGCAGCACGACCCGGCCGTTCTGGAACACGCGGACCGTGCCGGTCGATTCGCTGACGGCGACGAGGATCGCGTCCGTCACCTTGGACATCGCCGCCGCCGCCCAGTGCCGGGCGCCGAGGCCCTTGGAGAGCGTCAGCCCCTCCGCGGGGGCGTTGAGGTTCCGGCCGGCCCCGTGCATCAGGCCGTCACTGCCGACCACGAAGGCCCCGTCCATCTGGGCGATCTCCTTGATCGACTCCTGCACGCGGGGGTTGCGGATCAGGCGGTCCTTCCGCGAATAGCCGCGGAACGGGTCGTGGACCTGCTCGTGGCTCAGTGCCATGACCCGCTCATGATCGCCGACGGCGAACAGGGCGCCCACCTTCTTCCCCTCGCGGCCCTCGTGGCCGATCTCCACGGCCAGGTCGACGACCTGCCGCAGCGTTTCCAGCGGGACCTGCGTATCCAGCCGCCGCAGGTCGCGGGAGGTGAGCCGGGAGAGGTGATCGGCCAGGCTGACCACCGACAGCGAATCGACGCCGTGCTTTTCGAACAGCGAATACAGGCAGACGACGGTGTCCCCGCTGGCGAGGAGGTCGTCGGCGATCGCTTCCAGCAGCGCCTGGGAAAGCTGCGTCTGCCGGGTCTGCGGCTCGTGCTGGAGGGCCACCACCGGCAACTCTACGGCCCGGGCGGCGTTCTGCACCACGGGGCGATCCGAGGCGACGATCAGCCGGGTCCGCTTGAGCAGGTCGGTCCACGCCGCAAAGTCCGGCGGCACGTCCAGCAGCGCCAGCACGGGAGCCCCGCCGGCGTCCAACGCCGCCCGCTTCGCCGCCGTCAACAGGCTCAGATCGCGGTCCTGCGAGGAGACGGGGGGCATCGAGCGGGGGGACGGGCGTCGCGGCGGGCGGAGCCCCAGTCTACGGTCCGCTCCGCCCGCTGCAAGCGGCGTGCCGACGGAGCGTTTCGCCCACGATTATCGGATTTCAGCGGTATCGGACGAGGCCGTCTTCGCGGGGACGAGCGTCTCCGTCGGGCCGCTTTCGATCAGCTTCTGATAGTGGAGGCTCTTCAATTTCAGCAGGCTGCCCGGCCCGCGGAAGCCGACGATCTCCGCGTCCACCTCGGCCCGCAGCGTCAGGATTCGCCCGGTCTCGATGTCGAACTCCAGCAGGCCGGCGGGGCACTTCATCGCCAGTTGTTCCTCGAAGGACGGCTCCGTCGGGGGGGGCAGCGGGGTGATCTTCACCACGATCGTGGCGACGCCGTTCTCGACTTTGGTCAGCGTGGAGCGACGCCGCAGGGTCCAGGGCTTGGCGAGTTTGCCCTCCTGCACGCGCACTTTCAGCGTCTGCACCCAGGACTGGCCCACCGCGACCCGCTCTTCCGGCAGGCGGGGGAATAGGTCTTTGTAGACGTCGGCCGCCTCCTCCGGGGCGAGATTCTCCATGCCCGGCAGCAGGCTGACGGCATGCGTTACCTGACCCAGGTCGGAAACGGTCAACTCGCCCAGCGGGGCTTTGGCGACCGCATCAACCTGCTCGTAGCCCCCCACGACCGGCTCGTCCTTCTCGCTGTCGTAGGAGGTGGGCGGCTGGGCGTCGAACTGGGCGGAGAGCTTCACTTTTTCGCTGTGCACCCGCAGCACGCCCGCGGTTCCCTCGGCGGCGTCGGCGGGCAGGGGCAGCACGTCCATCCGCTGAACGGTCTTGCCGGCATTTTGAACGAGCTGCGGGGCGCCCTGCGAGACGCTGTCGATGGTGACGGTCGTCACGATCTCGTGCCGCAGACTCGTTTCCGGCTCAAACTTGTAGCGGAGCAGGTACTCCGGCCCGGCGGCGCCGGCCGGGTCCGCGAGCGGGGCGAGGGAAAGGGCGGCGAGCAGCAGCGGGGTCACGGCGGGAAGCTCCGGGCGCGAGGGAATGCGTGCCGCGGGGCGTAGCAGTTCCTGAAATGAGGGGGAAGGCGAAGGCGACAGAGCGAAGGCGGCAGGCGCCGCCCGACGACCCGGCGCCGCCCGGTCTGCCGCCTTCAACCTGCCCGCTTCAACCGATTTCTACCGCCGATAACGCGGTTGGCCGCCCCAGCCGAGCTTGTTGTGCAGGGCGGCGTAGAAGTTCGCGCCGGGCAGTTTGACCAGCGGGCAGGCGACCTCCGCGGCGGACAGCTCCAGCACGTCGCCGCAGGACATGGGCAACCGGGTGCGGCCGTCCACGGTGGCGGTCGCCCCGTCGCAGTCGTTCTCCAAGGCGAGGGTGTAGACGGCGTCCGCCACGTCCACCAGCGGGCGCACCGTGAGGGTGTGCGGGCAGATGGGGGTGACCACGAAGGCCCGCAGGTCCTGCCGCAGAATCGGGCCGCCGGCCGACAGGTTATGGGCCGTGCTGCCGACAGGGGTGCTGACGATCAGCCCGTCGCCGTTGTAGGTAGTGACGGGCACCCCGCCAATCTCCAGCCGCACCTCGATCATGTGCAGCGTGCGGCTGCTGACGGCCAGCTCGTTCAGGCCGAGGAACCCCTCCTCCCCGCCGGCTCCGGTTTCGTCGCGGACATATTCGCCGTTGCGGCGGAGCCGCACGCGGAACATCAGGTGCTCGCGGATCTCGTAGGCCCGGTGCGCCAGTTCGTCGAACCGCTCGAAGAACTCCTGCGGCGACAGATCGGCGAGGAACCCCAGCCGGCCGAGGTTCACCCCGAGCAACGGCACCTGCCCCGTTCCGAACATGTGCGAGGCCCGCAGCATCGCCCCGTCCCCGCCCAGCACCACGGCGAGTTCCGTGCCCTCCGGGGCGGCGGGGAGATCCTCGTCGAGGGCGGCGGCGAGCAGTTCGACGTCCGTGCGGCCTTCCAGAAACGTCCGCACCTCCCGCCACGCGGTCTGGACGCGGTCGCTGCCGTCGCGGGCCAGAACGACCAGCCGGAGAGGGTCGGCGTGGGGCACGGGCCGGGGGCGAAGGACGGGGGGGACGACGGAAACGGCCGCGGATTGTGGACCGCGGGGGGCGAGCCCTCAACAATGCTTCGTCGAAAAGGCCATGTCGCCACCCCCCGTCGGACAGTCGTTCTGAATTTTCTCGCCCACGCCCTGCCCCTGCTCGGGGAGGGGGATACTCTCCAGCCGTTGCGGGTCGTCGGGGCGGGCGCCCCGGACCTGCTCAGCGTCGCCGATCGCAAGGTGCGGTTGCGGGAACGCCTGCTGCTCCCCGGCGACGACCCCCGCCTGAGCGCCTTCTGCGAGGGCGTCCGCCGCCATCTGCACGACGACGGCTGGTTCCACGCCACGCGGGGCTTTGCGGAAGTGACCGCTCACTTGGGCGTGACGCTGCGGGAGACGTTCGGCCCAGGCGACGGCTTCCGCAGCGGGTTCCTCGGCCACATCGGCACGGAGATGCTGCTGGACGACGTACTCCGAGAACGAGTCCCGGGCTGCCTGTCCCGATACTACGAGGCGGTGAACGCCGTCGATCCGGAGGAGGTGGAGGCCTTCGTTAATCGCCTGCATCCGCAGGGGACGGATCGGCTGGCGAAGCTCGTCCGCGGGTTCCGCGACAGCCGGTTCCTTGAGGATTACGCCGACCCGGCCCGGCTGCTGTTCCGCATGAATCAGGTCTGCAAACGGGTCGGCCTGACCCCGCTGCCGGAGGCCGCGACGGCCGTGCTGGCGGAGGCCCGCACCCTGGTCGACCGCCGGCGGTTCGATCTGCTCCCCCCGGACCGTTACGCTTGGCCGCCAGAGACGTTCGGTCGCTGACGCAGTCGTGAGACGATTGTCGGTAACGAACGCCCGCCCGCCGCTCCCCGTCGCTCGCACTTCCTGATGAAATACGGCCTGAACCTGCTCCTCTGGACGCCGGAGGTGACCGCCGACCACGCCCCGCTGCTGGCGGACATCAAACGGTGGGGCTACGACGGTGCCGAACTGCCGATGTTCTCCGGTGACGAGGCGGCCGGGAAGGCCCTCGGCAAGCTGTGCGACGACGCGGGCCTCGCCCGGACCGCGGTGACAGTCTGCACGCCGGAGAACAACCCGATTTCGCCGGACGCGACCGTCCGGGCCGCGGCGACGGACCACCTGAAAAAGATCCTCGACTGCTGCGCCGCTGCCGGGGCGGAGACGCTGTGCGGTCCGGTCCACTCGGCCCTCGGCCAGTTCAGCGAGGCGTCGCGGACGGAGGAGGAGTGGAAGCGGGCGGTCGACGTGCTGTCCGTCGTCGCGGATCACGCCGAGGACGTCGGCGTCACCATCGCCGTCGAAGCGATCAACCGGTTCGAGTGTTACTTCGTCAACTCGCAGCAGGAGGTCGCCGACTTCGCCGCCGCGATCGACAAGCCGGCCCTCGGCTGCATGTACGACACCTTCCACGCGAACATCGAGGAGAAGGACCCCGCCGCGGCCCTGCGGCACGCCGCCAGCCAACTGCGACACGTCCATATCTCCGAGAACGACCGCAGCACCCCGGGCGAGGGGCAAATCCGTTGGGAGGAGACGTTCGCCGGGCTCAAGGAGATCGGCTACGACGGCTGGCTGGTCATCGAGGCCTTCGGCCTGGCGTTACCGCAGTTGGCGGCCGCCACCCGCATCTGGCGGCGGATGTTCCCGTCGGAGGAGCACCTGGCCGTCAACGGCCTCGCCTTCATGAAGAAGCATTCTTCCTAATAATTCGCCGTACGTTTGCCTCCCGGACGCTTCACGCGTCCGGGAGGCTCCTGATCATCAAAAAAAGCGCCCATGTCCGGCCGTCCCCCCGCCCGTGAACTGCCCCCGCCGACGATCCGCACCAAGGACGGCTGGCACTGCCTGCACGCCTACTTTCAGGTGCAACCCGGTCGGCACGAGATCGACCGCGATCGTCTGCTCGCCGCGCTGAACCCGGAGGCGGAGCACGCCCCCCAGCGGCTGCAAACCTACGCCGTCACCGGCCATCGGGCGGATCTGGGCGTGATGACGATGGACCCGGACCCGCTGCGGCTGGACGCCGTATTGCAGGAGGTCCGGGCCGCCGCCGGTCAGGCTCTGCGGCCAAGTTATTCGTTCGTCTCGATCAGCGAGGTCAGCGAATACGTGCCCAGTGTGGAGCAGTTCGCCGAGCGGCTGAAGCGCGAGGGCATGGGCGAGGACAGCCCCGGCTACGCCGCCCGCGTCGCCGGGTACGAAAAGCGTCTACCGGCGATGAACGTGCAGCGGCTCACGCCGGAGTTCCCGGAGATGCCGGTGCACTGCTTCTACCCGATGAACAAGATTCGCGACCCGCACGCCAACTGGTACACGCTGCCGTTCTCGCGCCGCAGCGAACTGATGGCGGAGCACGCAACCAGCGGCATCAAGTTCGCCGGCCGGGTTTCTCAGCTCATCACCGCCAGCACCGGCTTCGACGACTGGGAGTGGGGCGTGACGCTGTGGGCCCGCTCGCCGGAGGACGTCAAGGAGATCGTCTACACGATGCGATTCGACGCCGCGAGCGCCAACTACGCTGAGTTCGGCCCGTTCTACGTCGGCTACGTCCTGCCGGCCGAGGAGTGCCTGAAGCACGTGCGGCTGTGACTGATCTCTTTACCGACTGTGCTGACAGCATCTCGTACTAACCCGAAGCGTCAGCGAGGGCGTCGGCCGCAAGCCGGCGTGCTGCGCCCGCCGGGCCCTCGCTGACGCTTCGGGTTGGTGTGTCTGTTCAATTCCAGCCCGAGGCGAAACCCCGACTACTTGATTTGAAAGCCGGTCAGCTCGGCGAGGTCGTCCAGCGGGGCGGCGTCGCCGAAGCGGTTGAAGTCGACGTTGGTGTAGACGTACCGGCCGGTCAGCGTGCGTTCGTCCAGTTGGTCGAGGGGCACGTCGGCGGCGGGCCAACCGTAGGTCTCCAGCCGGACGGGCAGGTTCCACTCCCGATCGATCAGAACGACGGAGCGGCGAAACTCGCCGCCGGACTCCGGCGAGGCGTATTCCAGTTCGTTCCGCCAGGCGGGACGACCGTCGTGCTCGTCGCCGTCGCTCAGGGTGCAGGTGACGTCGCGGCCGGCGGCGATCTCCTTGAGGCGATAGCGCAGCAGCGTGGCGGCGAGTTCGCCCATCCCCAGCTTCGACACCGGGTGCCGGGCCTCCCGCATGGCCAGCGAGCCCTCCGGGTCGAGTCGCAGCGTGCCCGTCAGCCGGCCTTTCCAGCCGCCCGGGTTCACCAGCATCTCGCCGTCGTTGCGGCCGGCCTCGTACAGCAGCGTGCGGCCCCGCTGGCCGGCGACCCAGGCGAGATGCACGCCGAAAGGCTCGTGCCGCAGGGTCATGTCCATCGCCTGCCCTTCCAGCAGTACGCCGTCGACGACTTCGCGCTTCTCGAAGGTGGCGGCGTAGGCGGGCACCGCGTCCAGCCGTTCCAACCCGTCCCGCAGCAGTTCAATGCTGCGGAGCAGCGCCCGCATCGAGGGGTCGCTGTTGCCGGTGAACAGCCGCGGGTTGGCGTCGACCGAGGCGACCCGCAGCAGTTCCGCGGTGGTCTCCGGCGCCGCGGCGGTCGCCGGAGCCGACGGTCCGTTATTCGGGGCCGCGGGCGCCTCCGGCAGGGCGCCGTCGACGAACATCCAGGCCCCACAGATCAGCAGGGAGGAACCGAGCACGGGCAGGGGGCGAAGCATCGACGGCTCGGACAGGGGCGCGGGCGAGCGGGCCGCGACCGGACGACGCAGACCGTCGGACAGCATCGACGCAGCCGGCACCGCGGTCCACAACGGACGGCCCGCGCCGTTTCACCCTGAATATCCTTCGGACCGGAGAAGCCGGACAATCAGTCCTCAGCCGCCGGGTCGCCCCCCGGGACGGGGGCGTCCGACGCCGCGGCGGCGTCCGGAGACGCGGCGGGCGTCCCCGCGGCACCGAGTGCGGACTGCCGCTCGAAAGTGATCAGCACCGGAGTGCCGATCGGCGGGATGCGTTCGGTCGCGGCTTCGTACAGCACGTTCTCGCCCTCGGCGCTGCTGCGTTCGGCGATGTCGATCGTGGCCGCGGGGAAGTTCGCCACGCAGACCACCTCGCCGCCCTCCGCGGCGTAGGTGCGGACCGTCTCGGTCACTTCGCCCTCGGCGTTGTAGGCGACCGGCTTGTCGTACAGGAAGCTGCCGGCAAATACGAAGTCCGCCGTCAGCGGGCGGGGCTGGCTCTCCTCGTAGAAGGAGCGGATGTGCTCCTGGTACACGCCGTCCTTCGAGAGGGCGAGGGCCCGGTCGCGTTCCTCCTCGCTCATCCGGCCGTACCACAGCAGGTCGGTGTTCGGGGCGTCGTAGCGGAGTTCGAGGTCCTCCGGTAGCGACATCCCCGCCGGCAGGGCGGCGAGATCACGTTCGTACCACTTGTCCGTGCTCGTCCGCACCCAGTCCCGGGCGGCGGCCTGGCGGGCCACGCCCTTCTCGTCGGTCCAATGCAGGGTGAGGGCCAGCTTCGCCCCTTTGGGAGGGGCGAAGTGCGGATCGAACGTCACCGGCTCGCCCGGCTGCAGGCCCGCCGCCACCAGCGCAGCGTGCAGCGTGCGGGCGTCGCCCTCGTACTTGAGGATCGACTCGTGCTCCTTGGTTTGCGGCAGGCAGACGAGCATTTCCAGCGGCCCGTTCCGCAGACAGATCTCCGCCTTCACCACGGCCCGCTTCCGCGCTTTGTCCAGCAGCACCGTGCCGGCCTCGTTCAGCGGGACCGTGCCCTTCAGCAACTCCGCGGCGGAGGGAACCGACGCCGGGGCCGGCGGGGGCGGAATCGTCGGTTCCGCGGCGGGAGCCGACTGGGCGAGCAGGGCGGCGAGCAGCAGCGTGGGCATCAGGTTTCCCGGGCGATTCAGACGTGGGGCGACCCGCAGTCTACCCGATCGCCCGCGGGGAGAGTCGCTCCAACCAGGCGGTCGCCTCGTCGAAGATCGCCGCCCGGTCCGGCTCGAACTCCAGCGTGTGCCGGGCCGCGGGGTAGGTGCGGACCGTCGCGTCCGGCGACCCGCAGCGCCCCAGCAGGCGGCGGGTGGCGGGGTTGTCCACGATCTCGTCCTGCCCGGCGAGCAGGGTGAGAACCGGCACGGACAGGCGTTCGATCGCCGCGTCCGCCCGGAGATCCAGCTCGAGGGAGGCCGTCGTGAATCGCAGGGTGACGGCGTCCAGCGCCAGCGGGTCGCGCTCGATAAACCGCACGAAGGCCTCGTCGCGGGTGAACAGCCGCGGGTCCTCCAACGGAATGCGCACCGGCGTCCGTCCGCGGCCGAGCGCCGCCGCCGCCCGTGCTAGGTGCCCCCGCAGGGCTCCCACCCGCACCTGCGCCCGCAGACCGGGCGCGAGGAGCATCAGGGCGTCGCAGCGTCCCGGCTCCGCCGCGAGCGTCGCCGCGACTTTGCCGCCCCAACTGATCCCGCACAGGACGGTGGGCGTGCGGGGGTCGGTCCGACGGGCCGCGTGGAGTACGTGCCGCATGTCCGCCAGCAGGCGGTCCGGGTGCCGCACGTCGCCCCGCGGTCCGCCGTTCGCCCCGCTACCGCGACGGTCCGCGAACCAGACGCGCCAGCCTGCTTCCGCCCACCGCCGGCAACTCCAGCCGTACCAGCCCGAATGGCTGCGGACGCCGGGGCAGAGCACGATCGCCCCGCGGGTCGGCCCGGGCGGGTCGTACCGGCGGCAGAACAGCGGGACGCCGTCCGAAGTCTGGAGGCGCAGTGCCACGGCGTCGGCCAGCGCCGTGCGAGAGGCGCGGACCGCGGGCGTGTCGTGCGGCCACGGGTCAGTGGCGCTGGAAGGTGGGTCGGCCGACAGCGGGGGACGGCGGGTTCGGGGCGGGGGGACGATTCGGCTATTCTTTCCCAACCTAGTTCTCAAAGACGGCGCCCGCCGCGAGGAATCGACCGCACCGTGCCACGCGTCCTGTCCGTCATCGCCACCCTCGACGGCAGCGGCGCCGAGAAGCAGTTCGCCCTGCTCAACGCCGGGCTGAAGGCCCGCGGTTGGGACGTGCAGGCCGTCGCCCTCACCCGCGGCGGACCGTACCGGGCGACGCTGGAGGAGGCCGACGTCCCGGTCACGGTGTTGAACAAGTCGCTGAAGTTCGACCCGTTCTGCCTGAACCGCCTGCGACGGCTCGTCGCCCGCTGGAAGCCGGACCTCATTCACAGCTGGATGTTCACCGCGAACGCCTACGCCCGGATGGCGAGCGGCGGGCGGCCGGTGATCGTCGGCGAGCGCTGCGTCGACCGGTGGAAGGGCGGCTGGCAGCACGCCGTCGATCGTCGGCTGCTGGGCCGCACGACCAAGATCGTGGGGAACAGTCAGGCCGTCGTCGATTACGTCGCCGCCTGCGGCGCCCCGGCGAACCGCCTGACCGTCATCCCCAACGGCGTGGAGCCGCTGGATCCGGACCCGGGATACCGGGCGGCGCTGCTCCGTTCGCTCGACCTGCCCGAGGACGCGCAGCCGGTGGTGTCCGTCGGCCGGCTCGCCCCGCAGAAGCGGCCGGAAGATCTGGTCTGGGCGTTCCAGTTGCTCCATCAGGCAAACCCGCACGCGGTGCACCTGATCGTCGGGGACGGCCCATTACGCGCCCGCTGCGAGCGACAGGCGACGTACTTCGAGCACATGCACCGCTGCCGGTTCCTCGGCCACCGAACGGACGCCCGGCAGATCCTCGCCAACGCCGACGCCCTCTGGCTCGCCAGCGAATACGAGGGGCAATCCAACGCGGTGATGGAGGCCATGAGCGCCGGCGTCGTGCCGATCGTGACGGACATCCCCTCGAACCGCGAACTGGTGACGGACGCGGAGACGGGCTTTCTGGTGGGCGTCAACGACTCGCTGGGCCTCTGCCAATGGGCGGACCGCGTGTTGAGCGACGAGGTCCTGCGAGAACGAATTGGCGGTGCCGCCCGGCAGCGGATGCGGACGGAGTTCTCGATCGAAAAGATGATCGACCGCTACGAGTCACTGTACCGCGAAACGCTGGGCGCCCCGGAGACGCCGAGCGGAACGGCGGTCGCCTGATGTGCGGCTTCGTCGGGGCGATCTGGGAAGCGGGGGCGACGCCGGTCTCGGAAGGCGAACTGAGGGCGATGACGGACGCTCTCGCCCATCGCGGCCCCGACGACGCCGACGTGTGGCTCGGCGCCACGCCCTCCGGCGGCGGCGTGGCGCTGGGGCATCGACGGCTCTCCATCCTCGACCCCACCCCCTGCGGCCGGCAGCCGATGGTCGACCCGGCGACCGGCTGCCGCGTCGCCTTCAACGGGGAGATCTACAACTACCGCGAACTGGCCGACCGCTTCGCCGACGGCCGCCCTTACGACACCGGGACCGATACAGAGGTCCTGCTGCGGGCGTTTTCAGAGGTTGAGTATGACTGTGTCGGCCACTTCCGCGGGATGTTCGCCTTCGCCGCCTACGATCCGCGGCATGGGACGCTGCTGCTGGCCCGGGATCGACTCGGGCAGAAACCGCTGTTCCTCCGCCGCGAGCCGGGTCGGTTGCTATTCGCCAGCGAGCTGAAGGCCCTGCTGCAGGTGGACGGTGCCCCGCGGGAGGTCGACCCGGCCGCGGTCGATCGGTTTCTCGCACTCCAGTACGTGCCGGACCCGCACTGCATTCTGACGGGCTACGAAAAGCTGCCGCCGGGCCATCGGTTGATCTGGCGGAACGGGGCGGTCGACTCGCAGGCCTACTGGCGGCCGCCGTACGCGGGGAACGCCTGCGTGGACGGACCCTTCCACACGCCCCTGTCGGGGGTGACGGCCCCGGAGGACTGGCTGGAACACACGCGGCAACGCGTGGAGGAGGCCGTGCGGCTGCGGTTGCGGAGCGACGTGCCGCTGGGGGCGTTTCTCTCCGGCGGGGTGGACAGCACGGTGATCTGCGCCGTGGCCCAGAAGCTGTTGCGGGAGGCCGGCGCCGGGCCGCTGAAGACCTTCAGCATCGGCTTTGCGGAGAAGCGTTACGACGAATCGGACTTCGCCCGCACTGCCGCGGACACGCTGGGGACGGACCATCACGAGTTCCGCGTCACGCCGGACGCCGTCGCGGCGCTGCCGCGGTTGGCGTGGCACTTCGACGAACCGTTCGGCGATTCCTCCGCGATCCCCACGCTCGCCCTGTCCGAGCACACGCGGGAGCACGTGACGGTCGCCCTCTCCGGCGACGGCGGCGACGAATTGTTCTGCGGCTACGAACGCTACGACGCCGTCCGGCTCGCCGCCCGGCTCGACCGCCTGGGGCCGCTCAAAGCGTTGGTCGCCGCCCCGCTCTGGCAGCGCCTGCCTGCAGGCGTGGAGCAGAAGGGGGTGATGCGACGGGCGAAACGGTTCGCGGCGGAACTGGCCAAGTCGCCGCAGGAACGCTATCTCCGCTGGATCGGCATCTTCGACCGGGAGACGAGGGACGAGCTGTACACGCCGGAGTTCCGAGCCCGCATCGACCAAGACGCCGCCGGCGACCTGCGGGACGCCTTCGCAGCGTGCGGCTGCGACGACGGGACGGTCGACGGAGAGGTGCGGGCGGCGACCTGCGTGGACCTGCTCACCTATTTGCCGGGGGACATTCTCGTCAAAGTCGATCGGGCCAGCATGGCGGTCGGGTTGGAGGCCCGCAGCCCGCTGCTGGACCACCGCGTCGCCGAACTCGCCGCGGAGATGCCCCAGTCGGTGAAAGTTCGCGGCGGCCGGGCGAAGTGGCCGCTGAAAGCGGCGGCGTGGTCGGACGACTTCGCGAAACTGCCGCAGGGCTTTCTGGATCGGAAGAAGACCGGCTTCGGAGTGCCGCTGGGGCCGTGGTTTCGCGGCGAACTGCGGCCGTTGCTGGACCGGGCGCTGCTGAGCGACCGCGCCCTCGCCCGCGGCTGGTTCCGACCCGAGGCGGTGCGACGCCTGATCGAGGACCACGCCGCCGGCCGCTGGGATCACTCGGCTCGGCTGTGGTGCCTGCTGATGCTGGAACTGTGGTGCCGGACTTGGCTCGACCCGGCCACGGCCCCCACCGCGGCCCCGTCGACGCTGGACGAGTTGCTCTGACGCCCGGCCTCGGCTCGCGCCTCGGGCGACCGATTTGCCACGATCAGAACAGCGAAAGGCTTAAACCGTTGCTGCGCCACACCGGCTGCGGGGTGCTGCGGGCCCGGCCGAACAGGCGGACCTGCTCCGCCCGGCCCCAGACCGGGGGCACGCGCGGCAGCGTCCCCTCGCCCTCGGGCCGAAACGACCGCCAGCCGGCGAAGACGCGTTCCCACGCCTCCCTGCGGCGAGACCGACGGATGTGAATCGGGTCGAAGCCGTACCACTCCGCCGGCGGTTCGAGCGACGCGACGGAGCGGCTCTCGGCCAGCGCCGAGAGTCGCTCGTGCAGTTCGTCGGCCCGCCGCCGCATTTCGTCCCAGGGCAGCGGGTCGCGGCTGGGGAACAGCAGGCCGCGGGCGGTGTGGTACTGCCACGCCGGCAGGGCGGCGGCCCGACGGCTGGGGGGCAGCGTCAGCGCCACCTCCGCCCCGGGTCCGAGGCGATCGAGGCAGGCGGCGACCCAGCCGACAAGCGTCGCCGGCGGGTGGCCGTACAGCAGATCGTTGCCGATGTCCGTCAGGCAGACCAGCGGCGGGGGGCCGGGCGGCCGGTTGGCGTAGGCCGGCCAGGCGCCGCACCGCAGCAGTCCGGGCAGACTGCGTCCGAACGTGAGCGTGCGATCCGCGTAGCTCCGGCCGTGCCCGGCCGCGATCAGCACGTTCAGATCGCCCTCCAACCCGCCCCGCAGGCTCCGCAGGATCGGTCGCAGGCCCAGCGAGACGTTGCTCGCCCCCATCAGCAACACCGTGCGGACCGGGGCCTCGGGGGATTCGTCGCGGGGGGGCGGTTGCGGCATCGGGGTACGGAACCGCCGAACGGTCCGAGGTGCAAGGCGCGAGCGTCTCGCGGCAGCCGAGGCGATCAGGGACCGATCAGGTCGTCACCAGGCCGTCGTCAGGCCGTCAGCTTCCGGCGGCGCCGACGGCGGTCCTGGTCGTGCATGAACTCGTCGCCGTCCTCGCTCTCGGTCAGCAGTCGGCCGGAGAACAGGCGGTAGAACAGCAGCAGGGTGAAGGCGCCGGCGATGCCCGCCCCGAAGCCGACCGGGCTGATCGGCGTGATGGGGCCGTGCCGGCGGCCCATCTGCTCCAAGATGAAGATGAGGACGCCGCAGCCGATCACGCTGCCGGCGATGCCCATCAGCGTGGTGGCGATCGCCCCGCCGGGGTCGCGGCCGGGCATCACCGCTTTGGCGCATAGGCCGACGATCGTTCCGAAACCCACCCACAGCAGAAATTCGTGGGCCGCGGCACTGAACACCCCGCGGAACTGTTCGAAGTCCATCGATCGCTCGTCGGGTGCGGGGGGAAAGTACGGTCCAGCCCGCTTCATCGGCGCCGACGGCCGGCCGTCTCCGCCCCCGATTGCGATTCGCCGCGCGCCACGGCTTCAATCCGCCGTGCCCCTGCTCGCCCCCGTCCCCGCCGAACCGGGCGCCCCCGCCGATCGGGGGGCCGACCGGGCCGAGCCCCGACGGCCGGCCGTGGCGATCGCGGCGGCCCTGGCGGCGGGGGTCTGCCTCGACCGTGGCCTCGCACCGCTGATTGCGCTGCCGCTGGCGGTCGGCGCCGCGGCCGCCCTGCTGGGGCTGGCGGCGCCGGCCGTGCGGCGGGCGGCCCTGCTGGTCGCCCTCGTCGCGGTGGGCGCCGCCGCCCACCATGTGCAGTGGCGGGCCGTCGCGGCGACTGACGTGTCCCGGCGGGTGGGGGACGACGTGATCCTCGCCCGGCTCACCGGCGTGCTGATGGCCGATCCGCGGGAGTACGAGGACCCGAACCGCCCCTCCTGGGAGGACGCCCGTCGCTCCGTCGCGGAGGTGCGGTGCGAAAGGCTGGACGGCGAGGACGGCCCGGTCGCGTGCAGCGGGCGGATTCGGCTGTACGCCGCCGGGTCGCTGGGGGACCTTGGCGCCGGGGATCGGATCCGGGCGCTCGGCTGGCTGGGGCCGGTGCAGGGGCCGTCGAACCCCGGCGAGTGGGATCGTCGGGCGGCCCTGCGGCGGGAGGGAATTCGCTGCGAGATGTCCGCCGACGCCGGCACCGTCGAACGGCTGGCGGAGGGTTGGAACCTCTCGGCGCCGCTGGACTGGCTCCGCGGCCGCTGCGCCCGGCGGATCGACCGCCTGATGCCCGAACGGGCCGCCGCGGCGGCGAAGGCCCTCCTGCTGGGCGATCGCACTGACCTCACGCGCGACGATCGCCGCCGTTTCATGGCGAGCGGGGCGATGCACCTGTTGGCGATCAGCGGACTGCACGTCGGTCTGCTGGCGGCGTTCGCCGCGGGACTCTGCCGATTGGCAGGCTTCGGGGCAGGGCCGACGGCAGTGTTGTGCGTGGCGGCGGTCGTCGGCTTCGCCCTGCTGGCGGAGTTCCGCCCGCCGGTGCTGCGGGCCGTCCTGTTCGTGATGCTGGCGGCGACGGCGTGGGCCGCCCGGCGGACGCTGGATTTGTTCAACACCCTGTGCGCCGCCGCCGCGGTCGTGCTGCTGGTCACGCCGGCGTCGCTGTTCGAGCCCGGCACGCAGCTGTCGTTCGTCGCCGTGGCGGGGCTGGAGTGGGGCCGCCGCGTCTTCGCCGCCCGCCCGCCGTGGTGGCCGGCGGGGCGACTGCAATGGGGGGAGCGACTGTGGGACGGTTACCGCCTCACGGCCGGCATCGCCGTGTGGACGGCGCCGCTGGTGGCGGCGAACTTCGGCCTCGTCTCGGTCGTCGGCTACGCCCTGAACATCCTGCTCCTGCCGGCGTTCGGGGCGCTGCTCGGGCTGGGATTCGTGACGCTCGGGCTGCTGATCGTCGTCCCGCCGCTGGCGACGTGGCCGGGCGTGGCGTTCGGCGTGGGCCTCACGGCGCTGCTGTGGATCGTGGACGCCGCCGCGGCCCTGCCCGGCGGGCACTTCGCCGTCCCGCCGCCCCCGCCGTGGTGGCTGGCGGGCTGGTACGCCGGGCTGCTGGGCTCGTTGCTCCTCCCGATCCGGCGGATTCGAACCGCCGCCGGTCGCGGAGCGCTGTTAGCGGCCGGAACCCTCTGGGCGATCGCCCTGTCGGCGGCGCCCGGCGATCTGCCGGAGGGCGCATTGCGGGTCACGGCTCTCGACGTCGGCCACGGCTCGGCGACGCTGATCGAACTCCCGGACGGCCGGACGCTGCTCTACGACTGCGGCAGCCTGTCCGGCGGCGAGCGCGCCGCAGACGCCGTCGCCGCCGGCCTGCGGGCGCGGGGCCGCACGCGACTGGACGAAATCGTCATCTCGCACGCGGACATGGACCACTTCAACGGCCTGCCCGAATTGCTCACCGGCGCCGCCTGGGGCGGCGTGCGGATCGGGGGGCTGTCCGTCGGGCCGCACTTTCTGGCGTCGGGGCAGGAGGACGCCCGGGCAGCCTTGGAGGCCGCGGACGCCCTGCCGCTCGCCCGGCTCGCCCGCGGTCTGACCCGGACCGCCGGCGGGGCGACGCTCACGGTCCTGCATCCGGGGGCGACGCTGGACCCGGAGGCGTCGGACAACGATCGCAGCGTCGTGATCCTGATCGAGTACGCCGACCGCCGCCTCCTGCTGACCGGCGATCTGGAGGGCGAGCCGCAACGGGAACTCGTCGAGCGCTTCGTGCAGCGGTACGGGGCGGGCGTCGATTTGCTGCTGGCTCCGCACCACGGCGGGCGGCGAGCGAACCCGGCGACGCTGGCGGAGGCGCTTCAGCCGCGGATCGTCGTCGCCAGCGGCGCCCAGCACGCCGACCCGGTGTTTCTTCGCAGCGTCTATCCTCGCTCGACCCTCTTTCTCACCTCCGAGAGCGGCGCCGTGACCGTCACGGTGACGCCGGAGGGGACGCTGGAGGCGACGCCGTTTCTCCCGACGGACCCGGCGGCGAGGCCGCCCCGGTGATGATCGCCGGTGAGGAAGCGGAGGAGGGCGGCTCCGCGGCTCCCTCGTGCCCGGCCTCCGCCGGATCCAGGTCCGGAAGTTTCGGGGCGCGAATCAATTCTTCGTGAGCCCGCGTGCGCACGGCTTCGATCCGATACGCCGCCGCGGCGCCGTCCGCCCGCTCCACCGCCCGCTCAAAGGTGTCAAAGGCGTCGACGAGCGTCGTCCCCGTCGACCCGGCGATGGCGTGCTCCAGCTTGCCGAGGGCCGCCGGCAGATCGCCCTTGAGGATCTCCGCCCAACCGGCCGCGCTGGCTTCGACCGCAACTGTCAAGTGGCCCAGTTGGGCCCGATCCTTCATCCGATGATTGGCAGAGAGGACGGGGTAACGACGTTGCCGCACGGCGGTCTTCATCGTGGGGCCGCCCGGAGCGGGGGGCAGTGCGAAGCGGTCCAGCGAGGTGAGGGACGCCTGCTTTTTCTCCGCCTCCGCTTCCGCCCGCCGCAGCCCGGCGCTGGCCTTCGGGAAGTCCGGCCGGATTCGCAACGCCTCGCGGAAGGCGTCGGCGGCGGCGCGGGCGCGGCCGAGATCCAGCAGCGTGTTCCCGAGGTTCTGGTGGGCTTCCGCGAAGGCCGGGTCCAGCCGCACCGCCTCCCGGTAGGCCTCGGCCGCCAGTTTGTTGCGGTTCAGTTTCCGCCGGGCGATACCGAGGTTGTAGAAGCCCTCGGCGATGTTGTGATCCAGCGAAATCGCCTTCTGCAGGACCCGTTCGGCCTGCTTGTGGTCGCCGGTCCGGTTGTGGATCGCCCCGATATTGACGAGCGCCCGGGCGTGGGCGGGGGTCAGCCGCGTGACCTTCTCGAAGAGTTCAATCGCCCGGTCGAGCCGGCCGGCGGCGAAGACGGCCCCGCCGGCCGCCATGTGCAGTTCCACGTCCATGGGAGCCGCCGCCGCCGCCTGCTCGTAGGCGTCCGCCGCCTCCTCACGCTGTCCCGCGGCGGCGTGGGCCCGGGCGACGGCCGAGAGATCAGTGGCGGGCGGAGCAGACATCAGGGGCGTCCGATGTGAAGAACCTGCGGACGCGCAGCCTAGGCCGCGGGAACCCCGCACGGAAGCACACACCGGCCCTCGACCTCCCGGCGGGCGTCGCCCGCGGGTTCAGCGGGGCAGTCCGGCCGGGAACGGCGGCGCCGAACCGGGAGGAGCGTTCAAGGAGGAGGCGCCGCCGGCGTCCGCCGATCCGGAGACGGCCCGCACCGCGCGCTTGCTGAGGGCTTCCAGTTCGCGGCGGCGTTCCTCGATCTCCGCGTCGATCCCCTGATAGAACAGGACGTAGGTCACGTCCGCCTCGCGGAACGCCCGCACCCGGGCGGAGACCGTCCTATCGAGGCAGAAGAATGCCGCGTCCAGCCCCGCCTCGCCCCCGGCCAGCGGAGCGGTCGCGAGGGCTTCGCTTTCGAAATCTTCGTACTCCTCCCGCAGCCCGGCGACGGCGCTGTCCACCGCATCAGCGGGATCCGGCCCGCCGGGCAGAGCGGTGAACGTCCAGAAACAGGTGTCCGGGCTGGTGAGCGTCAGCGTCCCGCCGTCGCGTTCCGCGGTCCAGCCGTCGGGAACGGGGACTGGCGGGGCGGAGGGCGAACCGGGGGGCGTGTCCTCGAGACTCATCGGCGGGGCGGGCGTGAGGGGCGGGGGCGAGCGATTCTAACGCCCCGCCGCCGCGAACCGTCGCGCCAACGCCCGGCCGGTCGGCGTTTCCCGCTGCGCGATCTCCCGCGGACTCCCCTCCGCGACCAGATCCCCGCCGGCCGGCCCGGCCCCCGGACCCAGTTCCACGACATGATCGCAGCGGACGATCAGATCCAGATCGTGCTCCACGCACAGTACGGTGTGCCCCCGCTCGACCAGCCGGGCCAGCAGGTCCGTCAGCGGGGCCACGTCCAGCGGGTGCAGGCCGGCCGTCGGTTCGTCGAGGAGGAACAGCGTCGGGGTCGCTCCCGGATCGGCCAGGGCGGCGGCGAGGCGAACCCGCTGCGACTCCCCGCCGGACAGCGTGTCCGCCGGTTGCCCGAGCGGCAGGTAGCTCAGCCCCACCTCCACAAACGTGTTCAGCACCCGGGCGATCGGGGTGACGTCCGTGAACAGCGGCGCCGCCTCGCCGGCCCGCAGCGCCAGCAGGTCCGCCGCCGTCCGGCCCTTCCAACGCACCGCGAGCGTCTGCGGGTTGAACCGAGCGCCCCGACAGGTCGGGCAGACCGTGATCGAGGCGGGGAGGAAGTCCATCTTGAGCGTCCGAAAGCCCCGGCCCCGGCAGTCGGGGCATTGGCCGGCCCGGTTGGCGGGGCTGAAGCGGCTCGCGGAGAAGCCGAGGCGTCGGGCGTCGCGGGTGCGAGCCAGCAGCTTGCGGATCTCCGTCCACACGCCGCTCGCCGTGGCCGGGCAACTGCGGGAGGAACCGCCCAGCCGCGACTGATCCACCTCCGCCAATCGCCCGATCGGCTCCAGCCCGCTCAGCACCCCGTAGAACGCCGTCGGCGGCGGGGAGGCCGTCGGCGACAGAGCCGCGCGCACCGCCGGCGCCAGCAATCCGGCGATCAGGGACGACTTCCCAGACCCACTCACCCCCGTCACCGCCGTCAGCCGCCCGTGGGGCACCCGCAGCGTAACGCCCCACAGGGAGTTCAACCGGGCGTCCGTGAGAGTCAACCACGAGTCGGCGTCTGCACCCGACTCTTTGGTGGGAGTCAATGTCTCCGCGGAGAGGGCGCGGGCGGTGGGCGACATGCCGCGGGCGACGACCTCCGCCGGCGGGCCGGCGTCGCAGACGGTCCCGCCGTCGGCGCCGGCTCCGGGTCCGAGGTCGATCAGCCGGTCCGCCCGCCGGATCAGGTCCGGGTCGTGCTCGACGAGAAGCACGGTGTTCCCGGCGTCCCGCAGGTCGGTCAGCACGTCCCACAGGCGGTCGGCGTCGGCGGGGTGCAGGCCCACGGTGGGCTCGTCCAGCACGAAGCAGGCGCCCGTCGTCCGTTCGCCCACCGCCCCGGCGAGTCGCGCCCGCCGGTACTCCCCGCCGGAGAGCGTGTCCGCCCGCCGGTCGAGTCCGAGGTAGCCGAGCCCCACTCGCCGCAGGCCGTCCAACAGGCTGCGCACGTCCGGCAACAGGCGTTCGGCGACCCCGGCCCCGCCGGCGGAGAGCGACGCGTCTCCCGCTTCGACCCGCTCCGCCAGTTCCGCGAAACGTTCGGACGCTGCATCGACGGAGAGCCGACCGGCCTCGCCGATGCCCAGCCCGTCCACCCGCACCGCCCGGGAGTCGGCGTTCAGCCGCTCCCCGTCGCAGGCGGGGCAGGGGGCCGACGAACGGTGGCGGGCGGTCTTCGCCTCCGGGTCGGCGAGGCCGACGCCGCCGCAGGCCGGGCAGGCGCCGCGGGGGGAATGAAAGCTGAACGACTGCGGCGTGAGCGGCCGCCGCTCCCCGCCGGTCGCCGGGTCGATCAGGCGGGTGCGGAAGCGTTCGGTCCGCCAGCCGCCGGGAGCGTCCGCGTCGGCGATCCGCAGGGCGACGGCCCCGCCGGTGCGGGCCGCGGCGAGGTCCACGCTCTCCCGCACCCGGTCCTCTGCCCCCGGCTTCACGATCGCCCGGTCGATCACTACGTGCACCGGCCCGGTCGGCGACGCGTCCCCGGCGGCCAACTCGGCGGTCTCGAACGATTCGTCGCCCACCTCGCAGCGAACGAAGCCCTCCTTCAAGGCCGCGTCGTAGAGGGAACGATCGGCGGCGTCGCCGGTCGCCTCGCCGGCGGGGGCGAGGATCATCAGCTTGGTGCGCTCCGGCAGGGCGAACGCCCGGTCGACGATCTGCCGGACGGTGTGCCGCTCCAGGCGGTCGCCGGTGTCGGGATCGTGCGGCACGCCGGCGCCGGCCCAGAGCAGGCGGAACAGGTCGTGCAAACCGACCAGCGTGGCGAGCGTCGTCCGCGGCCCGGCCGTGGGATCGGACTGGCCCACGGCGATCACCGGCGGCAGGTTTTCGACCGCGTCCACGTCCGGCCGATCGAGCTTCGCGATCGCGGCCCGGGCCTTGGGCGACGCGGTGGCGAGGAACCGCCGCTGGCCCTCCGCGTGGACGGTGTCGAAGGCGAGCGAGCTTTTTCCGCTGCCGCTCACGCCGGAGAGAACGGTCAGCGTGCCGGCGGGGATCTCGGCGGAGACGTTCTTCAGATTGTGCACCCGGGCCCCGACGACGCGGATCGGCGGAGGTTCGTTCATCGCGGCGTGTGGACGGGGCAAGCGGAGACGGTGCGGAGACGGGCGGCGGGCGGGCGGTACGATACCGGCATGCCCTCCGCCGTCTCCCCGTCCTCCGCCCCGCCGAACGCCGCAACCGCCTCCGGGGCGGGGGACCGGCCGGCTCCCGCGGCCTTTCTATTCCGGTTCGAGCTGAACCTGCCACGGTTGGGCGACGGGGTGCTCGAACCGCCGTTCGATCTGCCGGACGCGGCTCTGCTGCCGCACTTCGGGGGGTTGGACGACCTGCCCCAGTTCGCCGAGATCCGAGTGGGTTGGACGCCCGCCGGGCTGGCGGTCGCGGTGGCGGTCTCGGGGAAGAGCGCCCCGCCGGAGGCATCCGCGAAAGCGGTGGGCGCCGGCGACGGGCTGCACCTGTGGATCGACACCCGCCCGACCGGCACGTCCCACCGGGCCGGGCGGTACTGCCGCCGGTTCGCCCTGCTACCGCGGGTCGGCAAGGTCGGGAAGGCTGGGGCCTTCGACGTGCCGATGATGAAGGGTGGTGAGGCCTCGGTCGCCGAGCCGCTGCCGATTCCGCTCAAGGCGACGGTAGAGCGTGGCGGCGACTACCGCCTCGCCGCCTTCCTGCCGGCGGAGGAACTGCCGGGGTTCGATCCGTCCCGCAGCGCGACGATCGCCCTGCACACCGTCGTGATCGACGGCGAGTTGGGTACCCAGCCGCTAACGGTCAGTGGTGAGTTTCCCACCGGCCACGATCCCAGCCTCTGGACCCGTGCCACCCTCGGCGGCTGAACGGTTCGTGGTCCTCGTACTCCCGACCGTGCCAGGGGAGGGCGGCGGCGTAGAGCGTCGTCACCAATCCCAATGAGGCCATGGCGAACGACCCCCACAACGGCGGGGCGAACCAGAGGGTTCCGTCCTCCACGGAGGCAAAGGGGAGTTTCTCCTCCCACTCCGGCCCCAGCCGCAGGGCGCAGCGGTCGATCGCGGACAGCGTGACCCCGCCCAGAAGTCCCCACAGACCGACGGCGAACAGGCAGGCGCGAAGCACGGCGGCGACTTTCGACGGGAAGGACCGGCGGCGAATGACCGACGGGGAAACGGCCGGCGGGGCGGGCCGTGACGGGGACGGCGGGGAACGGGGCGGGCGACCGGCGGGAAGCGGGCGTCCGCGGTGGACATCGACGCGTCGCGGGCCCACCCTTCGGCCCCGAACCGGCCGCCGGCCTTTCCGGCGCCACCCGCACGTTCCGCCCCCCTTCGTTTCCCCTTCTGTAGCCCGCTGATGCACGCCCGAATCGTCCTGCTCCCCGGTGACGGCATCGGGCCGGAAATCGTCGCCCAGGCGGTCCGCGTCCTGAACGCCGTCGCCGACCGATTCGGACACACCTTCGAACTGACGGAGCAACTGATCGGCGGGGCCGCGATCGACGCGACCGGCGATCCGCTGCCCGCGGACTCGCTGGCCGCCTGCAAATCGGCCGACGCGATTCTGCTGGGCGCCGTCGGCGGGCCGAAGTGGGACGACCCGAACGCCAGCGTCCGGCCGGAGCAGGGCTTGCTGAAGATCCGCAAGGAGCTGGGCCTGTTCGCCAACCTGCGGCCGATCAAGCCGCTGGACGCTCTCGTCGACGCTTCGCCGCTGAAGACGCACATCGTTCACGGCACGGACATCCTGTTCGTCCGCGAGCTGACCGGCGGCGTCTACTTCGGCGAGAGCGGCCGCCGGGACGGCGGCAAGACGGCCTATCAGGAGATGGTTTACTCGGAGGCGGAGGTCGAACGCATCGTCCGCCTCGCCGCCGGGCTGGCTCGGGGTCGCGACGGGCGGCTGACCAGCGTGGATAAGGCGAACGTGCTGGAACCCTCCCGGCTGTGGCGGAGCGTGACGAGCCGCGTGATGAAGGAAGAGTTCCCGGACGTGAAGCTGGAGCACGTGCTCGTCGACGCGATGGCGATGCACCTGCTGGTGCGGCCGCGGGACTTCGACGTGGTCGTCACCGGCAACCTGTTCGGCGACATCCTCACCGACGAGGCCAGCATGCTGCCCGGCTCGCTGGGCCTGCTGCCGAGCGCCTCGCTGGGCGTGCCGCGGAGCGAGGGCGGCGGGCCGGGGCTGTTCGAGCCGATCCACGGCAGCGCCCCGGACATCGCCGGCACCGGCAAGGCGAACCCGCTGGCGACGATCCTGTGCAGTGCGATGCTGCTCCGCGACGGCCTCGGCCTGCCGGGCGAGGCGACCGCCGTGGAGCGGGCCGTGCATGACGCCGTCGCCGCCGGCGTCCGCACCGCCGACATCGCCGCCGGCGGCCCGTCCGTCACCACCGTCGAAGCGACCGACGCGGTGCTGGAACGCATCTGAGGCAGGCGAGCGCGGGGGCGTCAGCCCCCCGTGTGCTCTCCCGCCTCCGCCGAAACGAAAACGACCCGGACGCTGGGAGGCGTTCGGGTCGTTAAGTCGTCGTTTGTCAAAACTCAGGGGGCTGACGCCCCCCGCTCGCCTTTCTGACTAATCGTCCGACATGATACTCAGCAGGCGGACGACGTAGAAGAACAGGGTCGCGACGCTGGCGAACAGGGCCAAGCTGGCGGCGACGTGCTGGTTCGTGTGGTAGTGGTGCAGGACGTTCGAGGTGTCGTAGAGGATGTAGCCGCTCAGCAGCACGATCATCCCCACGCTGAACCACAACCCGAGGCTGAACCCGAACAGCAGCCCGGCGACGATCAGCCCGAGCGCGGCGAACATCCCGATCGACAGGGCGCCCCGCAGGAATGAGAAGTCCGCCCCGGAGACGAACACCGCGGCCGTCAGCCCGCCGAAGATCACCGCGGTGATCAACCCGGCCATCGGAATGATGTTTCCGTCGATCAGCGAGGCGTAGGTCAGCAGCGGCACGAAGATCAGGGCCTCGGCGACGACGTACAGGGCCAGGCCGAGGTACTGCTTGCCGGGGGAGGAGGCGTCCGAGTGGGCCCACTTCTGGGCGATCCAGGAGGCGCCCATGAACAGGATCAGCGCGATCCACCAGTTCCCGCCGATCAGGGCCAGCAGGGCGTTCCTAATCGGTTCGACGGTCAGGAACAGCCCCTCGATGCCGCAGAAGATCAGGATCGCGGTCAGCAGGTGGGCGTAGGTCCGCCGGATAAAGCCGGCTCGTTCCGAGGCGATGGCGTCGGCCGCGAAGCCGTAGCCGGAGGACAGTTCGTAATCGTCAGCGGCGCCGCCGAAGCTCATCGGGAGATACTCGAACCGGGGATGGGGATTCTGTGCAGAGAGTGTCCGTCGCACAGACCGTGCGGTCCAGCGGGAAACCGCCGTTCGCCCCGTCGGCCGGTTGGGCGGACGGGATCCGGCCGTTAGGGTGGAGGGTCGAACCCGTTACTTCATCGCACCCAGCTCGCCCCGTGGCCAAGAACTACTCCGCCGAAGTCGAAAAGCACACCGCGAACTTCGATCCGTCCAAGCAGTACCGCGTGACCCTCAAGACGAACGCCGGCACGATCCGCCTCGACCTGCGGCCGGACAAGGCCCCCGGCCACTGCAAGAATATGGTCGGCCTGGCGAAGGCCGGGTTCTACGACGGCTGCATCTTTCACCGGGTCATCGACGGCTTCATGATTCAGGGCGGCGACCCCACCGGCACCGGCACCGGCGGCCCCGGCTACCAGATCGACGCGGAATTCAACGATCTCCCGCACGAGTCCGGCGTCCTCAGCATGGCCCGCAGCCAGGACCCCAACAGCGCCGGCAGCCAGTTCTTCATCTGCCTGCCCGGCAACACCAGCTTCCTGAACGGCCAGTACACCGCCTTCGGCAAAGTCGCCGACGAGGAGAGCCTGGAAGTCGTTAAGAAGATCGGCTCCACCGAGACCAACCCCGGCGACCGCCCGCGGGACGAGCAGACGATCGAAAAAGCGACCGCCGAAGTGATCGGCTGATCGGCGGAAGCTTCAAAACCAAGAAATCAAGAACCAAAGGGCCAAGATCGGCAGTCTTTGGTTCTTGAGTTCTTGGTCTTGGAATTTCTAAAGGGCCTCGCCGTCGCGATACCGCTCTGGGTGCCACCCGCGGCCGACCTCGCGGAGCGTCGCCAGCGTCGCCGGATCGTTGGCGGTGGCGACGACGCGGGGCAGGCGGAGCATGTCGGCCCGGTCGTCCATCCAGAGTTCGCGGTAGTGGACCGGCTCGCCGGTGTCGCACCACACGCTGCCGCCGCCGAAGGCCGTCGCGATCTGGGCGGCGGCGGGGTAGTCGTAGACGTTCGGTGAGTGAATTAGCGACCCGGCGAAGACGCCGCTGGCCATCAGGTCGTAGATGCTGCCCGGCGTCTCGTCGGCGACGACGCCCTCCAGCCCCGCGGCGGTGATCGCCGCCGCGGCGGCCGGATCGCGGTGTTGGAAGCCGATGACGTAGATCTTCTTCGTCGCCCCTGGCGTCGGAACCGGCCGCGGCTCCAGCGAGGCGAGCGCCTGCCCCGCCGGCACAGTCGGATTATCCTCTCCGCAGCGGACCGTCGCCCCGGTGCCGGCGCCGATGCATTCGACCCAGCGGCCGGTCGCTCCGGCGTCGGGGACGTAGGTAAGGGAGTAATGGACCGCGTCGTCGGTCCGCAGGTTCAGCATCACGGCCCAGCCGTCGCCGGCGCGGTCGCGGTACTGCTTCGTCCCGTCGATCGGGTCGAGGCAGAGCGTCAGCGGCGAGTCCTCCGCGAAGGCTTCCAGCGGGCCGGTCGCCTCCTCCGCCTCGATCCGGCAGGCGCGAAACCGCGGGTCCAGGTCCCGCAGCGCCGTGACGACCAACTCCTGCACCGAGAGGTCGGCGAGGGTCAGGGCGTCCGTATTACTGGAACCGCTGACCTTCCCGGCGACGGCGATGTCGAACGACCGCATCCGCGACGCCACCCGTCCGGCCCAGCGAAAGACCGCGGGCAGATGCTCGTGCAGGGCGGCAGCGACTTCGGCGGGGGGCGGAGCCGTCATCGGTTCTCTCCGAAGAAGGAGCGTTCCAGCAGGTCCTCCCGCACGCTGCCGGCGGAGACCGCGGCGCCGTCGCGGAGGCTGATCAGCGTGATCTGGGCGGGGCTGAACAGGTGCGGGTCGAGATCGTAGAAGTTCCCGCCGGCCTCGCTCAGCAGTTCGGCGAACGGCCGGCCGTGCTGGGCGCTGGACTCCGAGGGGACCTTGTTCACCAGCCCGGCGAGTTCCTGCCCTTCGGCGTCGATCCAGAGGACGACGCGGCTGCCGTAGAGGATCGAATCGTTGGTGCGGCCCAGCGCCGCGACGTCGTCGCCGCCGGCGGGGGCCAGCGGGGCGGAGCCGACGCCGCTGCGGACGCGGGTCACGTCGAAGCCGAGGGCGTCCAGCTTGTGCAGGGCCGTCTCCACGCTGCGGGCGGCGATCTGCACGGTCCCGGCGAGGCTGGCGGTGGGCGCCATGCAGAGGACGAGTTTGTCCGGCGCCACGCTGCAGGAATCCGCGAGATGCGCCACGACGTTGGGCGGCGGGATCCGCCGGGTTTCGAGAACGCCGACGACCCGCCGGGCCTCCTCCACCCCGCCGAGCTTGGCGATCAACTCCTCCCCGCCGGCCGCGACCCGCAGCGGGCCGGAGGCCATCGCGAAGTACTCGCCGCCGCCGGGCTCGGCGAGTTGCACCTTACGGCCGGCGTATTGGCAGCGAAGACAGGCGGAGACCGGGTCGTCCGTCCGCACGTTGACCGTCGGCCAGGGGCGGCCGGCGAGCGTGCCCGGGTCGACGGTCACGTCCAGCAGGTCGGCGGCGGAGAGCCGGGCCAGTACGCGGCCCGCCTCCAGCCCGCCGGCGGCCTGGGCGCCGAAATCGAGCACCGTGGTGCCCGTGGAGAGCCGCAGCAGGTCGACGCCGAGTTCGTCCAGCCGTTTCAGGACGAAATCTGCCAGCCGGGCGGCCCGCCGGTTCAGCAATCCGCCGGGGGAACTGCCGCCGGCGCTGGCTTTGGGGGCGGGGGTCTTGCGGCCGGAGCTCGCGGACTGTTTGTTGCGTTTCGCCAAGGGGGCGGGGCCGTACGTCGATGACAAAAAGGGTTCGTTCGTGCAGACAGTACCCGATCTGCTCGCCTCGATCCCGCAGGTCGGCCGGCTGGAGTGGATCGGCCTGTCGCCCGCCCGCCGGCAGCCGCTAATCGAACCGGACGAAGCGGTCTGCCGCGTGGGCACCGGCCTCGACGGCGATCACCACAGCCTCGGCGGCGCCGGCAAGCGGCAAGTCACGCTGATTCAGGCCGAACACCTGCCGGCGATCGCGGCGACGCTGACCCCGCTGCCGGACGGCTCCGCCCGAACCGTCACCCCGGCGACGCTGCGGCGGAACCTGTGCGTCGCGGGCTTCCCGTTGACCGCGGTGAAGGACCGGCGGTTCCGCGTTGGCGAAGTGCTGTTGGAGGGCACCGGGCTATGCCACCCGTGCAGTCGGATGGAAGAGACCTTCGGCCCCGGCGGCTACAACGCCGTACGCGGGCACGGCGGGATCACCGCCCGGGTGCTGGAAGAGGGCACGCTGCGAATTGGCGACGCCATCGCCGCCGCCTGATCCCCCCCGCAGCGTCCGTCAGGCCGCCTTGGTGAAGACCCGCGTCCATTCCACGAGGCTGCGACCGGCGATCAGCGGCAGCGTGAACCCGTCGGCGTCCCGCAGGTTCGACCGTTTGCTCAGCCGCTTGACCACGGAGCGCAGCGGGTTGTCGGAGACGTCCACCGTCCGCGGGATCATCCGCAGTTCGACCGCCTGACCCATCCCGCAGGCGTGTGCGGTGGCGGCGAGGTCCTGCAACATCTGACCGAAGCGCTCCTCGTGGAGGAGGCCGGCCATCGCGGCGATCTCCTCCGGCCCGGCCTGGATCACCGCCGTGACGGACTCGCGAAAGTCCGGGCAATCACGGCAGTTCTGCACCAGTAACTCGCGGCAGTGGGCGAGGGTCTCCTGGGGCATCGGCAGCGCGAGCAGGCGGTCGGCGGACCAGCCCTGGCGTTCGTCCTGCGGATCGTAAGCGTCCCACACCGCGGGGGCGTGATAGTCGGGAGCCGGGAGCGGGAGGATCGGGGCGAACACCGAAGGGACCTCCGAAGGGGGGGCGGCGGGGCGAGCGGCGGCTGAGCCGCGCGGGAGACGGTCCCGCCGGCAAGCCTAGTGCGCCCCGGGCCGGCGTGCGGGCCGGCGGAATGGAACTTGATCGGTTCGCCGCCCGCTCGCGGTCCACTCTCACGAGCCGGCGCGGAGGAAATCGTGCGATCCACAGAGTCGACGCACGTCGATCCCGGAGCGCCGTTCCCCGTCACGCCGGCAGCGGGGCCGTCTTGGAGGGAGGAGCCGACGGTGCGGGGCCTTCACAGAGCGGGACCACCGGGCTGGCGGAATCCAGCAGTTCCCGCACGGTCACCCCCGCAAACGCCGCCTCGGTTGCGGCGTAGGCCTTATCCAACTCGGCGTGCAGCGGGCAGAGCTCCGTGTGCGAAGTCAGCCCCAGCGGACAGGCGCGGATCCGTTCGATCGGCGAGACCGCGTTGACCACGTCCAGAATCGAGACGCGGCCCGGCTCGCGGGCCAGGCTGTAGCCGCCGCCCGGACCCGGCCGCGACGCGACCAAACCGGCGGCGGCCAGATCCTGCAGCACGCGGTGGAGGTAACGCCGCGGAACCTTGGTCTTCTCCGCCAGCAAATCGGCGGACGCTGGTCCGTCCGGCTGACCGGCTAGGGCTGCGACCGCCCGCAGGGCGTACTCGGCGGTCTTGGAAAGCATGGAGACCTCGTGGAGCGTCGGGGGAACGGTTGATTGTATACCTTGACGTGCAGTTTCTAATCTGCACCAATGAGTGTAGATCCCGGCGTCCGCCGCTCGGCCGCGGACCGCCGACGCGTTTCCGCCCTTCGCACCCGCCTTGAAGTCCGATGCACAGCCCCGACACCATTCGGATCGTCAAGGAAATCACGCCCGCCGTCGCGCAACACGCGGAGGCGATCACCCGCCGCTTCTACATCCGCATGTTCGAGGGCGACCCTGAGGTGCGGCGGTACTTCAACCAGGCCCACCAGCACTCCGGCGGCCAGCAGCGTGCGTTGGCGGGGGCGATCTGCGCCTACTTCGCGCACATCGACGATCTGGCGGCGCTGGGGCCGGCGGTGGAACTCATCGCGCAAAAGCACACGTCGCTGGGCATCAAGCCGGAGCACTACCGGATCGTCGGCAAGCACCTCCTCGATGCCATCGGGGATGTGATGGGCGAGGCCGCGACCCCGGAAGTCGTCGCGGCCGTGGGGGAAGCCTACGGCGTGCTGGCGGACGTCTTCATCCAGCGGGAACGGGGAATCTACGAGGAACAGCGGACGGCCCCCGGCGGCTGGAACGGCGCCCGCACCTTCCTGGTCGAGCGCACGGTCGAGGAGAGCGACGAGGTGCGGTCGTTCCTTCTCAAGCCGGAGGACGGCGGGGCGCTGCCGGAGTTCCTGCCGGGGCAGTACGTCACGGTGTTCGTCGATCATCCGACCACGCCGACCTCCCCGCGGAACTACAGCCTGTCGGACCGGCCGGGGCAGGATCATCTGCGGATCAGCGTGAAGCGGGAGGGCGGGGCCGTCCACCCGACGCCGGAGGGGTTGATCTCCAACCACCTGCACGCCGCGGTGCGGGAAGGGGATCGGCTGGAACTCGGCCCGCCGTGCGGCGTGTTCACGCTGGACCCGAAGGCAGTGGGCGATCGGCCGGTCGTCATGCTGGCGGGCGGGATCGGGATCACGCCGCTGCTCTCGATGGCCAAGGCGTGGGTGCATCACGGGGTGAACGCCCCGCTGTTCTTCCTGCACGCCGCCCGCGACAGCCGCACGCGGGCCTTCGCCGACGAACTGGCCCAGTTGGAGGCGGAGGGTAAAAACGTGCGGACCCGCGTCCGCTACGACTGCCCGCTGGACGGTGACGTCACGGCGGAGAACGCCGATCAGGGGTTCGTCGACGTCCCGCTGCTGCGCGACTGGGCGCCCTACCGGGACGCCCGGTTCCTCTTCTGCGGACCGAAGCCGTTCATGCAAAGCGTCTACGCCGACCTGAAGGACCTGGGCGTGGGCGACGACCGCATGGACTACGAGTTCTTCGGCCCGAAGCAGGACATCGCCGCCAAACTCCTCAACCGCAGTCAGGCCCCCGCGGGCATCGCCTGCCCGATGCACGCCGGGCTGACGTAAGGCACGGTTCAACAGCGTCCCGTAACGCAGAGGCGCCGCGGCGCCTCTGCGTTAATGCGTGATGCAGGGGACGAGCGGCCGGGTCAGGCGCTCGCCAGCTGCCGGAGGACGTAGTGCAGGATGCCGCCGTGACGGTGGTACTGGACCTCGACGGGGGTGTCGATGCGGCAGGCGACGGTGAACATCGTCTCCTCGCCGTTCTCTCCGCGGGCGATCACCTCGACCGGCTGGCCGGGCTTCAGCTCGGCTTCGAGGTGAATGTCGAACGACTCCCGCCCGGTCAGGCCCAGCGCCTCGGCGGATTCGCCCTCGCGGTATTGCAGCGGCAACACGCCCATGCCGACGAGGTTGCTGCGGTGGATCCGCTCGTAACTCTCGGCGATGACCGCCTTCACGCCCAGCAGGTTCGTGCCCTTGGCGGCCCAGTCGCGGGAGGAACCGGTGCCGTACTCCTTGCCGGCCAGCACGATCAGCGGGGTGCTGGCCTCGATGTAGCGGCGGGAGGCCTCGTAGATGCTGGTCTGCTCGCCCGTGGGCAGGTGGGTGGTGACGGAGCCCTCGGTGCCGGGCGCCATCTCGTTCCGCAGCCGGATGTTGGCGAAGGTGCCGCGGGTCATCACCCGGTCGTTGCCGCGGCGGGAGCCGTAGGAGTTGAACTCCCGCACGTCCACGCCGTGCTCCTGCAGATACTTGCCGGCCGGGCTGGACGGTTTGATGGCGCCGGCGGGGGAGATGTGGTCGGTCGTCACGCTGTCGCCGACCTTCACCAGGCAGCGGGCGCCGTTGATGCTGGAGGTGTCCGCAGGCGTCTCCGGCATGTCGACGAAGAAGGGCGGCTCCTGGATGTAGGTGCTGTCCTCGTCCCAGTCGTAGATCTGACCGTCGGGGCTCTGGATGCTCCGCCACTCCTCCGGCCCCTCCGTGGCCTTGGCGTACTGGTCGCGGTAGTCGTCCGGGGAACTGCTGGAGGCGATCGTGTCCCGGATTTCCTGCGGATCGGGCCACAGGTCGGAGAGGAACACCGGGTTGCCGTCGCTGTCCTCGCCCAACGGTTCGGCGGTGAGGTCGATGTCCGTGGTGCCGGCCAGGGCGTAGGCGACGACCAGCGGCGGGGAGGCGAGGTAGTTCGCCTTCACGTCCGGGCTGATGCGGCCCTCGAAGTTGCGGTTGCCCGACAGCACCGCGGCGGCGACGAGGTCGTGCTTATTGATCGCCTCGCTGATCGGCGCCGGCAGCGGGCCGGAGTTGCCGATGCAGGTCGTGCAGCCGTAGCCGACCGTCTGAAAGCCGAGCGAGTCCAGGTCTTCGCTCAGGCCGCTCTTGTCGAGGTAGTCCGTCACCACGCGGCTGCCGGGGGCCAGCGAGGTCTTCACCCAAGGCTTGCGGGTCAGCCCGCGCTGCCGGGCCTTCCGGGCCAGCAGGCCGGCACCGACCATCACCGAGGGGTTGGAGGTGTTCGTGCAACTGGTGATCGCCGCGATGACCACGCTGCCGTGCTTGAGGGGGAACTCCTCGTCCTCGTGGGAGACCTCCACGCCGTCGAAGCCGGGATCGACCACCGCTTCCCGCACGGTGGAGCCGGCCGGGGCGGCGACGTCCTCCAGCGTGCCGCCCGCCGCCGGTTCGACCGTCTTCCGTTCGGCGGAGGTCAGCGGGTGGTTGCCGACCTGTCCGGCCGGCTGGCCGCCCTCCTCGGTCCAGCCGCCGACGGGGTTGTGCTCGATGGTGGTGGAGTCTTTGGAGAAGGTCTCCTTCAGCGCCGTCGCCCAGGTGGACTTCATCTCGGTCAGCGGGATGCGGTCCTGCGGCCGCTTCGGCCCGGCGAGGCAGGGCACGACCGTGCCGATGTCCAGGCGGAGGTTGCTGGAATAGGTCGGCGTCGGGGCGTTCGAGCCGAGGAACAGCCCGTTCTCCTTCGTGTACCGCTCCACCCGGTCCACCAGCGCCTCCGGGCGGCCGGTGCGGCGGAGGTAGTTCAGCGTCTCGCCGTCGACGGGGAAGAAGCCCATCGTGGCGCCGTATTCGGGCGCCATGTTGGCGATCGTGGCCCGGTCGGCGAGGCTCATGGTCGGCAGGGCGGAGCCGTGGAACTCCACGAACTTCCCGACCACGCCGTGCGCACGGAGCATCTGCACGACGGTCAGCACGAGGTCCGTCGCGGTGGCTCCCTCCGGCAGCGTGCCGGTCAGCTCGAAGCCGACGACCTCCGGGGTGAGCATGTAGATCGGCTGGCCGAGCATGACGGCCTCGGCCTCGATCCCGCCCACGCCCCAGCCGACCACGCCCAGGCCGTTGATCATCGTGGTGTGGCTGTCGGTGCCGACGAGGCTGTCCGGGAAGGCGACGCCGTCTTTCGTCAGCACCACGTCGGCGAGGTACTCCAGGTTCACCTGGTGCACGATACCGGTCGCCGGCGGTACGACGCGGAAGTTGTCGAACGCCTTCTGGGCCCAGTGAAGCAGTTCGTAGCGCTCGAGGTTCCGCTCGAACTCCCGCTCCACGTTCGTCTCGAGGGCGAACCGCGTGGCGAAGGCGTCCACTTGCACGCTGTGGTCGACAACCAGATCGCAGGGGACCAGCGGGTTGATCTTCGCCGGGTCGCCGCCCATCCGCACCATCGCGCTGCGGAGAGCCGCCAAATCCACCACCGCCGGCACGCCGGTGAAGTCCTGCAACACGACGCGGCCCGGCTTGAAGGGCAGTTCGGTCCGATTGACGTTCTGGGCGTCGTACTTGCCGAGCGCGGCGACGTCGTCCTCGGTCACGACGAAGCCGTCCACGTTGCGGAGCAGGCTTTCCAGCAGCACGCGGACGCTGAACGGGATCGAATCGAGATCGCACAGCCCGGCGTCCGCGAGCTTGGGCAGGCTGTAGTAGTCCAACGACCCGCCGGCGGCGGTGAAGGTCTGGCGGGTGCCGAAGGGACTGTGCGGCTGGGGCATGAGAGGAGAGGAACGCAGGCGTGAAGCAGGTGTACGGTTGCCGATCCTATCCGCGACCGCGGATGATCGACACCGCCCGCCCCCCATCCGTCGACCCGCATATGTCCTCCGCCCTGTTGCTCGCCGCCGCCGTCGCGTTCGCGGCCCCCGCGGACGACCTCGACCTAACGCCCGGCGCCTGGCCGATGTTCCGCGGCCCCAACGGCGTGGGCGTGGGGGCCGACCCGCTGCCGGCCGATCTGATCCGGCCGGAAAATCTGCGCTGGCAGGTCGACGTGCCCGGCCGCGGCTGGGGCAGCCCGGTCGTCGCCGACGGACCGGAGGGACCCACCGTCTACGTCCCCACCGCCACGCCGGACGGCACGCAGATGGACGTCCTGGCCTACGACCTCGCCACGGGCGAGGAGCGCTGGGTCCGCAAGTTGTTCACCGTCGCCGAGCCGGACTTCACGCACCCGACCAACACCTACGCCAGTTGCACGCCGGTGGCGACGCGGGACGTCGTCTTCGTGCACTTCGGCAAGTACGGCACGGCCGCGTTGGATACGAAGAACGGCCACACGCTCTGGGAACGCCGCGATTTCGAGTGCGACCACTTCCGCGGCCCGGCCTCCTCGCCGCTGCTGGTTCAGTTCGACGGCCTGAGCCCTCGGTTGATCGTGCCGTTCGACGGGGTCGGGGAGGACGACCAGTACGTCGTCGCCCTCGACGCGGCGACCGGCGAGACGCTGTGGCGAACGGGTCGCGACCCGGAAGTGCAGGACGTCGTGCCAGACCTCCGCAAGGCGTACGGAACCCCCGTTCTGGCCGAAGTGGGAGACCGCACGCTCGTCGTCACGACGGGAGCCATCGCAACGGACTTCCTCGATCCGGCCACCGGGGAGCGGGTTTGGCGGGTGAAGCACGGCGGGATGAACTCCGGCAGCGCCCCCCAAGTTCTGCAAAGTCCGTTAGGGGTCGCCAGCGACGCCGTCCTGGTCACGACCGGCGACGCGCCGACCTCCCTCGCACTGCTCGCGACGGATTCCGACCTCACCCAAACGAAGGGCGCCGCCGCCTCGGATCCGGCGTTGGCCTGGTCCTCGAACGCCGGAGCCCCAAAGCGGGCGACGCCGCTCCTGCTTTCCCTCGGCCAGGCCGTGACAGTGGACGACGGCGGCGTCGCCTCAATGGTGGCCCTTGGGTCGGACGTCGACGGGGACGGGGGGGAAGTTCTCTCCCGCGTCCGGCTCGGCGATTCTTACTGGTCCTCCCCGGTGCGGGCCGGTGGGACGATCTTCACTTTCGGCAAGGAGGGGGCCGCCACGACGCTGGAGACCGGCGTCTTCCGCGGCGGCGCCGACGCTCCGCCCGAACTGAAGGTCGCGCACAAATCGACGCTGGACGAAGGCGTCTGGGCCACCCCGGCCCTCGTCGGCGGCGGGCTCGTGCTGCGGACCGAGCACACCCTGCGGTTTTATCACCCCGACGGGACGAACGAATGACGCCTCGACTGCTCGCGGGCGGGTTGCTCGCCGCCGCCGTTCCCGCTCTGGGTTTCGCCTATCAAACGGGCGCCCCGACCGGGCCGGACTACCCGCAGGTGCCAGCGGACGTGTTCTTCCCGGACCCGTTTGCGGTGTTTGGGGACGACACCCCCGTCCCCGGCGCCGCCCCGCTGCCGCAGGCGACGGCCGGAACCGGCCCCGCCGCCGAACCGATGGCCGCCGGCCCGACCTCGGGCGAGCCGGCCGAAGCCGTCGCCGCCGGCGGGGCCGACGCCCCGCAGGCCGCCGGGGTCGATTGGGCGGCGCTGCTTCCGCCGGACCAGTTGGACGCCCAGGTTCGGGCGGTGATGGAGGACCTCGGTAAGAAGTCCCGCGACGTGCAGACGTACAACAACGCCTACCTCGCCATCCCCCCGGCCGCGGCGGAGTTGGCGACGCTGTTCGCCGTCGGCACGCGGTACGAATCCGGGGTGAGCTGGGCCGACAACGGCGCCGCCCTCGCCCAGAAGGCGGCGGAGATTAACGAGTCGAACCTCCGCCGCGGCGCCGGCGGGCAGAAGCAGGTCGCGGACCCGCTGCGGACCCTCGACGCCCTGCTGAACGGCGGCGGGGCCGGCAGCGGCGGGGAGGCCGACTTCTCCGAGGCGGCAGACTTCAATCTGCTGATGAAGCGGTTCCAGGTCGGCGTGGACTCGTTGCAATCGCTGGCCTCCTCTCAGGCGCTGCTGGAGGCGAACCGCGACGCCGTCGCCCGGGAAGCCCGGGTGATCGCGGTGCTCAGCGAGATCAGCGCCGACGAGGCGCACGGCTGGAGCGTCGGCGATGCAGTGTTCCTCGCCCTGTCGAAGAAGATGACCGCCGCCGCGACCGCCGCCGCGGAGGCCGCCGCCACGGACTTCGACGCCTTTGACGCCGCCCGCCGGCGACTCTCGCAAACCTGCTCCGACTGCCACGGCGAGTATCGCGACTGACGGCGCCGCGGCCAGTTTTTACCACGGCCCGTTCCAGCCGCGGCCCGCACCTACCGCGGTTTGTCCGCCGAGGCCGCGTCGCCGAGGCGTTCGCACTCCACGATAATCCCGCCGAACTTCAACGCCTTGTGCACCGGGCTGAGGTGGTGGCGGCGAACCCAGGGCAGGCCGGCCGCGGCGCAGGCGGCGGCTAACTCGCGCGGGTTGTAGGTGCGGCACTTCCAAGTCCGGCTGTTCCACTGGCCGGTGACGTTGTCCGCCGTGCACAACAGGAGCAGCCGGCCGCCGGGCCGCAGGACCCGGGCCATCTCCGCCAAACCGGGGGCCGGGTCCGGGAGGTGCTCCAGCACCCAGCCCGCGGTGACGCAGTCGAAGGCGCCGTCCGCAAAGGGCATCCGCAGCATGTCGCCGGCGACGTACCCCGGTTCGCGGCGGTGCCGGGCGGCCCGCGGTTCCATCCGACGCCGTGAGCGGCGGAGCATCTGCTTGGAAAGGTCGAACGCCACCAACCGGGCGTCCGGGGAGGCCTCGCGGAGGAGGTGTCCGAGGATCTGCCCGGCCCCGCTGCCGACGTCCAGCACGTCGCGGAAGCGGGAGACGTCGAACCGGGGGGACCGCCGCGCGATGCCGCGGCCGTCCGTGGGCGCTTTGAGAAGTTGCCCGATCAGCGGTTCGTGCAGGCTGACGGCGCTGGCCAAGGCCAGCACGGCGCCGGCCGGACCGTCGTAGAGGCGCCGGGTGAGGTCGCGGTTCTTCTCCTCCGACCGCTCCACGACCGGCGCCTGCCCGGCCCGGCGATCCCGAATCGCCAGCCGCCGACGGGCCGCCAGTCGCCGCGGGAGCCGCCGTAACTGCCTCACGACGCGATCGGCCGGGCCGGGGGCCGCGGCGGGGCGTTCCGGTCCGACCGCCGGGGGAACGTCGAGCGGTTCGGCAGCGGGGAACGGGGGGCGGAGCACGGCAACCTCGACCGACAGGACGCCCCCGTTATGACGCAGCGGCGGGTCCGAAGCAACGTAACCGTTGCTCCCGTCGACGGTTGGGGCCGCCCCGGGTGGGGTCCGTTGGATCGCGCAAGCTTGATGCGCGGCGTCGCCCGCACGATACTCGCCCGGTCTCTCCCCCGGCCCGCGGTACCGCATGACCTCACCAGCCTCGCCCGGCAGGCCGGACGGGCCCGGCGGCTCGCCCGTCGCGGCCCGTGACCGGGTGCATGAACAGGTCCGCACGCTCGCTGCCGGCGGCGCCGCGGAGATCGACGCGCTCGACGGCCCGGTGCGGGTGGTGTCGCTGCTCGCCCGGCCGGAGTTGCCGCAGGGCGGGGAGGGAGCCGTGCTGTTGCTCCGCGATCCGGCGGAGTTCCTCGACTACTTCCCCCGCCTCTCCGCAGCCGCGGCCCGCACCACCGCCCGGTGGTGGCCCGGCGCCGTCACCGTGGAAGTGGACGGCCGGGCGGAGGGCCTCGCCGCCGCGCTCCCCGGCGCCGCGGCCTCCCTGCGGGACGCCGGCGCCCGCACCCGCGCCCGCTGCCCGAACGATCCGGCCGTCGCCGCGGTGCTGGAACTCAGCCCAACCCCATTGGTGCAGGTCGGCGGCGAGTCGACCGAGACGCTCGTCCGGCTCGACGAGGACGGCCGGTGGGAGGTGCTCGTGGAGGGCGCCGTCACCCACCGCGACCTCGCCGCTCGGCAGGGGGAGACGATCGTGTTCGTCTGCACCGGCAACACCTGCCGCAGTCCGCTGGCCGAAGCGCTGCTCCGGTTCCGCCTGAAAGAAGCGGTCGGCCCGGAGGTGCGCGTGGTGTCGGCGGGTCTGTCGGCGGCGTACGGGGCGGCGGCGAGCCCGGAATCCGTCGATCTGGCCCGGCAGGCGGGCGCCGACCTCAGCGCCCACCGCTCGCAACCGCTCACCGAAGAACTCCTCGACGCGGCGGACCGGGTCCTCTGCATGACCGCCGGTCACCGCGCCGCCATCCTGCGGCACCGCCCGGACGCCCGAAACCGCGTGACTTTGCTGGACCCCGCCGGCGGGGATATTCCGGATCCGATCGGCGGGGAGATGGCGGATTATGAAGCCTGCCGCAACGCAATCGACCGGGGCCTCGATCTGCTGATGGCGGAACTCGGCCTGGTTCCCCCGCCGGGCGAATCGCCCGGCGAACCGCCGGCGGATCGGGCTTAGCCCGGCCGTTCGGCCTTCCCCCGTACAGATCTCCCAGGATCGGGACGACCAATGCCCACCGATTCCATTCTCGACGACTCCCCCGCCGACGACGAACAGTCGGACGAACTCACGATGCTGCACCCGATTCCCGGCCACCAGCCCAGCGCCACCGGCGGCCCCTGGCGCATCGCCGTCGCTAGCGATCACCGCGGTCAGCACGTGAAGGGGCGGGTGATCGAACGCGTCCGCGAACTGGGCCACACGGCGGAGGATTACGGCCCCGGCGACGAGAAGAGCGTCGACTACCCGGATTACGCCGCCCGCGTCGCCGAAGCGGTGGGCGGCGGAAAGTTCGACCGCGGCATCCTGATCTGCGGGTCCGGCCTCGGCATGTGCATCGTCGCCAACAAGTTCCCCGGCGTGCGGGCGGTGCCGTGTCACGACGATCTCAGCGCCGAGGTCTCCCGCCTGCACAACGACGCCAACGTCCTCTGCCTGTCCGCCGACCTGCTGGGGGAACGGCTGATCGACCGGATGCTCGAACTGTGGCTCTCCACCGGCTTCGAGGGCGGTCGGCACGCCCGCCGGCTGGAGAAGATCGCCGCCCTGGAGCGCCGCGTCGCCGGGAAGTGAGTCGCCCGGGGCGCCGCGCTCCGCTATCGTCCCGGCCCCGTTCGCCTTCCCGCCACGACACTGCAATGTCCCCCGACGAACTGCACTTCCTCGAGAGCCATGAGTGGGTCGGCCGCGACGGCGACCTGGCCGTCGTCGGCATCAGCGATTTCGCCGTCAATCAGCTGACGGACCTGGTGTACGTCGATCTGCCCCCCGTCGGTTCGACCGTCACCCGCGGGGAGACCTTCGGCGAGGTGGAGAGCGTCAAGGCCGTCTCCGACCTGTACTCCCCCGTCACCGGGGAGGTGGTCGAGGTGAACGGCGGCCTGGAGGAGAACATGGCGACGCTGTCCGAGGACCCGTTCGGCGACGGCTGGCTGATCAAGGTCCGGCCGACGGACGAGGGAACCGAGGGGCTGATGGACGCCGCGGCCTATCGCGAGTTCTGCACGACGGCCGATCAGTAAGTCGCCCGTTTCCGGTGCTGCGCAAGCGTTGCGAGGGCCGGGGGAGCGGGGATCGGTTCGTTGAATCGCAGCGGTTTCGCGGCCGCGGCGGACTGACGCCGGGCGCCGTGCCCGCGGGCGGATACACTTTCGCCGCTCGCCAGGTCCCCCGTTCCCGCATGCCCCTGAGACGCTTTGGCGTACCTGTTTGATTCCCCCGAAGACGTGTCCGCGATGTTGGCGGAGACGGGGGCGACCTCGATCGAGGACCTGCTGGCGCAAATCCCCGCGTCGGTGCGGCTGGATCGCCCGCTGAACCTGCCCGCGGGGCTGTGCGAATCGGAGCTCCAGCGGCACGTCGCCGCGCTGGCGGAACGCAACCGCCCGCGGGACGCCGCCGACTTCGTGCACGGCGGCGGCGACCGCGTCTGCTTCCTCGGCGGCGGGGTGTACGACCACTTCGTGCCGGCGGCGGTGGACGCGATCGCCGGCCGCGGCGAGTTCTACACCGCCTACACGCCCTATCAGGCGGAGGCGTCGCAGGGCAGTCTGCAGGCGTTCTTCGAGTTTCAGACCCTCGTCTGCCGGCTGACGGGCTTCACCGTCGCCAACGCCAGCCTGTATGAGGGCGGCAGCGCCGCGGCCGAGGCGGCCCTGCTGGCGATTCGCGAGACGCGGCGGGAGGGACGGGTGGTCGTGCTCGGCTCCGTGCATCCGGAGTACCGGCAGACGCTCGCCACGCTGCTCGAAAACCTGCCCGCGGACGTCGTGACGGTCCCGTGCCCGGACGGCGTTGCGGACGTCGCTGCGGTCGAGGCCGCCCTGACCGACGACACCGCCGCCCTGATCGTTCAGCATCCGAACTTCTTCGGGAATCTGGAGGACGCCGAACGCCTGTTCGCCGCGGCGAAGGCGAACGGGACGGTCAGCGTGCAGGTGTTCGATCCGGTTTCGCTGGGCCTGCTGAAGAATCCGGCGGCGTTGGGGGCGGACATCGCCGTCGGCGAGGGGCAGTCGCTCGGCATTCCCATGCAGTACGGCGGGCCGTACCTCGGCCTGTTCGCCTGCCGGGAGTCGTTCCTCCGCAAAACGCCGGGCCGGCTGATCGGCCGCACCGAGGACGCCGACGGCCGGGAATGCTACGTGCTCGCCCTGCAAACCCGCGAGCAGCACATCCGCCGCGGCAAGGCGACCAGCAACATTTGCTCGAACCAGGGCCTGCTGGCCCTGCGGGCGACGGTGCATCTGGCGCTGCTCGGCCCGCAGGGGTTGCGGGAGGTCGCGGACCTGTCCGTGCGGAAGACGCACTACCTTGCCGACCGGCTGTGCGAGGTCGAGGGCGTGTCGCAGGCGTTCGAGGCGCCGTATCTGCGTGAGGTCTGCCTGCGGGTGCAGGGCGGGGCGGGGCGGCTGCTGACCGCGGCCCGCACGGCCGGGTTCGATCTGGGCCCGGCGCTGTCCCGGTTCCCGGCGGGCTCGTTCTGCGACGAGTTGCGGGCGGACGAACTGCTGCTCGTCGCGGCCACGGAGCGTCGGACGCGGGAGGAGATCGACCAGCTCGCCGCCGCCCTCACGCATATGGGGAGCGATTCGCCGCTCCGCCGGGGCGAGCCGCTGCTCGCCGTCGCCTGACCTCCCCCGCACACGCCCGCCGAACGACGCCGTTCGGCCCAGCCCCTCCCCATCGCCATGCGGAACACCCACGCCACCCGCCCGCTGTCCCAGCTCTCCCGTCCCGGCTACCGGGCTGCGCGATTTCCGGAGTCGGACGTTCCCGACCACGCCCCCGCGGACGTGCTGCCGGCCGGCACCCTCGCCGACGCCCCGCCGGAGCTGCCCGAACTGACGGAGCCGGACGTCATCCGGCACTTCACGAACCTGTCGACGCTCAACATGAGCGTCGACACCCACTTCTACCCGCTGGGCAGTTGTACGATGAAGTACAACCCCAAGCGGCACGAACGCTTGGCGGGGCTGCCGGGGCTGGTCGATCTGCACCCCTACCGGGACGAGGCGGATTTGCAGGGGATGCTGCAGATCCTGCACGAAATGCAAGGGATGCTCGCGGAGATCAGCGGCCTGCCGGCCGTCAGCCTGCAACCGGCCGCCGGAGCACAGGGGGAACTGACGGCCCTGCTGGTCGCGCACGCCTACTTCCGCGACAAGGGCGAGGGCGAGCAGCGGCGGAAGGTGATCTTCCCCAGCAGCGCCCACGGCACGAATCCGGCCAGCGCCGCCCTCGCCGGGTTCGATCCGGTGCAGCTCAAGCCGACGAAGAACGGGCTGACGGACCTGAAGGAACTGGCCGCGAAGGTCGGCGACGACACCGCCGTCTTCATGGTCACGAACCCGAACACCCTCGGCCTGTTCGAACGCGAGATCGAGGCCGCCACGAAGATCGTGCACGACGCCGGCGGGCTGGTGTACATCGACGGGGCGAACATGAACGCGATCCTCGGCCTGACCCGGCCGGGGGACTTCGGCGGCGACATGATGCACTACAACGTGCACAAAACCTTCACCGGCCCCCACGGCGGCGGCGGCCCGGGGGCGGGGCCGATCGCGGTGCGGGACTTCCTCGGCCCGTACCTGCCCGGCCCGGTGGTGAAGAAGGTCGGCGGCACGACGCAGCGGCCGGAGTTCGCCCTCGAAACGCCCTCCAAGAGCATCGGCCGGGTGCGGACGCACTTCGGCAACGTCGGCATCCTGCTCCGCGGTTACTTCTACCTCCGCACCCTGGGGGCGGCCGGGTTGCGTGAGGTGTCGGAACGGGCCGTGCTGAACGCGAACTACCTCCGCAAAAAGCTGGAGACCGTGCTGGAGATCCCGCACCCGGCCCCCTGCATGCACGAGTTCGTCGCCAGCGCCTCCAAGAGCAAGAAGAACCGTCAGATCTCGGCGATGGACGTCGGCAAGCGGTTGCTCGATTACGGCGTGCACGCCCCCACGGTCTACTTCCCGCTGGACGTGCCGGAGGCGCTGATGATCGAGCCGACCGAGACGGAGTCGAAGGCGACGCTGGATCGCTTCGCGGACATCGTGCGGGCGATCCTCACCGAGGAAGAGGCCGAGACGGTTCGCACCGCCCCCCACACCACCCCCGTCCGCCGGCCGGACGAGGTGAAGGCGGCCCGACAGCCGGTGCTCTGCGGCATCGCGAAGGGCTGCGGGACCGTGCCGGTGGAAGACGTCGTGGTTTCGGAGTGAGTGCGGTTCCGGTCGAAGCCGGCCCCCACACCGGCGAGGAGAACATGGCCGCCGACGCGGCCCTGCTGGACGCGGCGGTCGCGGGGGCGGTCGGCGGCCGCTGGTATCGGTGGGCGGAGCCGACCGTCTCGTTAGGGCACTTTCAGAAGGAGGCGGACCTGGAATGGGGGGCGGCCGGTGATCTGCCGCGGGTCCGGCGCCTGTCGGGCGGGGGGGCGATCGTGCATGATCAAGAGTGGACCTACGCCCTCGCGGTTCCCAAGGGGCACGCGTTGGCCGCTTCGCCCGAACGGTTCTACGAGGCGGTGCACCGGGAACTGATTGCCGCGCTGGCGTCGGTCGGAGTTGCCGCCCGGCTGCGGGGCGACCGGACGCTCCGGGGGCCGGAGCCGACCCTCTGTTTCCTGCGGTCCGACCCGCGGGACGTGGTCGTGACGGACCCCGACGGCGTGGAGCGGAAGGTCGTCGGCAGCGCCCAGCGCCGGCGGAAGGGGGCGGCGCTGCAACATGGGTCGCTGCTGATCACGACCTCGCCGTTCGCCCCGGACGTCCCCGGCCTCCGCGAGACGCACGGCGTGACGGATGCGCGGGCCGAACACGTTGTGAGGGACGCCGCGTCCCGCTTCGGCCGGTTACTCGCCGGAACCGCCGGAACGGACTGAGCCGTCCTCCGGATCTTGTTGACGCCCTCCCGCGCCGTCTCTAGATTTCAAAGCGTCGAGGCGCTCCAACGGGCACACGATCGAAACTCAAATCTGATAGGCCGAACATGCTGTCCGCCCAGCTCGTCGTCCGTGGGGGCAAGCATGAAGGGAAGCGCATCGTCCTGGAACGGGGCCGATTCCTGATCGGGCGGGAGCAGGACTGCAATCTGCGGCCCAGCAGCGACCTGGTCAGCCGCCATCACTGCGTGTTCCAGGTAGACGACTACACCGTCCGGCTGCGGGACCTCGGCAGCACCAACGGCACCTTGGTGAACGGGGAACGCCTCAGCGGTGAACGCACGCTGGCCGCGGGGGACCGGGTGGTCGTCGGCAAGCTGACCTTCGAGGTCGAGTTGAAGGAAGTCGCCGACGAGCAGGAAGCGGCGGCCGCCGGGCCCTCGGAGGAGATGTCCCTGCCGACCGACGGCGCCGACACCTCCTACGAACTTCCGGTCAGTCAGGGGGCCGAATCGGGGCAGGGCGGGGGACCGATCCCCGGACCGAACCCGAACGACACGGCGATGATCCCGACCCAGCAGGGCTACCCGCCCCCGGGCTACGGCTACCCGCCGCAATATCCGCCGCCGGGCTACAACCCGTACGCCCAGCCGGGCTATCCGCCGCCGGGCTACGGCTACCCGCCGCAGTACGGGCAGTACCCGCCGCCGGGGGCCACGCCGCCGCCGGAAAGTGGGGACGGGTCGAAGGTCTCCGCGCCGCCGGTCAAGCTGCCGCCCCCGCCGAAGCGGGACTGAGCCGCGCCCGGTCTGCCGTGAGCTGGCCCGCCGGAGATAGGCTCGCCGACGGCGTTTGTGAGGCGTCGGCGCGGTTCGCATACTTGCGGGATCACCCGTCCGTTTCCGCTCGCCCCCGCCCGCCCCGATGGCCGCTCCCCCCGCCAATCCCGTGCAGCCGTCCGGCGCGAACGCCGAGGACCTGAAGCGCCGTTACCGGGAGTTCCTCGATCTGCTCCCGCTGACCCTCGCCCTCGCGGGCCTGCCCCGCAGCGACTCCGGCCGCTATTACACCGAGGAGCAGATCGAAAGTCGGGCCTTCACCGTGAAGGCCGCCTGGCGCCTCGCCCGCTCCACGACGCGGGAATGCCTGCAGAAGTGACGGCCGCGGGCCGCCGTTCGCGAGGACCCTGCGAACGACCGGCGAAGTTTTTTCCGGGGGCGGCGAAACCCTCCTGCGGTCGCCGCGGTATCGCCTCCCGACCGGACGTCCGTTCGGCCTCCCGCCCTGAAACCGCATGAGCGACGACTCGGACGCCGCCCTCGCCGCTCTCGTCCTTGACGGCGACGACGCCGCGGCCGCCGTGCTGGTGCGTCGGTACCAGCGGGCGGTCTTTGGCATCTGTCTGCGGATGATGGGGCGTCGGGAGGACGCCGAGGACGTGACGCAGGAGGCGTTCCTCCGCCTGTTCCGTCACCTCGATCGCTGGGACGCCTCCCGTCCGCTCCGGCCCTGGCTGATGACGATCGCCGTCAACCGCTGCCGCACCGCCCTGAGCCGACGCGGTCGGCAGCGGGCCCTGCTGCCCGGCGACCTCGACCCCGCGGATACGTCCGTCCCGCTCACCGACGCCGACCTCGCCGAGGAGCTGCAACGGGCCGTCGACGGGTTGCGGGACGACCATCGCGCCGCGTTCGTGCTGTTTCACTACGAAGAACTGAGCCTGCAGGAGGTGGGCGCCGCGTTGGGACGGCCGGACGGCACCGTCAAAACCTGGCTCCACCGAGCCCGCAAACAACTCGCCGAGGCGCTCGCGCGCCGCGGCGTGCAGCCCGATCAGCGTTCCGCCCCCCCCGCACCCTCCCCGCCTCGGGAGCCGGCCCGTGTCTGACTTCACTCCCGAAAGCGACGAACTTCCGCCCGCGCTCGCCCTCGCGCTGCCGGCGTGGCGACTCGACACGGACGTGCCGGATTTCGCCCCGGGCGTTGTCCGACGGTTACGAGAGGAACGCCGCCGCGAGCGGCCGAACGGCGGCGGCTCCCCCCGTCGCTGGCGGCAGGCGGCCTGGGCGACGCTCGCCGCGGCGCTGTTAATCGGGTGCTCCGTGCTTTGGATGCAGGGCGATAATGCAGAGGCGCCGCGGATGGCCGCGGCCGAGCCGAGCGTCCCCGCCGCGGTTCAACCGGCTCCGAGTCCGCCGGCCTTCGTCCAGCCGGAGCGGGAACCGCCGTCCCTGCCGCCGGTTTCGGTTTCGGTTGCGGGATTGCCGGGTGAGGAATCGGAGGGCTTGGCCGTCGGGCCCGGGGCGCCGCGGTTGTCGCCGGAGCGGGCGATCGCCCTGCGGGACGATCTGCTGCCGGTCGACCTGTTCTCGACGGATCGACTGGCCCAGGCGTGGGCGGTTTTGCCGGACCCCAATCGCACTTGGCGGGACGAGGTGCGGGACGGCGTGCAGCCGTTCCGGGCCGGGGCCGAGACCGTAGCGACGCTGTTCGCCGAGGCTCTCCCCCCGCCGCGGCGGTCCTACTGACCGCCCCGTCGGCATGACCGGTGCGAGCCGCAGGCAGAACCGGACCGGCCGGCGCAACCGAACCCTCCTCCGTGCCCCAGGCGAAACTTCTTGCCCGAACGGTCAGGTGGGCGGTGGTTGGGGGCCGATGAAGTTGGGGCGGCGAGAGGCCGCCGCAGCCGGACGGACTCGGCTCCCCTCCAACCACGAGACCGTCCCAATGCCCGCGACCCTGAATGATCCCGCCGCCGCCAAGAAGCGCGCCTCGCACGTTAACCGCCTTGCCAAGGTGGAGCGTCGCTCCCACGCGCGACGGCAGGCCCTCGCCGAAGACGCCCCCCCGCCGGTCGTCGAACGCCGCGTCGTCGAACGCCGCAAGCAGATCGACCCGACCACCTGCGAACGCGATTACAGCGAGGACGAAGTCGATTTCATGCGGGCGATGGACGAGTACAAACGCCTTGCCGGCCGTCAGTTCCCGACCTGGAGCGAAGTGCTGGAGGTCGTCCGGGCCATCGGTTACGAGCGGGTGAACGCCCCGGTGGCGATCGCCACGATTCTTAAGGACGAGTAACCCGTCAGGGGAACCTCGCAGGTTCAAAGCAGGTTCAGCGCACGGCCGGGGGACGAATGTCTCCCGGCCGTGTTCGCATTAGGGTGCGGGAATGCCCGCCGAATTCGACCTGATCCGCACCCTCGCCGCCGCCGCCCGGCCGGATCCGCGGGCCCCGTTGGGCATCGGCGACGACGCGGCGGTGCTGAATCTGACGGGTCGGCCGGTCGTCTGCTGCGATCTGATTGCTGAGGGGACCCACTTCCCGCCGGACACGCCGCCGAAATTGGTTGGCCGCAAGGCCTTGGCGGTAAACCTGTCCGATTGCGCGGCGATGGCGGCCACGCCGGTCGCGGCCTTCGTGGGCCTGCTGGTCGATCGCCGCCGCGGCTACCGCTATGCGGAGGCGGTGATGCGCGGGCTGACGGAGTTGGCGGAGCAGTTCCACGTGACCCTCGCCGGCGGCGACACCGCGACGCACGACGGGCCGACGAGCCTCTGCGTGACGGTCGTCGGGACCTGCGACCGGGAGGTTCGCCGTTCCGGCGCCCGCCCCGGCGACGCCCTGCTGGTGACGGGGCGACTCGGCGGCAGCTTTCCGAGCGGCCGGCATCTCACGTTCACGCCCCGCGTCGCCGAGGCGCAAGCCCTCGCCGCGGCGGCGGAACTGCACGCGATGATCGATCTCTCCGACGGCCTACTGGCCGACTGCGGCCGGCTGTGCGACGCCTCGGGCCTCTCCGCGATCCTAGACGCCGCCGCGGCGCCCCTCGCCGACGGGGCAGAGAACGTGAAGGCGGCGCTGACCGACGGGGAAGACTTCGAACTGCTGTTCGCCGTCTCGGAATCGGACGCGGCGCGACTGTTGGACGCCCCGCCGGTCGCCTGCGGACTGACCCGCATCGGCACCGTCGCCGCGGGGGCCGGCGTGACGGTGCGGGGAGCCGACGGGGAACCGCTGAGGTTCCCGACCGCCGGCTACGAACACGCCTTCGCCGCCGACCCCGCGACCGACTGAACGCTACGCGGCCCGTTCCGCATCGAACCCGCGGGCCAGTTCGTCGTCCCACTCCTCCAGCAGCGGCCAGTCGATGGCGCAGGTGCCGAAGTCGGAGAGGTGCAGGTAGCCCTTCAGGCGGTCGATCGCTCCCTGCAGGATCTTCGGGTCGTTCCGAAAGATCGGGCCGTGACTGGGCAGCAGCCACTTCGCGTCGCAATCGCGGATGCGTTCGAGACTGCGGATGAAGGCCGGCAGTTCGCTGCCGTGGTGGGCGTCGATGTTCCCGACGCCGCCGTCCCGGTAGATGTTGTCGCCGCTGAACAGTAGGTCGTTCATGCGGAAGGAGAGCTGCCCGTCGGTGTGGCCGGGGGTGCTCCAGACGGTCAGCGTCTGAGAGCCGACCTGCAGGGTGTCGCCCTCGTTGATCGTGCGGTCGAAGGCCACCTGCGGCATCGGTTCGTCGATGCCCTGGGCCGGGATCAGGGCGTAGCTGGTGATGCGGTCGTCCGCTTCCAGCACAGCCTTGGTGTGGGGATGGCCGATGACCTCCGCGTTCGGCAGCAGGGCTTTGGCGGCGGCGAGGCCCTGGACGTGGTCGGCGTCGGCGTGGGTGGCGACGAGGTACCGGCAGTTCGCCAGCGGCAGGTCCACCGAACGGACGATGTCGATCACCTCCGCGACGGTGTCCTCGTAGCCCACGTCGATCATCAGCCAGTCGGCCCCGTCGTGCACCACATAGACGGCGCAACCGAGCCGGCGGCCCGCTTGGTTGTTCAGTTCGAGAACGTGGGGGAAGACGTCGCGGCGGGGCTGCATCAGGGCGGGAGGGACGAACGGCGGCGGAGCGGCGAGTGCCGGGTTCTATCCTAGATCGGTTCGCTCCGCGGCCGACCGTCCCGCGGGCGCGGCCCGTCGCCGCGGCGAGGATTGACACCCGATCCCAGCCCGACCGGGAGGATCGAACCGCCTGCGTCTGAAAATTGGGGGACGGGGGTCGCCCCGATCCGTTTGCGAAACGGACCCCGGGGCGGCACCCTTCTGCGTCGCCCCGCCGCTCGGCGGGTTCCGCCGTTCCGCTCACGCCCCCGCGGCCGATCGCCCGTCCCGCCCCGATCGAGTTCGCCTGTCCGCACTGCCGGGCGGTGCTGCGCGCCCCGCACGACGCCGCGGGCGCGCTGGGGGACTGCCCGCACTGCGAGAAGGAGATCCGGATCCCCGGCGGCGCCGTCGTGGAGCCGGACGATCCGCTGGGCTTCATCCCGGTGGGCGCCCCGCTGGATCACGACGCGGTGGAGGCGGCGATCGAACAGTCCGCCCCCGCGCGGACCGTGCCTGGGATCGCGGCGCCCGACGTCGCCGCCCCCGCCGCGGGTTCGCCCGGCGGGGTGGTGTTCGAGTCGTCTGACGGGGCGGCCGCGCCGGTGACGTTCGCCTCGGCGGACGAAGACGAGGGAACGCCCGAGGCCGGCGCCGCCCCGGCGACGATCACGAAGCCGGCCCGCGGCCGCCGGCGCCGCGGGAAGCGGGGCAGCCCCGTGCTGGCGGGGTTGGTGCTGCTCGTCCTGTTCGGCGGGATCGGCGGCGCCGGGTGGGTGATGTACGAGCGCCTAGCCGGCGGCGGGGTCGAGAGCGTCGCCGCGGAGGCCGTGGCCGCCGACGCGGCGCCGCCGGCCTACTTCCTCCCGCCGGATCCGGTCAGTCAGCAGGCATTGCGAACGGTCGAGTTGGGGGTGCCGTTTGTCAGCCCGGTGCTCGAAGTGCGTTTGACGGGTACGAGCCGGCGCGGCGGGGGCGGGGCGGGGGCGCCCGACCCGGACGCCGGCGGGATGGCCGACCGCCGCGGCATGACCGACGCCCGCCCGGCCGACAACGCCCCGCCGGCCGACGACATAGCGGCCGGCGAGGACGAAGCGGCCCCCGCGGGCCCGGCCGCGGCGAACGTGCCGGCGGGGGCAATCCTGGTGACGGTTCGCCCCGGCGACGCCGGCCGACTGGTGCGGGCGCCGGCCCTGCGGGAGCGGCCGGAGGTGAAGGCCTGGCTGGAGGCGAACGCCAAGCTGTACGGCGACAAACAGATCGCCTTCACAGAGGCTCGGGCGGCGTTCTTCGCCGCCGTGGCGGCCGGCGAGGACACCTCGGGGTTCCGGGACTCCGTCGCCCTCAACGCCGCGACGGATGTGACGGGCTGGAGCGTCGAAGCCGTCGCCGACAGTCGCGTCGTGCCCTGCTGCCGGGAGACCTCGAGCGGCGACCTCTACTTCTGCATCCCCCGGACCGCGACCGCCTTCACGATCCGCGGCCGCACCATCCCTGGCCTCGGTTCGGAGTTCCCGTTCACCTACGGCGCCCCGGTCGACGCCCCGCCGGGCGACTGACGCGGGTACGCTGGGCGGCGTTCCATCGGAGATCGCCGCCGTGTTCGCCCTCGCCTACCTCCCCGCCCTGATCACCGGGGGGCTGCTGATCTGGATCGCGGCCCGCACCCGCACCTGGTACCTCGCCGGAACGTTCGGGGCGGTGGTCGTCTGGGCGACGTTCGTTTCGCTGTTCGTTCCGGGCCGCGACGGGGGGGGTGGGGTTTTTACTCGCCGCGGCCTGCGGCATCGGCGTGGCCTGCCTGCGGGGGGCCGGGGTCTCCGCGAACCGGGCCGCCGCGATCGCTGCGGCGGCGCTGGTGGCAGGATGTGCGGCGGACGCCGGCTACTACTACGTCTCCAGCTACCGGCCGTGGGCCGCTGCGGTGGCCGGGTGGCGTGCAGACCACCCGCCGGTCCCGCGGTCGGAACTGCTGCCGCGGTTGGAACCGGTCGTGGAGCAGTCCCCGCCCCTTCGCAACCGGTCCGGCGATCAGGCGGAGTGGGAGACGCATTTTGAGAACGAGAAGGCCCCGTTTTGGGCTAGGTCCGATCGTCCCGGCGGCGAGCGGCGGGCCTACATGCACCGCCTGCACACGGTGCACACCGACTTCGCGGCCCGCTTCGCGGAGCGGATGGAGTTCGGCGTCGTGCGGATGCGCCCCATGACCCGACGGCTCCTGCGATTCGAAGACTTGCCGGCCGAACCGAAAGGCGAGCGCATCCAACAACCCCGCGGCGGCCTCAGCCGGCTGCCCAGCGGAGACGCGGCGCCGATGGACAGCGTCCTGCGGGACGCCGTCGCCGCGTGGCATCTCGACCGCGGCATCGACTTCGCCAACGAGGGCGGCTTCGGCGCCTTCGGCACGCCGGGCGATGAATGGGACGACCCGCTGCCGGCGGACTACGAGGGTGGGGAGGGACCGTTCCTGATCGGCTTCCGCTCGCACGCGGCCCAGACGACGCCGAAGGACGGCCCGCTGCCCGGGTGGGAGCTGACGGGTTTCGAACTGATCGGGCTGATCCTGCATGAGCGGCCGGTCGCCTATCAGTCCGACTACCTGCCGATCGCCGGGCCGGAGTCGCCCAGCGCCGTGCGGGAACTGACGCCGTTCGAGTCCGCCGCGCTGGAGCGGCTGGCGGCGGGGGAGTGGGTCGTGGGCGAGACTGACGCGGACCGCCTGAGGGCCGTCGGCGCCCTCCCCGCGGCCAAGGCCTGCGCCGACTGCCACGACGTGCCGGTCGGCCGGCTGCTGGGGGCGTTGAGTTACGAGTTCGTCACTGAAACGTCCGTCGGCGCCGCCGAGTAGCATCGAACGACCGTCCCCCGCCGAGCGGTTCGCCGTGACACTCGCCCTGTTCTATTACGCCGCACTCACCGTCCCGACGGGGGCGGCCGCGCTGCTCGGGCTGGGACCCGACGAGCCGCTGCGGTGGCGCTGGGCGGGGGCCCTGGCACTGGCGTGGGCGGGCTTCGCGGCCCTATGGATGCCGATCTCTCCGCAGTTCAGTCCCGCCCCGCTGGTGCATTTCCTGCCGGGGGCGGCGTTGCTAGTGGTCACGCTGGGACGTCGCCTCTCAAACCGCGCGGCGGCCGCGGGGCTGGCGGGGGCGCTGGTGACAACGGTCTGCCTGCTCGACGTGTGGACCTTCGATCGCACCGTGTACCGGCCCTGGAAGACCTGGGCGGACGCCGCCCGCGTCGCCTACGCCCCGATCCCGTGGGGGGACCGGCTCCCGGAGACGGGACGGGGCCGCGGACGTATCCCAGTGGGCTCGAACGCTGGCTGGAACGAGACATTCGCCGAGGCGAAGTCGCAGGCCTACCCGGACGTGGACTCCACCGGCAGCGCCCCGAAGCGGGCGTTGGCGAGCCTGCACGGCCTGCACGACGAGTTCGCCGCCCGGTTTGTCGTGGAGCAGGGCTTCGGCCTGTTCCGCGTGGCGCACTGGCAGGCGTTCGGGCCGGAGGAACTTGGCGAGCCCCGCGATCGGCCCCCGATCCCGCAGCCGTCGCCCGAGCCGATGGGCGACGACCGACCCGCGGCCGCGGCGCTGCTCGCCGGTTTGGGAGACGAAGCGGACCCGCACGGGTTGCTGGCGTGGCACGTCGACCGCGGCGTCGACTTCGCGAACGCCTCCGGCTGGGGCGTGACCGGCCGCGCTCCGGGCTATCCGTATGACGAGGTCGCGGTGCCGGGCTCCCTGACGGGACAGGAGGGGCCGTTCCTGATCGGCTTCCGCCCCCACGCAATGCGGTCCGAGCCGCCGCCGCTGGCGGGGTGGTCCCTGCGGCGGGTGGAACTGATCGGCCTGGTTCTGAACGACGAACCAGTCGCCTACCCCTCCGAGAACCTGCCGCGGATGGTCGCCGGCGGGGAGCGGGAAACGCGGCCGCTGACCGCGTTCGAAGCCGCCGCGCTGCCGAAGCTGGCGGCGGGGGAGTGGGTCGTGGCCGCAGAGGAGAGCGATCGGTTGCGGGCCGTGGGGGCGTTGCCCGCCGCCGCAGCCTGTGCGGAATGTCATGGGGTGGAGAAAGGACGGCTGCTGGGCGCCCTAAGCTACGACTTCGCCCGCGGGGCCGCGGCGGGGGGATCTGCGGATGCTGTTCCGAAATGACGCCGCCCTTTACCCTGCCGGCCGCCGCTCCCATCAACTGTCGTCGCCATGTCGCCGCTTCGTTTTTCCGCCGTCCCGGCGGCCGTCCTCGCGCTGCTGACCGTCGCCGCTGAGGCGACCGCGGCGGACTTCCCCTACGCGGGATTGCCGGCGGAGCAGGCCGCCGCGGTGATGCGGTTGCCGGAGGGCTTCAAGGTCGTCCCGTTCGCCGCGGAGCCGGACGTGACGCAGCCGATTGCGATGGCGATCGACCACCGCGGCCGGCTGTGGGTCGCGGAGGGGCACAGCTACCCGGTGAAGCGGAAGCCGGGCGAAGGCAAGGACCGCATCCTGATCTTCGAAGACACTGACGGCGACGGCCGCCACGACACCCGCAAGGTGTTCGCCGACGGGCTGAACCTGGTCAGCGGGCTGGAAGTCGGCTTCGGCGGGGTCTTCGTCGGGCAGGCGCCGGAACTGCTGTTCTTCGCCGACGCCGACGGCGACGACGTGCCGGACGGCGAACCGGAGGTGTTGCTCGACGGCTGGCACTACGAGGACACGCACGAAACGCTCAACTCCTTCATCTGGGGCCCGGACGGCTGGCTGTACGGCTGCCACGGGGTGTTCACGCATTCCCGCGTCGGCCCGCCGGGGACGCCGGACGAGCAGCGGGTGCCGATCAACGCCGGCATCTGGCGGTATCACCCGACCAGCGGGGCCTTCGAGGTGTTCGCCCACGGCACCAGCAATCCGTGGGGCGTGGACTTCGACGAGCACGGCCAGAGCTTCCTGACCTGCTGCGTGATCCCGCACCTGTTCCACGTGATTCCCGGCGCCCGCTACTTCCGGCAGGCCGGGCGGCATTTCGATCCTCACGTCTACGAAGACATCCCCACGATCGCCAAGCACCGGCACTTCGTCGGGCACCAGTGGACCGAGGCGGATAAGAATGCCAGCCTCGACACCGGCGGCGGCCACGCCCACGCCGGGGCGATGATCTACCAGGGCGACGCCTGGCCGCAGCAGTACGCCGGCGCCCTGCTGATGAACAACATCCATGGCGCCCGGTTGAACGCGGACTCTCTCACGCCCTCCGGCAGCGGGTTCGTCGGCGATCGGCTGCCGGACTTCTGTCTGACGGACGACCTCGCCAGCCAGATGCTCTACCTGCGCAGCGGGCCGGACGGGAACGTCCTCGTGATCGACTGGTACGACACGTCTCAGTGCCACCATACGAACATCGAAGGGCATCAGCGTTCCAACGGCCGGATCTGGAAGATCGTCTATGACACTCCCCTAACGCCGAGGCCCCGCGGGGCCTCGGCGTTAGATAGAGCTTCGACCGAAGAGCTCGTCGTGCTGCTGACGCACCCGAACGTCTGGCACCGCCGGCACGCCCAGCGGGCGTTGCAGGAGCGGAACGATCCGGCGACGGGCGCGCTGCTCGCCCCGCTGCTCGGGCACGCCAACCCGCTGACCCGACTGCGGGGCCTCTGGGCCGCCGCGGCGACCGCCACGCTGACGGGCGAACACCTCGACGCCGCGCTGACCGACGCTGATCCCAATGTGCGGCTGTGGGGCGTGCGGCTGGTCGCCCAGTCGCGGCCGGCCCTGCCAATGAGCGCCGGCGTGCCGCGGGCGATCGGCGACCTGCCCCCGCTGCCGGCCTTCGGCGATCGGCTGGAGGCGCTCGTTCAGATGGCCCAAACCGACCCCGCCGCCCCAGTGCGGTTGGAACTGGCGTCGCTCGCCCAGCGGCTCCCGCTGGAGGAACGCGGCGATCTGCTGGCGGCGCTGCTGGCCCGGGGGGAGGACGCCGGGGATCACAACCTGCCGCTGATGGCCTGGTATGCCTTCGAACCGCTGGTGCCGGCGAACCCGGAGGCGGCGCTGAAGGTCGCTCTCGCCGGCGAGTTGCCGACGGTCCGCCGGCTGACGCTCCGCCGAGTCGGGGAACTGGGGACGCCGGCGTCGCGGGAGGCACTGGTCACGGCGGCCGCGAACGCCGCCGCCGCGGGGCAGGACGACCGGGCGCTAGAGGCCCTCGCCGGGCTCTCCGGGGCGATCGCCGGCCGCAAGGTCGAGTGCCCCGCCGGTTGGGCAGACGCCGTCGCGGCCCTGCGGACGAGCAGAAACGAAACGGTGCGGGATCAGGCAGTCGGCTTCGACTATCGCTTCGGCAACCCGGCCGCGGGTGAGGAGCGCCGGGCGACGGTGACGGACGCCGCCGCCTCGGTCGACCGCCGCCGGGCGGCCCTGGCCGATCTGCTGGACGTGCCGTCGGACGATCTGGCGATCTTCCTCCGCCGGCTGATCTCCGCCGAGCCGGCCGCCCCGCTGACCCCGGATCTGATCCGCGGACTGGGCCGCGCCGACAGCCCGGAAAACCCGCCGTTCTTGCGGCAGTACCTTCCGCGGTTCGACCCCGCCGGCCGCCGGGCGGCACTGTCCGTGCTCGTTTCCCGCCCGGCCGGCGCCGAGGCCCTGCTGAACGCGATGGCCGAGGGCGAAGTCCCGACCGCCGACCTCACCGCCGACCTCGCCCGGCAGTTGCGGAACCTTGGGGACGACGCCCTCACCGCCCGCCTCGCCGAGGTGTGGGGCACCGTCGCGGAGACGGACGAAGAGCGGGCGAAACTGATCGTGCAGTACAAACGGAAGCTCAGCGCCGGCGACAACAGCAGCGACGTGACGCCCGACCGCGTCGCCGGCAAGGCCCTGTTCACGAAGACCTGCGGGCAGTGCCACGAACTGTTCGGCGAGGGCGGCAAGGTCGGCCCCGGCCTGACCGGTTCAAACCGGCGGGATCTCGATTACCTCCTGTCCAACATCGTCGCCCCCTCGTCGGTGATGGCGAAGGACTACCGACCGACCGTCCTGCTGACCGACGGCGGGCAGGTGCACACCGGCCTGATCCAGGCGGAGACGGACGCGGCGATCACCCTCGCCACCGCGGACGGCGAGGTCGTGGTGCCGACCGCCAGCGTGCTCGAACGGATGGAGAGCGATACCTCCATGATGCCGGACGGGCTGCTCAACCCACTGTCCACGCAGCAGGTCCGCGACCTCGTCGCCTACCTCCGCGGCGACGGCCCGGTGACCGGCGTGGTCCCGGGGTCCGCCGGCGGGGAGTGAGCGGCCCGCGCGGCAAGAGCGCCAGCGTCCCGGACCCTCCAAGGGGCCGGGACGCTCCGCTTAAGGAACCGCCGATTCAGCTCACGATGCGGCCGTCGCGGATCTGGAAGACGAGGTCGCCCTCCGTCACCAGGCCGCGGTCGTGGGTGACGACGACTACCGTCGTCCCGCCGGCGGCGTGCAGGCGGCGGAGTTCGGCGAAGATCTCCGCCCCGGTTTCGCTGTCCAACTCGCCGGTCGGTTCGTCGGCGAGCACGATCTGCGGGTTCTTCAGCAGGGCCCGGGCAATCGCGACCCGCTGCTGTTCGCCGCCGGAGAGCTGGTGCGGGCGGTGGTCGAGCCGGTCGCCCAGCCCCACCTGGTTCAGCAGGCTCACGGCCCGCTCCCGCAGTTCGGCGGAGACGCCGCGGGGCAGGAACGGGACGAGCACGTTGTCGACCGCGTCGAGGTTCCCCAGCAGGTTGAACGCCTGAAAGATGAACCCCACCCGTTCCCGGCGGAAGGCGTCGCGCTCCGCGTCGGAGAAGCCGGACAGGGGGCGGCCGTCGATGGCGATCTCGCCGCCGGACAGGTCGTCCAGCCCGCCGATCAGGTAGAGCAGGGAACTCTTCCCGCTGCCCGACGGGCCGAGCAGAAAGGCGAATGAGCCAGCGGGGATGTCTGCGGTGACGCCCCGCAAGGCGTGCACCTCGGTTTGCCCCCGCTGGTGCGTCTTGACGACGTCGCGGAGGGCGATGGCGCCGGGGCGGGGCGGAGGGGCGGAGGGCTCAACCACGGCGGATGGCGTCCATTGGCTGCATCCGCATCGCCCACAGGGCCGGATACAGGCCGCCGAGGGTGCCGACGACCGTGCTGAACGCCACGGCGAAGCTCAGCAGCCCCGGCCCGGCGTACAGGTTCAGGCGGTCGGGAAAAGTCACATTGAGGATCTCGGTGGCGGCCCAGCCGAAGGCCGCCCCCAGCAGGCCGCCGACGACGCCGAGGATCAGGCTTTCCGAGCAGATCAGCTGCACCACATCCCGCTTCCCCCAGCCGTTCGCCTTGAGGATGCCGAACTCGATGATCCGCTCGGAGACGCTCATCAGCATGGTGTTCACCACCCCGAAGACGGCGATCAGTACGCCGGTCGCCCCGAGGATCTGCAGGAACAGATCGAGGTCCGCGGTGAAGCTGTCGAACTGTTCGAGCCACTCGTCCATCGTCCGCAATTCGACCGGGTCCCGCCGTTCCCCCCCAGCGGCCGTGGGGGCGGCGCCCAGGGAGTCGAACAGCTGGGCGTAGTCGGGCTCCGGCAGCGGCTTGCCCCGCGCGGCGGCGTCGAGCGAGTTGAACAGCGTCGTGAAGTCCGGCGCCGGGCCGGGGCCGTCGGCGTCGCTCTGCGCGTCCGCGTCGAAGGCGCCGTCGAGCGACGCCCCGCCCCCGCCGAGCGCCAACAGACTGGACGGCCGCCAATCGGTGGTGCGTTCGTCCCGCAGGGCGTCGAGGATGCGGCCCTTCAACTCGGCCGGCTCGACCCCCGGATCGCCCTCGATGTAGTAGTTCGAGACCGAGTTCGGGTCAAACCGCGTGACCTGCCGCATCGTCGGCAGGTCCATCAGGATCGCCGCGTCGAGGAACAGGCTGCCCACTTCGTAAGCCCCAACGATTTCGCATTCGATCCCGTCGACGATCAGCGTGTCGCCCACCTGCTTGCCGTGCTCCTCCAGAATCGGGGCGGCCACGTAGACGTGGGTGGTGCCGAGGTCGGATTCGTTTAGGAACCGCCCGGCGGTCAGGGCTTCGCGGTAGACGCCGTTCCGTAGTTGATTCCGCTCGACGATGCTGGTGCCCAGCAGAAACCGCGGGGGGGAGACGACGGTTTTGCCCTCGATCACGTTCGCCCGGTTCCAGACGTCCGTGACGACGGTCTCCACGCCGGAGACGGCGGCGATCTGCGGTTCCCAGTGCGCGGGCAACCGGGAGAGCAGCGGCACCGGAGCGCCGGGCTGGATCGCGGTGAGGCCGTCCACCTTGCCGAAGGCGTCCTGGGCGGCGGCCTCCAATCCGCCCTTCACCCCGAAAAGGCCGACCATCCCCGCGATGGCCACGGTCAGACCCGCCAGCGCCAGCGCGGAGCGGGCCGGACGGCTCAGCAGGTTGCGAAACGCGAAGCCGAACACGCGGGCGGGGGCGCTCGTTGGGTGACACGGAGAACAGCCGGGGGCGGGAAGGGTAGACGCCCGGCCCCGCGGAACAACTGACGGCGTCGGCTCGTCGGAACCGACTCACCGGCGCCGAATCAGTCCGGCCAGCAGCCGAGGGCCTTTCGCACCGTCACCGCCTGCCCGACGTGGTACGCCTGGTGGTCCAAGGCGATGGTCGCCGTCCGCAGCCAGGTGTGCGGCTCGCCGTCCGGCCCGGCGGCGTGGGGGAAGGGGGCGAGCAGGTCGCGGTCCGCCAGCAATCCGCAGAGTTCTTCCCGATCGGTGAGGAAGCGGGCGAGGGCGGCGTCGTAGGCCTGATCGTCCGGCGGCTCCGGCCGCGTCGGCCAGTAGCCGTCCGGGTGCGGCGGCGAGACGTGCCCCGGCCGTTCGCTGTAGTCGATCAGGTCCCGCTGGGCGATCCGCAGGTGTTCGAGCAGTTGCCAGAGGGAATGGTCGAACCGATCCAGCAGCCGACCCTGCACGCCGCAAGCGACGTCGCCGAACGCTCGCTCCGCGCCGCAGTGGGCGTGCCCGCCGCGGAGGCTCCAAGCCAGGTGGGCGGCGAGATCGGTGTGCGTGGCGGCGGCCATCAGAGGATCACGCTCGACTTCGCCCCGGCGGCCTCGGCCATGAACTGCTCGGCGCGGGCGGCCAGTTCGGTCGGGTCGGGAACCATGCCGCTCATCAGCAGGGCATTGTCGAACAGTTGCCGGCCGCACTTCTTGATGAAGTCCCCGTTCTGATCGTTCACCGACAGGTCCGCCAACCGGCGGATCAGCGGGTGGCGGGGGTTCACCTCCAGGATGCGCTTGAGCGGCTTGAAGTTCTTGTCGCCAGCTCCCAGCACGCTTTGTAGCTGCGGGGAGAGGCCGCCGCCGGGGGTCACCAGCCGGCAGGGGCTGCCAGTCAGCTTGTCGGTCTGACGGACCTCCTCCGTCTCCTCGCCCAAGGCGTCGCGGAACAGGCCCAGCACCGCCTCCAACCCCGCCGGGGCGGCCGGTTCGGGGCGGTCGTCTTTCTCGTCCTCGCTCTCGGGCAGCGGGGGCAGGTCGGCCTCGGCGCTCTCCACGGAGACGAACGCCTTGCCGTCGTACTCGCCGAGCGTATTGAGCACGATCTCGTCCACCGGATCAGTCAGCAACAACACGTTGAGCCCCCGGGCGGTGAAGGCCTCGAGCGTCGGCCGCCGCTTGACCGCCTCGGCGTTGCGGCCGCCGACGTGGAAGATCTGGGTCTGGCCCTCCTTCATCCCCTCGACGTAGGCCTGCAGGCCGGACATCTCGTCCGGAGCGTCGATCGTGCGGAACCGCAGCAGCTCGCCGATCTTGCCGCGGTTCGGGCCGTCCGTCGCCACGCCCTCCCGCAGGGTCGAGCCGAACTGCTCGTAGAATTCCGCGTAGACCTTGGGTTCGCTCTCCGCCAGCTTGGCGAGATGGCCGAGCACCTTGCTGGTGAGGACCCGGCGGATCTTCAGGAAGACCGTGTCGTCCTGGAGGGCCTGCCGGGAGACGTTCAGCGGCAGGTCGCTGCTGTCGACCAGTCCGTACAGGAACCGCAGGTACTCCGGCAGCAGGTCGTCGCAGTCGCTTTGCACCAGCACCCGGCGGGCGCACAGGTGCAGGCCGTGCTCCGCCCGGCCGAGGCCCATCCGCTCCGGGTTCAGCGGCGGGCAGTACAGGATCGCCTTGATTTCCAGCGGCGAATCCAGCGAGAGGTGCAGATTCCACAGCGGATTCGCCCCGACCTGCCCGGACAGGTAGCCGAAGAACTGCCGGTGCTGCTCCGCGGTGACGCTGCCCTTCGGCTCCACCCAGACCGGCGGCTGATCGTTGACGTGCAGCGTCTCCCCGTCGGCCCCGGCCAGATGGATCGGGTGCGGCACGAAGCTGCTGTATTTCTTGAGGACGTACTCGACCCGTTGCGGGTCGGCGAAGTCCTTGGCGTCGTCGCGGAGGTGCAGGACGACCTCCGTGCCTCGCTCCGGCGGGGCGGCGTCGCCGCTGAGTTCGTCGATCGTGAACGACCCCGTGCCGGCGCTGGTCCACCGCCAGCCGGCCTGCTCGGTATAGCTGCGGGTGCGGACCTCGACCGTCTCCGCCAGCATGAAGGCGGCGTAGAAGCCCACGCCGAACTGCCCGATGAGGCTGTTGGCGTCCGCGCCTTCAAGCCCCTTCGAAAACCCTTCCGTCCCGCTGCGGGCGATCGTGCCGAGGTTCTCGATCAGGTCGTCGTGGGTCATGCCCACGCCGTTGTCGGCGATCGTCAGCGTGTTCGCGGCGGCGTCCGGGGTGACGGTGATCTGCAGACCGTCCGACGCCGGCAGGCCCTCCTCCCGCAAACTCAGCAGGCGGTACTTATCGAGCGCGTCGCTGGCGTTGGAGACCAGCTCGCGGACCGCCACCTCGCGGTTCTGATAGAGGCTCTGCGACAGCAAGCGCAGGAGCTTGGCGATGTCGGACTGAAATGCGTGCGTTTCGGCCATGAACGGAAGGCAGGATCAGATGCGGTAAAGATACTTGTCGTGCAGATAGGCGATCACCGCCGCCGGCGTGCGGTAGCGCAGGCTCAGCCCCTCGGCGGCCCGACGCCGCAGGTCGGTCGCGGAGAGGTCGCAGGCCGGCATCGCCACGAAGCGGACGCGATTTGATTCGATCCCGGGCGGCACGACGGCCGGCACGTCGCCCCGGTTCACGGCGACGATCGTCGCCAGGTCCAGCACCCGCCCCGGCTCCCTCCAGGCGGGCAGGTCCGCCAGGGCATCGGCGCCCATCAGGAAGAACAGCTCGGCGTCGGGGTTCTCGGCGGCGACCTCGGCGAGGGTGTCCACGGCGAAACTCGGCCCGCCCCGCTTCACCTCCCGCCGATCGACGGCGAACGCCGGGTTCCCGCTGATCGCGAACTGCACCATCTCGCAGCGCTGCGGCCCGTCGGCGATCGGCCCATTCTCCTTCAGCGGGTTCGAGGCGGCGGGGAGAAAGCGGACCTCGTCCAGTTCCAACTCCTCCCGGCAAACCTCTGCCAGCAGCAGATGGCCGAGGTGGATCGGGTCGAAGGTGCCGCCGAACAGACCGATGCGCATGAGCTTCTGGGGACGGCGAGCGGCGGGGCGTCAGCCCCCCCGTGCGGTGACGCCGTGCGGCGAGCCGGGGGGAAGCACAAATCCTGTCACGATCACCGCTTCCGTCAACCGTGCCGCGACGGGGTTGCGGGTGTTGTGTCTATGTGTACACTAGTCGCGGCCCGCACGTCAACGCCAGTTGTACGGGGGGCCGACGCCCCGCCGCTCGCCGAGGTTCCCGCATGGTCGCCCGCACCGCCACCCTTTCGGCCGGCTCGCTTTCGGCCCGCGCCGCGGGCGCCAAGATGGAGCGCATGGAGCCGTCCCCGCCGCACGCTCCGGGGGCTGACGCCCCCGGCTCGTTTTCCGCGACCAAGTCTGCGAAGGAGCAGGGGGCGCTGTTCGACCCGCCGGAGCCGACCGCCGAGGAGATCGCCGCCGGCGCCGCGATGGCGTGGGAGAGCGCCGCGGCGGAGGACCGCGTCGTTGCCGACGTGGTCCTGAACAAGCCGCTGATGGACGCTTACACGTATCTTGTGCCGGAGAATCTGCGAGATGAGGTGGTCCCCGGCCGCCGGGTGCGGGTCCCGTTCGGCCGCGGCCCGCGGGGCGGACGGAGCGAATCCGGCTTCGTGGTCGCCGTCCGGCCGGTGGAGGAGTACGCCCGGGAGCGCGGCGCCAAGCCGGAGCGGCTCAAGACGATCGACCGCACGCTGGACGAAGCTCCGCTGGTCGACGCCAAGATGCTGGCGCTCTCCCGCTGGATCGCGGAGTACTACCTCTGCGGCTGGGGGCAGGTGCTTTCGTCGATCGTCCCGGCCGGGGTGAAGCGGAACGCCGGCACGCGGGAGCTCGTCTACTACAAACCCACCGCGACCGGCCGGGCGGCGCTGGACGCCGGCAGCCTCACCAAAAAGCAGCGGGCCGTGATGGCGGCGCTGATCGACGCCGGCGAGCCGGTCCGGGCGGACTACCTCGCCGGCAAAGCCGATTGCGGCGTGGGCGTGGTGACTGGCCTGAAGCACAAGGGCTTTGCGGAACAGGTGGTTCAGCGAACCGACGTGACGGATTTCGGGGACGTCGAAATCGAACCCTGGACGGAACTAACCGCCACGGAAGAACAGCAGGCCGCCCTCGACGCGATCCTGACGGCCCTGCGGGAACGCGAGTACGCGACCTTCCTGCTGCACGGCGTGACCGGCAGCGGCAAGACGGAGGTCTACATCCGGGCGATCAAGGAGGTGGTCGAGTACGGCCGGCAGGCGATCGTGCTGGTGCCGGAGATCGCCCTCACCCCGCAAACGATCCGCCGATTTCGGCAGCGGTTTGAACGGGTCGCGGTGCTGCACAGCCACCTCTCCGACGCCGAACGCAGCAAGCACTGGCGCGACATCGCCGCCGGGCGGGTGGAGGTGGTGGTGGGGGCCCGCAGCGCGATCTTCGCCCCGACGACGCACCTGGGGCTGGTCATCATCGACGAGGAGCACGAGTCGACCTTCAAACAGGACAGCGTGCCCCGCTACCACGCCCGAGAAGTGGCGGAGAAGCGCTGCCGCGAGGCCGGCGTGCCGCTGGTGCTGGGCTCCGCGACCCCGACGCTGGAAAGCTGGCACGCGGCTCAGGAGGGGCGGTACCGGTTGCTGAGTCTGCTCCGCCGGGTCGGCAAGCTGCCCTTGCCGCCGGTGGTGACCGTGGACGTGCGAAACGACCCGCAGGTTCGCAAGGGCCGGGCGATCGGTCGGCAGCTGACGAACGCCGTGAAGGCGGCGCTGGAGGACGGCGGGCAGGTGATTCTGTTCCTGAACCTCCGTGGGTTCAGCCCGGCGGTCTGGTGCCGGGCCTGCGGGGCGAGCCTGAAATGCCCGGACTGCGACGTCTCCCTCACTTGGCACCGCGACAAGGGGCGGGCGGTCTGCCACTCCTGCGATCACGAGCAGACCGTCCCCCGGGCCTGCCCAGGTTGCGGCGCCCATGAACTGAAGTACGTCGGCGTCGGTACCCAGAAGCTGGAAGAAGAGGTCCGGCAGGTCTTCCCGGAGGCGGAGATCGCCCGCATGGACAGCGACTCCATGCGGAAACCCGGCAGTCACGACAAAGTGCTGACCCGCTTCCGCGCGGGCGAAATTGACATCCTGCTGGGCACGCAGATGATCGCCAAGGGGCTCGACTTTCCGAACGTCACGCTCGTCGGGGTCGTCGATGCTGATACCCAACTCCATCAACCCGACCCCCGGGCCGGCGAGCGGACTTTTCAACTGATCGCCCAGGTCGCCGGCCGCACCGGCCGCAGTTCCCGGGGCGGGCGGGTCTACGTGCAAAGCAGCAACCCGGCCGAGCCGGCGATCCGCCGGGCGGCGGGGCACGACTACCTCGGCTTCGTGGCGGACGAACTCCGCGACCGCTGGGACATGAGCTACCCGCCCTACCGGCGGCTCTGCCGGGTGATCCTCCGTGGGCCGGACGAGGCGGCGGTGAAGCGACGGGCGAACGAGATGGCGAACGCCCTCGCCGCCGCGGCGAAGGCACAGAACCTCCCCGTGCAGATCCTCGGCCCGGCCCCCTGTGCCGTGGCCCGGTTGCAGAAGAACTGGCGCTTCCACTTCCAACTCAGCGGCGAGAACCCGAACGACGTCCGCACTCTCTGGCGAACCGTCGAGCCGGAATTTCCCACCGCCGGCGACGTCGATTACGTCGTCGACATGGACCCGCTCAACATGCGGTGAACGCTGCTGAAACGCGTAACGCCGAGGCCCCGCGGGGCCTCGGCGTTACGTTCTCGTGCAAGATGTGCCAGCTACGCGGCCTTGCGGAGCGGCTGCGCGGGGGCGTAGCGGCCCACTTCGTTGATGCGGCCATGGAGGTCGTCCAGCACCCAGTGGAACAGTTGGAGGTGCAGGCATTCCACGATGCCCATGTCGTCGCAGGGGACGTGGATGCCGTTCTGAGCCATCACCCGCAGCTTGCCGCCGGTGAAGCCGGTGATGCCGAAGGTCTCCAGTTTGTGCCGGTTGGCCCACTCGACGGCGTTCAGGATGTTCGGGCTGTTGCCGGAACCGCTGATGGCGATCAGCACGTCGCCGGGGGAGGCGAGGTTCTTCAGCTGCTCGACGAAGATGCGATCGAAGCCCTCGTCGTTGCCCCAGGCCAAGATATAGGGGGTGTTGTCGGTCAGGCTGAGCACCTTGAGCCGCTTCACGGAATCGTCCGTGAACTTGTCGCGGGTCAGGCTGCTTTTGCCGAGGTCTTCGCAGAGGTGGCTGGCGTTCGAGCCGCTGCCGCCGTTCCCGCAGATGAAGACGAACTTGCCGTTTTCGTAGGCCCGATGGACGGCGTCGGCGAGGGCTTCCGTCTCGGCGAGGTCGAGCTGTTCCTGCACCGCACTGATGCGGGCAAGGTAGTCGCGCGGGGAGACGTGAGCGCCGAACATCATCGCGCGGTCCTGCGGGCGGGGGCCGGAAGTAAAAAAGGAGCGCCGACGTTGTCGCACAGAGGCGACGGCCGGCGGAAGGGGAGATTCCACACATTCCCCCGGCACGGCGAGCGGGGCCCGCCGGTGGACGGCGCCGCGGGACGGGCTGTACGATCGCTCAGAATGACGCTGCAACAAGCCCGCCGCCACCGCCTGACCGCGTTCGCCTCCGCAACGCTCGGACTCTGGGCGTGCGGCTGCGGGGGCGATGCGCCGGAGACCGTCGCTCCGCCCGTCGCTCCGCCCGTCGCTCCGCCCGTCGCTCCGCCCGTCGCTCCGGCGGCCAACCCCGCCGTGAATGCGCCAGCCAACGCGGCGACCGCCGGAGCCTCGTCGAGTTCCCGTCCGAGGACGGGACGGCCGTCCCCCAAGTCCGGCCCGCTGCGGGCTCTGCCGGAGGGGGTCGCGCGGTATGAGTTCCTGCCCCTCGTCGGCCCGGAGGGCGAGCCGCGGGCGGAGCAGGCGAACTTCGTCCTCACCGGCGCCGCCCGCGGGCTGGAAGACGCGGCGACCGTCACCGTACTCAGCGAAGCCGCCGGGCCGAGCGGGCGGTTCGCCATTGAGTCGCTGCCCGAACCGCCGGGCGGCGACTGGACCGGCGCCGCCCCGAAGGGGTTCGCGGCGCTGCCGTCGGCGGGAGTCGGCCCCGGCGGGCTGCCGCGGCGGATGCGGGCCGAGCAGGACGGGATGACCGTCTGCCTGGTGCCCGCGGGAATCGTGCGGCTGGGGTCGCCCGAGGCGGGGGAAGAGCGACCGCGGGTCTTCGTCAGCGCCTTCTATATGGATCGACATGAAGTGACGGTCGGGCAGTACCGTGCCTTCATGGAGGCGACGAGCGAACGAACCCCGCCTCCGACAAACATTGACGCGGACGCCGACCTGCCGGCCCTGGGGCTGCCCTGGCGAAGCGCCTTCCTCTACGCCCAGTGGGCCGGCCGGGCGCTGCCGACCGAGGCGGAGTGGGTGCGGGCCGCCCGCGGCGACGACGACTTCCGCTACCCCTGGGGCAACGCTCAGCCGGTGTTCGGCTCCTCCCGGGACTCCGGGCAGATCGATCCCGTGATGAGCTTCCGCATGGATCGCAGCCCCTTCGGCGTGTTCGACCTGGCCGGCAACGCCGGGGAGTGGGCGGTTCAGTCCTTCGCCGACGATCCCCTGCGGGGGGAACGGACGGACGACTCCGGCCTGTATCGCAATCCGGACCGCGGTAGCGGCGCCGGCGGGATGAAAACCGTCCTGGGGTTGGGCGACGGTTGGACGCCGGATCGGCGGGTCGGCCGCGACAGTCAGGACGGGGTGGAACGGGTGGGCTTCCGCTGCGTGTTCCGCCTGACCGTGGACGGCACGCCGGGCGGGGACCCGCTGCCGCTCGTGACCGAGGGCGCCGGCACGTGACCGACGCCGCAGACCCACCCCCGGAGCGGGACGTACTGACGGTCTATCCGGGAGTCGCCGCGACCTCCGTCGGTCGGCTGATCGGCCGGGCCCTGAACTGCGTCCCGCTGCGGATCGGGCCGGCGACGCTCTCCCAATGGCTGCTCGGGTTGCCGCTCGCCCCGCTGGGAGCCGCGGTCTACTTCTGGCAGAAGGCGTTCGGCCTGCGGTATCGACTGACCGATCGTCGGCTGATCGTCGAAACGAGCCTCACCGGACGGCAGGTCGACGCCGCCGAGCTTGCGGAGGTGACGGCCGCCGAAGTGACCGTGCCGAGTGCCGGCCGCTGGTTTCGGGCCGGCGACCTGACGCTGCGGGACCGCTCCGGCGCCCGCCTGCTGACTGTGCGGAGCGTGCCGCACGTGGACAACTTCGCCGCGCGTGTCGCGGAGATGAAGGGAGCCCGGGCCTCCGTCGACGCCGCCGCGAAACAGATCGCGGCCCGCCCGGTGCGGGCCTGAGAGGTCCCCGCTTCGCTCCGCCTGTTCAGGCGGCGGGCGATTCGTCGACGGTCGCCGCCGCCGGGGCGTCTTCGGCCGGCGGCTCCGGCCGCTTGGCGTCCGGCAGGAGGCGGTCCAGCAGACCGTTCACGAACTGCGGGCTGTTCTTGTCGCCGTAGGTGCGGGCCAGTTCGATCGCCTCGTTCAGCACGATCTTCGGCGGCAGGTCGGTGTGCAGCAGTTCGAACAGGCCCAGCCGCAGCGCATTGCGGTCGGTGGCGGCCATCCGCTTGAGCGACCAGTTGCGGGCCACGCCGGACAGGCGGGCGTCGAGGTCGTCCCGCACCTCCATCACCTGAGCGAACAGGCGCCAGGCGCGGCGCCGGAGTTCCGCGTCCTCGGTTCGTTCCTCCAACGCGGACTTGGCGTGGAGCGGGTCGAGGGCCGGGTTGAGATCCGCCTCGAACAGCAGTTGGAGGACAATCTCGCGGGCGGCGCGGCCGACGCCGCGGGCGGCCGTTCGATCCGGATGGCGACGGGTGGGCATAATCGAAGAACCGTCGCGGACGGCGGCGGGCAACACGCCGCAGAGAAGAGACCGGGTTCGTCCGCGAGACCTGTTCAAAGGGGCGGCACGGCGGGGGACGGACCGCGGCTCAGCCCGCCCCAGCCCGGATGCTACGCAGCAGCCCCGCCGTTTCAACGGCGGCGGCCGCCGTCTCGCTGCCCTTGTTGCCGTGTTTGCCACCGGCGCGGCTCAGCGCCTGCTCAAAATCGTTCGTCGTCACCACCCCGAACAGCACCGGCACCCCGGTTTCCCGCCCGCTCGCCTGAAAGCTGGAGGCGACCGAGGCGTTGATGAACCGGTCGTGCTCCGTCTCCCCCTTCACCACGCACCCGAGCCCCAGCACCGCGTCGAACCGGCCGCTTTTCGCCAGTTCGTGGCAGACGGCCCCCAACTCGAACGTGCCCGGAACCCGCATCACGGTGAGAGCGTCTTCGTCCGCCCCGAGCCGCCGCAGAGTGCCGAGGGCGCCCTCCAGCAGCCGATCGGTAATCAGCGGGTTCCAACGGGCGCAGGCCACGGCGTACTTGCCGCCGGGCAGGGTGGGGGGGGCGTCGTGTTCGATCATGCGGGGCGTGAGGGGCAGCCGGGGACGGCGGCGAGGGGCGGCGTCAGCTCAGCGACATGCCGTCGAGGAACTCGCCGTTGGATTTGGACTTGGCGAGCCGGCCGACCAGCATGTCCATCGCGTCGGCGGGGTTCATGCCGGAGAGGGTGCGACGCAGGCGGTCGACCTGACGCTGTTCGTCGCCGTCGCGGAGCAACTCCTCGCGGCGGGTGCCGGACTTGTTCACGTCGATTGCGGGCCAGATCCGCTTCTCGACCAGCTTGCGGTCCAGGTGCAGCTCCGTGTTGCCGGTGCCCTTGAACTCCTCGAAAATCACCTCGTCCATCTTGGAGCCGGTGTCGATCAGGGCGGTGGCGATGATCGTCAGGCTGCCGCCCTCCTCGACGTTGCGGGCGGCGCCGAAGAACCGCTTGGGGTGCTGCAGGGCGCCGGCGTCGACACCGCCGGTGAGCACCTTGCCGCTGTGGGGCGTCTCCGTGTTCCAGGCGCGGGCCAGACGGGTGATCGAGTCGAGGAAGATCACCACGTCCTGCCCGAACTCCACCAGCCGCTTGGCCTTTTCGATCACCATCTCGGAGACCTGAATGTGCCGGCTGGGCGGTTCATCGAAGGTGCTGGAGACCACCTCGCAGTGGCGGCCCTTCACCTGGCGTTCCATCTCCGTGACCTCCTCCGGCCGTTCGTCGATCAGCAGGACGATCACGTAGGCGTCCGGGTGCCCGGCGAGCGTGGCCTGGGCGAGTTGCTGGAGGAGCACCGTCTTGCCGGCCCGCGGCGGGCTGACGATCAGGCCCCGCTGCCCGAGTCCGATCGGGGCGACGAGGTCCACCACCCGGGTGCTGAGCTGCTTCGCATCCCCGGAGAGCCGGAGGCGTTCGTCCGGGTGCAGGGGGGTGAGGTCGTCGAACGGCACCATCCCGTGCACCGCGGACGGGTCCTTGCCGCCGACGGCCTCGACCCGCAGCAGGGCGAAGTAACGTTCGTTCTCCTTCGGCGGCCGGATCTGCCCGGCGACGGTCGCCCCGGTCTTCAGGCCGAACCGGCGAATCTGGCTCGGGGAGACGTAGATGTCGTCCGGACAGGGCAGGTAGTGGTAGTCCGGGCTCCGCAGGAAACCGAATCCGTCCGGCAGGATCTCGAGGGTGCCCTCGCCGAACATCAGCCCGGAGAGCTTCGTGCGCTCCTTGAGGATCTTGAAGATCAGGTCCTGCTTTTTGAGCCCCCCGTACTCCTCCAGCCCGGCCTCCGCGGCCATGGAGAGCAGTTCCTTCATGCTCATCCGCTGAAGCTCGGAGATGTGAATCTCCTCCGCCGGCCGCGGACCCAGTGCCGGCGGTTCGTCGTCCTCGGTGAGCATCGAGAGCGTCCGCGGCGTCTGCAACGCCGCGGCGGCCGGCGCGGCGGGAGCCGACGGGTGCGCGGGCTCCGCGTCGTCGTCCACGGCCGCGGTCAGCGCCGAGGGCGCGGTGTCGCTGGACGGGTTGAGCTTCGCCTGGCTCCTCGCCATGCGATCGCGGACGCTGGAGCGTTTCTTCTTCGACGGGGTGGACGAGGACGCCATAGCGGTCGCGGGGGGGAGGACGGAATGCGGGGCGGACATCAGGACAACACCGTTTGACCGGCAGCGGGTCGGGCCGGGGCGAACAGGTCGGAGCGTTCCCGGCGAATCGGGGCGCCGGGGCTCGGTTCGACGGACCACTCGAACAGCAATGCGTCAAAGGCGCGGACGGCGTCCGCCAGCGCTCCGCCGTTGTCGATCACGGCGTCGGCGGCGGCCTTTTTGCGGTCCAGCGGCCACTGACTGGCCTCGCGGCGATCCAGCTCGGCCTCGTCCCAGCCGCGGCCGGCGACGCGGCGGAGACGTTCAGTCCGGGGGACGTCGACGAAGACAATTTTCTCGCAGAACTCCGACCAGCCGCTCTCGAGCATCACGGCGGCGTCCAGCAGCACGGCTTCGACGCCGGAGGCGAACCAGCCCGCCGCCTCCTCGAGCAGCCGGCGACGAATCACCGGGTGCACAATCGCTTCCAGATCCTTCAGCGCGGCCTCATTGCCCGGGCCGAACACGCGGGCGGCCAGCTTGGAGCGGTTGATCTCCGCGTGGGCAAGGTCGCCGTGAGCGAAGAAAATCGCCTCCCCAAAACGGTCGTGCAGCGCATTCTTCACCGCATCTTCGCGCAGCGCGGCGTGGCCGGCGGCGTCGCCGTCGAGCACGGCGAGGCCCCAACGCTCCGCCACGGCGGAACAGAGGGCGCTCTTACCGGAACCGACGCCGCCGACGACCCCGAACACGGGGCCTGGGGCAGAACTGGACACGGGGAGGGGCGGGGGAGGGGGCGGCCGCGGGCTGCGGCGGGGTGGGAACCCGAGACGGGCGCGGCCTATCGTCCCGGCGGCCCCGCACGCTGTCAACGGCCGATTGCACCCCGGAGAGGGTTCGCGCGATCGGGGGCGCGGTTACTTCGCGTCGAGCCAGTTCTCCCCCACGTTCACGTCGACCCGCAGCGGCACGTCCAGGCTCATCGCCCCGGTCATCTCTTCCGTCACCAGCGCGGTCAGGTCGTCGACGGCGGCGGCGGGGGTTTCGAACAGCAGTTCGTCGTGGATTTGCAGCAGGAGCCGGGCCGGGTGGTTCTCCCGCCGGAGCCGATCGGCGACGGCGATCATCGCCAGTTTGATGAGGTCCGCCGCGGAGCCCTGGATGACCGCGTTGAACGCCGTCCGCTCCGCGAGGTTCATCTGGCCCTGGTAGCGGGGGCGGATTCCCGTCACCTCCCGCCGACGGCCGAGAATCGTGTAGGCGTAGCCGCTATTCCGCACGTTGGAGAGCGTCTTCTCGATCAGCTTGCGGACGCCGGGGTAGGTCTCCAGGTAGGCGTCGATGAAGGTCTGGGCCTCGTCCTGCGGGATGCCCAGGGTCGCGGACAGGCCGTAGCTGCTTTGGCCGTAGATCACGCCGAAGTTCGTCGTCTTGGCGATCCGGCGCTGGTCCGGGCTGACCTCCTCCAGCGGGACGCCGAAGATCTCCGCGGCGACGGCGGTGTGGACGTCACGGTCCTCGGCGAAGGCGTCCACCAGCGCCCTGTCGCCGCTGTAGTGGGCGAGGAACCGCAGTTCGATCTGCGAGTAGTCCGCCGCCAGCAGCTTCCAGCCCGGCTCGCCGGGGACGAACGCCTTGCGGACCCGGCGGCCCTCCTCGGTGCGGACGGGGATGTTCTGCAGGTTCGGGTCGGAGCTGCTCAGCCGGCCGGTCGAGGTGACGACCTGATTGAAGCTGCAATGAATCCGGCCGGTCTCCGGGTGCACGAGCTTCGGCAGGGCGTCCACGTAGGTCCCCTGGAGCTTCGTCAGCCCGCGGTACTCCTGCACCTTGGCGGGCAGGGGGTGCTTGGGGGCCAGCTTTTCGAGCACCTCGGAGTCGGTGCTCGGCCCGGTTTTGGTGCGTTTAACAACCGGCAGGCCCAGTTCGTCGAACAGGATTTCCTGAAGCTGTTTGTTGCTGCGAACATTGAACTCCCGCCCGGCGAGGGTCTGGATCTCCGCCTCGAGTTGGTTCAGCCGCTCCGTGATCTCCGCGGACTGCCGCTCCAGCTCCGGCACGTCCAACGAGATGCCCGTGTGCTCCATCCGAGCCAGGACGGGGATCAGCGGGCGCTCGACGGTCTCGTAGAGCTCCCACAGGTGCTCCGCTTCGAGCTTCTCCCGCATCAGGCCGGCGAGCTGCCAGGCGACGTCCGCGTCCTCGGCGGCGTAGGCGGCGACGTCCTCGACCTCCACCTCGAACATCAACTTCTGATCCTTGCCCTTGCCGATGAGGTCCGTGATCGGCGTGGTGCGGCGGTCGAGATGGCGGCGGGCGAGGGCGTCCAGGCTGTGGCTCCGTTCGCCGGCGGCCAGCAGGTAGTCAGCGACCATCGGGTCGACGCCGACCGTGGCGACGTCCCCCCCGGCCCGCAGCAGCACGGTGAGGTCGTACTTCAGGTTCTGGTTGTGAACCGTCTTGCCTGGGTCGATGAGGATCGGCCGCATCGCCTCCAGCACCGCGACCGGGTCGAGGGCCGGCTGGCCCTGCGGCGACTGCACGGGGATGTAGAAGGCCCGGTGATCCTGCCAGCAGACGGCCCAGCCGACGATGTCCGCCCGGGTGGCGTCGGTGCTGGTCGTCTCGAGGTCCACGCAGAAGGCGGGCTGCTCCCGGAGTTCGTCGAGGAAATCGTCGAAGGCCTCCGGGGTGTCGACGGTGATCGCCTTCAGCTTCGCCCCGTCGTCCTGCTCCCCCCGCTTCCGCCGCACGTAGCCGCCGGCGCCGACGACCTGCGTGGGCACGTTCTCCGAGTTGTCGCGGGCCTCCTCCGAGAGCCGCTTGAAGCCGAGTTCGGTGTAGAGCGCCAGCAACCGATCGTGGTCCGGCTTGGAGATCGCCGCGTCCTCCCACGTCATCGGCAGTTCCAGGTCCGTCCGCAGCGTGGCGAGCTGCTTGGACAGCACGGCGTTCGCGCGGTGCTCCGGGTCGGCGAGGTTCGCCCGCACCGTTTTGTTCAGCACGCGGCTCTTCTCGATCGCCTCCGGCCCCGGTTCGGCCGCGGCCAGCACGCCCTCCAGGGTGTCGTAGCGGGTCAGCAGTTCCGTCGCCGCCTTCGGGCCGACCTTCGGCACCCCGGGGATGTTGTCCGAGGAATCGCCCACCAGCCCCTGAAAGTCCGTCACCTGATCGGGCCGCACGCCCCACTCCTCCATCAACTCCTCCGGCCCCAACGTCTTGCCGCTGCGGCAGTTGTAGAGGCGGATCGAATCGGAGACGACCTGCCGGGCGTCCTTGTCAGTCGTGACGATGCGGACCTCGAACCCCGCCGCGGCGCCTTTTACGGCGAGGGTTGCCATCACGTCGTCCGCCTCCTGCCCGGGGAAGGAGACGCAGGGCACGCCGTGGCCGGCGGCCATCTCGAGGATCAGCGGGACCTGCGCCTCCAGGTCCGGCGGGGTCTCCTTGCGGGTCGCCTTATAGTCCGCGAACTGCGTGCTGCGGTCGGTCTTGCCGCCCTCCATGCACATCACGAGGTGCGAGGGCTTTTTGTCCAGCAGCGCCCGCAGGTCCCGGGTGAAGCCGAACACGGCGTTCGTCGGCTGCCCCTTCGGCCCGGTCATCGCCGGAATCCCGTGGAAGTTCTGGAACACCAGCGAGTAGGTGTCGATCAGATAGAGCAGCTTCTTTTCGCGGCGGCCGGCGCCCTCTTCGGACCCGGTGCGAGCGTCGGACGGGGGGGCGGTCTCGGCCATCAGGTCCCGGGCGGGAGGCGTTTACGTGGGGGCGGCGGGGGCGACGCACGGTAGAGAGCCGCCCCTTCGCCCCCAACCGGGCGCGGGCGTCGGCACAACCGGGCGGCGGCGGGGGATTCTGCGCGATTGCGCGTCGCGTTCCACAGAATCCGGTCGAACGCCCGCCCCGGGGTCCGGTGGCGCGGGCGGGGGGCCGCGACGTCTTGACGGGCGTGATTGCCGTCCGAAGATCATTGAACCGGCGATTCCGCCCCGTTCCCGCCCCGCCCTGTTCCCCCCGCACCCCGAATCATGGCAGCTCAAGGCAAATCCACCGGGCTTCAGGTGGGACTTATCATCGCGGTGGTCGTCGCGCTGATCGCCTCCGTCGCCGCGTTCATCATCTATCGGCAGGACAGCCAGAACCAGGTCCGCTACGCGACGATCGAGCAGGAGAAAGAGAACGTTCAGCGGGTGAACGAGACGCTCCGCAACGAAATCGCCGCGATCAAGCAGACCCTCGGCACGACCGCCAGCGAAGCCGGCCTGGCCGACCGGGCCGCGGGCACGGTGCTGGGCGACCTGGACGCGCGGATCGCCAACTACAACACCGACCAAAACGAACAGACGCTGTTCCAGGTCGTCGAGAACCTGGACGCCCTGCTGGAAGCGGAACGGTCCCGGTCGGGCCAGTACGCATTGACGAACGCAGCCCAGCGTCAGGAGATCAACGGCCTGAACAGCAAATACAGCCGCGAGTCGCAGCAGTATATGGAAGCCCGCAACGTCGCCGTCGCCGACCGCGGCGACGTGCAGGCCGCGACCGACGAACGCATCCGGGCCGAGCAGGCCCGCCGGCAGGAGATCGAGGACACCCTCGCTTCGACCAAGGCGGAGCTGGAAGAGGTCAAGGAACAGTTGGCGAACCGCGAGGCGGAACTCGAAGACCAGATCGCCGAACTGGCGGAAACGAACCGGCGCCTGAATCGCGACCTGGCGATGCAGGAGACCCGCAGCTTCACCACCGCCGACGGCAAGATCGTCAACCTGCAGCGCAGCACCGACACCGTTTACCTCAACCTCGGCAGCCGGCAGAACCTGCGTCCGGGCGTGACCTTCAGCGTCTACGACAAGGAACAGGTCGGCCCGACCGGCGGCGACATCAGCGCCCTGAAGGGGTCGATCGAAGTGCTGAGCGTCGGCGAGCAGATCTCCGAGGCCCGCATCACCGAAGTCACCACGCTGGAGCCGCTGTCCGTCGGCGACCCGATCTTCAGCCCGGCCTGGTCCCCCGGCCGCAAGAGCCTGTTCGCCTTCGTGGGGATGATCGACCTCGACGGCGACGGCAACACGACCGGCGAACGCGATCGCCTGCGGCGCATCCTCAACGACGCCGGCGCCGAGATCAGCGTCTACGTCGACGACGACGGCAACTGGGTCGACGGCGACGGCGATCCGAACGTCAACAAGCCGCTGGACGTGAACACCGAAATGCTGGTGCTCGGCAACATCCCCGATCCGTCCGAGGTCTCCGACCCGGCCCGTAAGGCGGCCTTCTCCAAGATGCGTGAGCACCTGACGGAGATCCGCGGCCAGGCGGAGCGGAACGGCATCGTGGTTAAGAACCTCAAGACCTTCCTCGACACGATGGGCGTGCAGAGCACCCGCCGCCGGTTCGTGCCGGGGCAGGACCCGAACTTCAACAACCGCGGCGACCGGGATCGGCAGGTCGATCCCAACCCCTCCTCGCCCGTCAGCGGCCTGTTCGATCCGAACCGCGGCCGTCGCGGCAGCGAGATCGACCCGCAGCCCAGCAGCCGGTTCAACCCGCAGCGGTAATCGCCCGCCGCGCGAAACGATTCAAACGCCCCGGTCGCCTCAGGCGCCCGGGGCGTTTTCGTGCGCCGAGCGGCCGGCAGGCCGCTTTGCCCCCGCTCCGGCGACCGGGGCGCCGGCGAGTCGGTCGCGGGCGGCGGCGGCCTCCCCGGCGAGTCGGTGTAGCCGGTCCGCCGCCGCCGCCGCCCGGGCGACGGCGGCGTCCAGCGCCGGGAACAGCCCGGCCGGGGTACGGCCAGCGGAGACGCTGCGGGCTAGTTCGTTCACCTCCTGATCGAGCCCCCGCCGCAACCGCCGGCTGAACAGCATCACCAACAGCCCGGCCCACAGCGAGGCGAACACCGCCCCGGCAATCCAGTAGTCCCCGCCGTACAACACAGGCCCGGCGGCCGTGGCGACCTCGGCGTCGCCAAAGATCAGCGGGTGCAGGAAGGTGTCCCAGAAGAAGTTCTTCGCGGCCCGCAGCAGGATCACCGCCGGCAGGCTGAGCAGCAGGATTTCGTACCACAGCCGGACCGGCGTGCGGCTGTTCTTCGCCGCCAGTTTCTTGATCAGGGCGTCCACCTTCCCCCGCACCCCTTCCAGAAACCGCCCCTCCGCAGCGACGCCCTGATCGCGGATCTGCGCGTCGGTGAGGGTCAGCAATTCGGTCGGCAGCCCGGCGTCGGCGGTGAAGCCCTGTAACCGGAAGCGGGCGTCCCGCAGCAGACCGTCGTCCTGCCCGAACGCCCCGAGCTGATCCAGCCCCGCGTCCGCCGCGTTGCCGGCGTGGTAGTCCCGCAGCTTCTGGCCGGCCATCGTCGCGCCCACCAACGCCACCGCGGCGGCGTTGCGGGCGCGGAACAGGCTGGACGACGTGATGTAGCCGCCGATGCCGTTGTAGAACCGCAGGGAGATGCTGAACGGGCTCACGCCCCAGGCGGTCGCCACCGCGTCGGCGAGTCGTCGCTCCCAGACCCCCGGATTGCCCAGCAGTTCCTCTTTCAATCGAGCCGTCATCGCGGCGGTGAGGGCCTCGCGCTCCGCCGCCAGCTTCTCGCCCACGGCGTCCAGAGCCGGCCGGCGCTGCCGCACGTTGGCGTCGGCCCGATCCAGGGCTCCGAGGAGCAGATCGAGCAGATTCGCCCGCCGCACCGCGACCCGGGCGTGCTCGGACAGTTCCGTCCGCAACGTCTCGAGCAGCCGGGCGAACTCGCCGGTCGGCAGACGGCCGGCCTCGCGCTCCGTCTGGGCCCGCACCGAGTCGACGAAGTACAGGTCATCGGGCGCGACCTCGAACCGCTCGCCGAGCACCCGGCGCCAGTCCTCGCGGATGTCGCCGTCCGTGGCGGCGTGGGTCTGAACGAACAGCAGGCGGCAGCCGCGGGCGGCGTGCAGCAGTTCGTCGGCGACCCGGGCGTTGCGGTACTTCTGCTGCGTGCTGACGACCAGTAGCACGTCGCAGTGCGGGAGCAACTCCCGCAGGCGGCCGAGGTTCGTCGCGGCGCCCTCGCCCTCGGCCTCCACCTCGGTGGTGTCCGGGTCGGGGCAGTCGACGAGGATGAACTCCCGCAGTGCCGCGGCGTCCGCCCGCTTCACCCGCACCCGGTCCAGCGGCAGGCCGAGCGGGGCGAGGTCGGTGTCCGGGTGGGCGACGAGCGTCGGCGTGGTGGTCGTCGGCCGCTGCTTGCCGGGGAGGGCGACCTCCTCGCCCACCAGCGCGTTGACCAGCGTGCTCTTGCCGGTGCCGGTGCCGCCGAAGGTGGCGACGACCAGCGGCGCCTCCAACCGCACCCGCACGGCCTCCGCCCGGCCCAGCACCCGGCGCAGCAGCCCGCGGGCGTCCGCCAGCGGTTCCCAGCGGGCCGCGTCGCGTTCGACGCCGGGAACGTCCGCCGGTTCCTCCGCCCACTCGCGGACGCGGCGGATCAGCCCGTCGATGCGGGCAAGTTGGTCCAGGCGATCGAGTTCAGGCGACATGAAAATCTTCAAGGCGAGCGGCGGGGCGTCAGCCCCCCGCGCGTTCTGTGCTGTTGGAAACCGTGACCGGCTCGCGTTCCCCGCTCGCCCGCTGCAGTTCGGTCAACGCCGTTCCCACCGCGGCGAACGCTTCGGAGTCGGGCAGGGCGGCGGCGTGGGCGACGTCGGAGACCAGCGGCCCCAGCAGCGCGTCCCGCACCCAGCGTTCGAGCCAGGCCCGACGCCGCTCCGCGAAGCGGCGTTCGATCCGGGCGAGCTTGGCGTTCACCCGCATGGCGAGAGTGCCGGCCCCGGCGCCGGCCGCTTCGCCCGCGGCGGCGGCGGCCCCGCCGACCAGCGTGTCCGCCACGACCGTGATCCCCGCGGCGGCCAGTTCCGTGCCGATCACCCCGGTGCCCAGCAAGCCCACGGTCAGCGCCGGCCGGCCCATCACCGCGGCGCCGTCCAGCACGCGCAGCCAGCGGCCGGCGCGGGGGTTGTTCGTCAGCAGGGCGTCCATCTCCGTCCGCACGACCCCGGCCAGTTCCTCGTCCAGATCGCAGGCGGCATGGTCGGCCCGGAGGCGTTCCAGCAGCTCCGCCCGCGGGGCCCCGCCCAACGCCGCGGCGAGGCGGGGGGCGAGCACCGGATCGCTCTCCCGCAGTCGTTCGAGCTGGCTGAATAACCGTTCCACCGCCCGGCGGAACAGGGCGAACTCCTCCTTGGAATAGCCCTCCAGCGGCGGCGGCTTCGGGCCCCGCAGCGCCCGTAACGGCTGGGCGATCAGGCCGCCCACGACGGAGTAGGCGTCGGCGACCCGGCGGGTCGCCCCCGTCCGCCGGCCCCGCCACCAGTCGCGGACCTCGTCTACCAATGCCGCGGAGGGCACCGGCGGCCACTTCGCCTTGCTGTCGGTCAGTTCGTCCATCAGGTGTTCGCCCGCCGCCGCGAACCGCCCGGCGGCCTCCCGCACCTCGCGCAGCCACGCCGGGACGCCGTCGTCCGGACTGGCCAGTCGATCGACCGCCCCGGAGAGCGTGCGGAGCTTCACCTCGTCGAAGTGCAGTTCCGACAGGGCGACCCGCAGCGTGTCGCCGTCGGCCGACAGCCTCGCTTGCGCTTCGGGCTCACTTTGGTCCGGCGGCCAAGGGCGTTCGTGGAAGGGCAGCCGCAGTTCTTTCGCCGCCACCCGATCGTGCGGGGCGAGGAACAGCAGGTCCGGCGCGATGCCGGTGCGTTCCGCGAACGTGCCGACCCACGTCGGCCAGTACTGCTCGTCCTCGGGCAGATGCACCTGGTTGAAGACGACTACGACCGCCGCGTCCGCCCCGTGGACGTGCCGGCCGCCGGCTTCGCGGAAGAACCGCACGACGGCGGCGTCGTTGTATTTCTGCTCCGTGACGACGGCCAGCAACACGTCGGCGGCGGTGCGGATCTTCGCGGCCCGCTCCCAGTTGACCGGGGCGTCGCTGTCGACGTCCGGCGTGTCGAGCAGCAGCAGATTCGCCGGGACCGCGTCGCTTTCCGCCCAGAACAGCAGGTCGCGGTCGTCGGCCCGCAGGGCGGCGTCCGGGTCCCGTTCGTCGAGCTTCGTGGGGGTGAAGCCGGGGAAGATCTCCTCCAGGCGATGGCTCTCACCGAACCCGGTCGGCACGAGGCAGGTGGGATGCTTGGTGCCGCTGGCGAACTTGCTGCTGGAACTGGCTTCGAAGCCGGCGAGGTGATTGAAGATCAGCGACTTGCCGATGTTCGTGCCCCCCACGACCGCCACCACCAGAAACGCCCCGCCGCCGCCGGGGCCTGGGAGTTGGGGCAGCAGCTTGCCGTGCAGCGTTTCGTGCCAGGGCCGCTCCTTCGCCGGGCGCAGATCGAGCGCGCCGGCGTGGCGGTCCAACGCGGAAACGGCCTCCGCCAGTCGGCGGGCCGCGGCGGCGAACTCCGCGAGATCGGCCATGAGCTGAGGGGAAGGGCGGGCGAGCGAGAAACCGGCGGGGGCGGGACGATACGCGATCCGCCCGGCAGTTCACGCCCACTGCCTCCGCAACTCCGCGAGTTCTTCCGTCCGCCCGGACTGCTCCAACAGCGGGGCGACCCGCTGGTAGGCCGGGGCGTAGTTCGCGCAGTCGTCCAGACTGGCGAGGAAGGCGTCGGCGGCCCGGTTCGTCTCGCCCTCGCCGGCCAGCGCCAGACCGAGGTTGTACTTCACCCCCGCCGCGGCCCCGAGGCGTTCGAGGATCGCCCGGTACCTGGCGATGGCCGCGTCGAACTTCCCGGCCCGGGCCGCTTTGTTGCCGGCGTCCAGGCCCGCGTAGGGTCCGCCGGTCAAGTCGCTGCCGTAGGTGCGGGCCAACTGCGTGAGGGCCACCGGCACGCCGAGGACGAACGGGGCGTTGACGACCAGCATCTTCCAGGCATCACCGCGCATGCAGGCCGGGCAGCGCCACGTCGCGCGGACGTTCCAGCCGTACACGACCAGCAGGAAGTAGAAGTAGAACACCGTGAACTTCCGCGGGGCGGCGAAGTAGCCGCACTCGTCGCAGATGCGGTGCGCCGTCTCCCACGCCGGCGGATCGGCGGCGGCGCGTTCAGTCCAGAGGGTCTCACAGAAGGCGCAGAACACCTGCGGGGTCTTGGGCATGTCGCTCAGCACCGCGGTCGCCTCGCAGTGCGGGCAGGTTGCGGAGCGAAACGCGGCGCCGCGGCCGGCCGCCTCCAACTGCTCCCGGTGCGATTCGGCCCATGCCGCGCTCCGGGCGACGTCCAACGCGGACTTCAGCGACTGCGCGGTCGCATTCCCGGAAAACGACGCCCCGATCGTACCCGCCCGCGGGCCGGCGGCTTCCTCTGCCGTTGAGTCGTTCTCCACGGGGACGACGAGGAACAGCAGTTTGTCCCGCGCCTGGACGTCCATCAGGGCGGCGGCGGGCAGGGTGACGTCGTCGAGCGTCAGCGTCTCGCCGTCCCAACGCCCCTTTTTCCGAAACAGGCCGGCCGGTTGGCCCTGCTCGTTGAGGAAGCGAAACTTGAACCGCAGCGGGTCGTCAGGGGAGGGTGTCACAGCGGTGAGGCGGGCGGGGAGCGAGCGATGGGGGGAACGCCGCCGACGGCGCTGCGGTTCACTTGCGGCGACGGCGGCGTTCAGAGCAGGTCGCTGGCGAGTTCGGCCAGTTCGCTGCGTTCGCCCTTCTCCAGCGTGACGTGGGCGTACAGCGGCTGCCCGGTCATGCGGTGGATCAGGTGCGATAAACCGTTGGAGAGGCCGTCGAGGTAGGGGTGGTCGATCTGCTTCACGTCGCCGGTGAGCACGATTTTGGTCCCCTCGCCGGCCCGGGTGACGATCGTTTTCACCTCGTGCGGGGTGAGGTTCTGGGCCTCGTCGATGATGAAGTAGATGCGGGGCAGGCTGCGGCCGCGAATGTAGGCCAGCGGGCTGATCTCCAGCTTGCCGGTCTCCAGCATCAGGGGGATGCGCTTGGCGTCCTCGCTCTCGTCGCCGAGGGCGTGCCGGATGACGGACAGGTTGTCGTGCAGCGGTTGCATGTAGGGGTCGAGCTTCGCTCCGATGTCGCCCGGCAGGAAGCCGAGGTCCCGGTTCGACAGCGGCACGACGGGACGGGCCAGCAGGATCTGGCGGTACTTCGTCCGCTGGGCCAGCGCCGCGGCGAGGGCCAGCAGGGTTTTGCCGCTGCCCGCCTTGCCGGTCAGCGAGACCAACCGCACGTCGTCGTCCAGCAGCGCCCGGACGGCGAAGCTCTGCTCCGCGTTGCGGGGGGCGATGCCGTAGACCGTCGATTTTTCGACCCGGCGGAACTCCCGCGGGCCGGGCAGGTAGGTCGCCAGGGCGGACTTGGAGCCGTTGCGGAGGATGAAGTTCTCGTTGGCGATCGGGCCGACCACCTCCGGCAGCTCGGCCGCCGGCACGCTGCCGGGGGGGGAATAGAAACGGTCGACCGTTTCCGACGGCATGTTCTGGACGATCCGCTTGCCGGTGTAGAGGGCCTCGTGGCTCTCCACCTTGTCGTTCTCCCAGTCCTGGGCGATCAGGCCCAGCGCCTTGGCCTTCATCCGCAGGTTGGTGTCCTTGGTGACGAGGACCACGATCCGCTGATCGCCCTCCGCCCGGTGCACGGCCATCGCGGCGGCGAGGATGCGGTGGTCCGGGGTGTCCTCGGTGAACACCCCCTGGATCGCCGGGTCGTCCCGGCGGCCCATCACGACCCGCACCCGGCCCAACTTCGAGCCGTCACCCGCCTCGCCGAGGCCGATGCCGGCGGTGGAGAGCAGTTCGCCCGTCAGCCCGTCCAGTTCCCGCAGAAAGCGCCGGGCGTGGAAGTGCTTTTCCTCCGCCCCCTTCTTGAAGCGGTCGAGTTCTTCCAGCACCGTCATCGGAACCGCGACGTCGTGCTCGGCGAAGCTCCGCAGGCACTGGGAGTCGTGCAGGATCACGTTCGTATCCAGCACGAACGTCTTGGGCACCGGGCCGGTGTCCGGGGTACGCACGTCGTCCGCGGCGTCCTCCAGGGTTTCGTCGTCCGCGGCGAGTTCGTCGGGCGAAGGGGGGCCGCCGGGCGAGGCGAGGTTCGGCTGCTCCTCCCCGGCGGCGGCGTCGAGTCCTGCGCCGAAGTCCGAGGCGCCGGAGTGGCTGTCGAAGGCGACGGGCGAACGCAAAGCGGCCGGAGCGGACATAAGCGGGATCCGAGGGGCTGACGTCGGGGACGGGCGGCAACGGGCGCTAACGATAGTTCCTCACCGCCGGACCACCGACCCCGACCTGGGGTTCGGCGGGATGAGGATCCCGTGAAGCCGACGGGGAGCGACGTGGCAAAACCGGCACGAACGGCGCGCTCGCACGTTGCCGTTCCGCCACATGGCCGCCGCCGCCGGCGCGGTCCGCCCGACCGAACGGCGTGACCTAGGTTCGCAGACCGGCATTCCCCCCGCCGGCGCCGCCGCGTCCCTCCTCGCTCCCGCCGTCATGTCCGCCGCCCGCACCGCCGCCCGCCCCGGCCGCCCCTCGACCGGTCGCCCCGGCGAGCAGATGGATTTCGAAGACTTAAAGCGCCTGATCCACGGCAAACTGGTCGACAAGCTCGACCTGTCCCGCCTCGGCGACCTGGAGGGGGACACCCTCCGGCGGGAGATCCGCCTCGTCGTCGAACACCTCTGCGACACCGAAAACCCGCTGTTGAACCGCGGCGAGCGGGAGCGGCTCGTCGAGGAGGTCCTAGACGAAACCTTCGGCTTCGGTCCGCTGGAGATCCTCCTCAAAGAGGAGGGCGTCGCGGACATCATGATCAACGGCCCGAAGTGCGTTTATATTGAGAAAGAAGGCCGCATCCTGAAAAGCCCGGTGACGTTCCGGGACAACGATCACCTGCTGCAGATCCTCGACCGGATCGTCTCCAAGGTCGGCCGGCGGATCGACGAAACCAGCCCGATGTGCGACGCCCGCCTGCCGGACGGCTCCCGGGTGAACGCCATCATCGCCCCGCTGGCGCTGGACGGCGCCGCGATCACCATTCGGCGGTTCGGCTCGAACCCGCTGACGCTGGAAGACCTGCTCAAGTTCGGGGCCTTCACCCCGGAGATGGTCATGCTGCTGGAAGGGGCCATGAAGGCCCGGCTGAACGTGCTCGTCTCCGGCGGCACCGGCTCCGGCAAAACGACGTTGCTTAATACGCTGTCCAGCTTTATTCAGCCGGACCAGCGGATTATCACCATTGAGGACGCGGCGGAGCTTCAACTCCAGCAACCGCACACCCTGCGCCTGGAAACCCGTCCGCCGAACATCGAGGGGAAGGGCGCCGTGACGGCGACCGATCTCGTCAAGAACGCGCTGCGGATGCGGCCGGACCGGATCATCATCGGCGAGTGCCGCGGACCGGAGGCCCTGGACATGCTCCAGGCCATGAACACCGGCCACGAAGGCTCCCTGACGACCATCCACGCCAACACCCCGCGGGACGCGGTGAGCCGCCTGGAAACGATGATTTCCATGGGCGGCGTCGAACTGCCGATCCGGGCGCTGCGTCATCAATTCGCCAGCGCCGTGGACCTCATTATTCAGGCCAACCGCCTCCAGGGCGGGCCGCGCAAGGTTACGGATATAACAGAAGTCGTCGGCATGGAAGGGGATACCATCGTCATGCAGAAAATCTTCGAGTTCGTGCAGGACGGCATCGGCGAGAACGGCAAGGCCTTCGGCCACTTCGAAAGCACCGGCGTGCGGCCGACGTTTATGGACCGGCTCGAGTCGGCGGGCGTGAAGCTGCCGCACAACCTGTTCGCCGCCCGGCGCCTGGGTTGAGCCCCGTCGCTTCGCCCTTCCCGCCCCCCGTCCCCCGCCGCACGCCCCCATGATCGCCTCGCCGCTGGTTATCTCGCTGTTCGCCTTCGGGTTCGTCGCGCTGCTGGCGCTCGCGGCGATGGTCACCTGGCGGAACAGCGCCGCCACGGACGTCGAGGACCGTCTCACCGCCCTGGTCGGCGGGAAAAAGGCCGCCCCGAAGCTGAAAACCAGCGAACTGCTGGCCGAAGCCTCCGACGGGATGAGCGGCCTGGCGGGGCGGATCGGCGGGTCGCTAACGAAGCTCGGCCTGATCCTGGAGCAGGCGGACAACCCGATGACGCCGAACACGTTCTTTATCGCCACCGGCGGGTGCGCCTTCGCGGGCTTCGCCGCCGCGGTGCTCGGCGGGGCGCCGGCCCCGCTGTACCCGATCGCCGCCCTAATCGCCTCGGTGGGGCCGTTCGGCTACGTCCTGTTCATCCGCCGTCAGCGGCATAAGCGGTTCGCGGCGCAGATGCCGGACGCGTTGGAGTTAATCGCCCGCGCCCTCCGCAGCGGGCACAGCCTCGCCAGCGGCCTGCACGTCGTCGTCGAGGAGATGCCGCAGCCCGTCAGCAAGGAGTTCAGCCTGGCTTACGAGGAGCAGAACCTCGGCCTGCCGCTGGAACACGCGCTCAAGAACATGCTGAAGCGGGTCCCCAATATGGACTTGAAGTTCTTCGTGACCGCGGTCGCCATTCAACGGGCGGCCGGCGGCGATATGGCGGAGATCCTCGACAAATTGAGCCATCTGATCCGCGAACGTTTCCAGATCATGGGTCAGGTGCAGGCCCTCACCGGGGAGGGCCGCATCTCCGGGCTGGTGCTGATGGCCCTGCCCGTGGGGACCTTTCTGGCAATCTACTACATCAACCCGAGCTACATCGAGCCGCTGTTCGAGGACCCCCGCGGCCGCATGATGATCGGCGTGGCGACTGTCTTGCAGGTCGTCGGGGCCGTTGTCATCAAGAAAATCGTCAATATTAAAATCTAGCGGCGGCGGCGTTCGCTACCGATCGGTCACCTTCCGCTCCCCCCTCATCCGCCCGCCCTTCAATGTCCCTCGAAACCCTGCTGCCCTTCGCCGTCGGCGGGGCGATTCTGTTCTCGGCTCTGGGAGCGGTCAGTCTGTTTTCCAACGCCCGCAGCTCCGCGGACGATCGGCTGGACCGGCTGCGGGACCCCCGCCGCCGCGGCGACAAGCAGGAGAAGTCCCGCGGCGCGGGATTCAGGAACGCTGCGCAAAGAGCCGCGCCCGCCCTGTCCAAAGCGTTGACGCCGAAGACGGACGCGGAGGTCTCCGCCCTCCGCCTGCGCCTGGTGAATGCCGGCTTCCACAGTCCGGCGGCGCCGCAATTGTACCTCGCGCTGAAATCCGCCGTGGCCCTCGGCGGCCTGGCGGCCGGCTTCGTGTACGGCACGGCGAACTACGGGATGACGCTCAATACGGCCTTCTCCGCCATTATCGTCGGCGGTTTGGCCTTCTACCTGCCGGAGGGCGTCCTTTACTTCATAGTGAAGTCCCGCAAGGAACAGATCTTTCTCGGGCTGCCGGACGTGCTGGACCTGTTGGTGGTCTGCGTCGAAGCCGGATTGGGATTGGACGCGGGCATGCGGCGGGTCGCCCAGGAACTGGAAGACACACATGAAGCCGTCTGCGAGGAAATTAATATCTGCAACAAGCAACTGAACCTCGGTTCGCCGCGGCGTCAGGTATTGCACGACCTCGGCGTGCGGACCGGCGTGGACGATATGCGAGCCCTCGCCGCCGTGCTGATTCAGGCCGACAAGTTCGGCAGCAGCATCGGCGAGGCGCTGCGGACGCAAAGCGATTCGATGCGAATCAAACGCCGCCAACTCGCGGAGGAGCGCGCCCAGCAGACGGCGGTCAAGCTGATCTTCCCGCTGGTTCTGTTTATTTTCCCGGGCATATTTGCGGTGCTGGTCGGGCCGGCGGCGCTGATGATCATCGACGGCGTGCTGGTCTGAGCGGGCATGATGGCGGCCATCGGGTAGACTCCGGGAGCCAGTCACCCGGAGCGCCCCGTGGCCCGATATTTCAAGTACAAGTCCGCCGACGATCTCGCCGCCGACGCCGCCGAGCGCGGCGTGCCGATCGACCTGTCGGAGGACTTGGAGCCGTTGTTCGCACCGCTGGACGTTCCCGTTCCCGGCGGGTCGTTACGAACGGTCGGCAACCGGCTGGCGGTCCAGCCGATGGAAGGCTGCGACGGCACGCCGGACGGTCGGCCGGACGAACTGACCTATCGTCGATATTGCCGCTTCGGCGCCGGCGGCGCCAAGTTGATCTGGGGCGAGGCGACGGCGGTCGCAGACGACGGCCGGATGAATCCCCGGCAACTCTGGCTAGCGGATCACTCCGCCTCCGAGATCGCCGACATGCTCTCCGGCTGCCGCGAGGAACACCGCGCCGCCTGCGGCGAGGACGGCGATCTGCTCGTCGGCCTGCAACTGACCCACTCCGGCCGCTACAGCTTCCGCGGCCCGCTGATCCCGGTCCGCGACCCGCTGCTGGATCCCCGCACGGTCAATAAATCGACCGGCGGACCGATCGCGGACGATTTTCCGATCCTGTCCGACGACGATCTCCGCCGCATCCAGGATCAATTCGTCACTGCCGCGACGCTGGCCCGGGAGGTCGGCTGCGACTTCGTCGACATTAAGCAGTGTCATAAATACCTGCTCTGCGAACTGCTTGCCGCGACGAATCGGCCCGGAAACTACGGCGGCAGCTACGAGAACCGCACCCGGTTCATTCGTGAACTGATCGGTCGGATTCGGGAGGAGGTTCCCGGATTATTGATCGCCAGCCGGTTCAACGCCTATGACGGCGTCCCGTTCCATAAGGGGGCGGACGGACTGGGCGAACCAGACGCCCACGCCACGCCGCTGACGAACAGTTTCGGCACCGACGCGCACGATCACGCGCAACTGGCGCTGGACGAACCGCGACGGTTGGCCGCCGATCTGGCCGCGTGGGGCGTGAGCCTGCTGAACGTATCCAGCGGGAATCCCTACGCCTGCCCGCACCTGGTGCGGCCGGCCGAGAACCCGCCGACGGACGGCTATCACCAGCCGGAGCATCCGCTTGTCGGCATCCACCGTCACTTCGCCCTCACCGCGGCGGTGCAGGAGGCCGCGGTGACGCCGCAGGGAGTGCGCGTCCCGGTCGTGGGCAGCGGATATAGCTGGTTGCAGGACTACGCCTTCGCCGCGGCCGCGGCGAACGTCGCCGCGGGGCGGTGCGACGTCGTCGGCTACGGCCGCGGCTCGCTCTCCCACCCGGACTTCGCCCGCTCGCTGCGGGAGTCCGGCGCTCTGAACCGCAAGCAGGTCTGCCGCACGTTCAGTTATTGCACGAACATCATGCGGACGAAGGACCACCCGCTGGGACAGTACCCCACCGGCTGCCCGCCCTTCGACCGGGAGGTGTACGACCCGATTTACAAAGAGGTGAAGGCGAAGCTCGCCGGGTCCTGAACGACAGGGCGTGACGGACTGAGGTGCGATCGGCCGAAGGGTCGGACAAGATCAACCTTTCCCTCGCCCGGAGCGCCGCCGATGTCGCCGACCCTCGCCCTCGCCTGCTTCCTACTCGCCGGCCCGCCGGACGGCGGACCCGTCGCGGACCGGGAGCGCCCGCGACCGAACGTTCTGCTGATTCTCTGCGACGACCTCGGCTACGGCGATCTCGGTTGCTACGGCCACCCGGTGATCCAGACGCCGCGGTTGGACGCCCTCGCCGCCGGCGGCGTGCGGTTCACGCACTTTTATTCAAGCAGCCCGGTCTGCTCCCCCAGCCGGGCCGGCCTCCTGACCGGTCGCACGCCGGATCGCTCCGGCGTGTACGACTGGATCCCCGGCGGCTCCGAGGTGCATCTCCGATCGGGCGAAACGACGATTCCCTCGCTGTTGAACGGCGAGAACTACGACACCTGCCACGTCGGCAAGTGGCATCTCAACGGGAAGTTCAATCAGGCGGCCCAACCGCAGCCCGGGGACCACGGCTTCGACCACTGGTTCGCCACGCAGAACAACGCCTCCCCGTCGCACCGAAACCCCTCCAACTTCGTCTCGGACGGCAAGCCGGTGGGAGAGCTGGAGGGCTACTCCTGCAACCTCGTCGCCGCGGAGGCGGTCCGCTGGTTGGACGAGCGGGCCGACTCCGCCGCCCCCTTTTATCTCAACGTCTGGTTCCACGAACCGCACGAACCCGTCGCCAGTCCGGAAGAACTGACCGAGCGGTATGAAACCCGCAGTCGTACCGCGGACGAAGCGGAGTATTTCGCCAACGTGGCGAATATGGATCGGGCGGTCGGCACGCTGCTGGACGCGCTGGACGAACGCGGCGTGCGGGAAAACACGCTCGTCGTCTTCACCTCGGACAACGGACCCGAGACGCTCAACCGCTATCGGTCGGCGAATCGCAGCTACGGCTCGCCGGGGGAGCTGCGGGGCATGAAGCTCTGGCTGTACGAGGCCGGCATCCGCGTGCCGGGCATCGTCAGTTGGCCCGGGAAGATCGCCCCGCGGGTGGAGGACGAGCCGGTCGGGGCCGTCGACCTGCTACCGACGATTTGCGAACTCACCGCCACGCAGCCCCCGGAGGATCGGCCGCTGGACGGCACGAGCCTCGCCGGGCTGCTCCTCGAGGACGCACCGCTCACGCGGACGCAGCCGCTGTTCTGGAGTTACTACCGGGCTCTCGGCGGGCCGGTCGCGGCGGTGCGAGAGGGGAATCAGGTTCTGCTCGGCCGCCGCGACCGACCCGCCCAGCCCGGGGGCGGGAACGTCGGGCCGGAATCGATGCCCGTGATCAAGGAGACCGAACTGGGCCGCTTCGAACTGTACGACACCCGCAGCGACGAGCGGCAACACCGGGATCTGGCAGGCACGCGGCCGGAGGAGCGGGATCGATTGGCCGACCGGCTGATCGAACTGCACCGCTCCGCCCGCGACGAAGGCCCGGCGTGGGAGTTCTCGCGAAAGCCTTGAGCGACGCCGCAGGCCGCCTGAACCCGCTCAGGAAGCGGCCGCGGCGTGCCTCAGCGGGATCACGCCGTTAGTCCGCCAGGACGAGGATCCGCTTCAACGTGGAGTCGGCGGCGTGGACGGACAGGCCCGCCGCCGCGGCCGCGTCGGCGGCGCGCAACACCTCGGCGGTGACCTCCTCGCCGGGGCAGGCCAGCGGGATGCCCGGCGGGTAGACCGCGATCACCTCGCCGGCGATCCGGCCCGCGGCGCCGGCCCGCGGGACGGATTCGGTGGGCAGGGAGGCGGCGCGACGGGGGGAGAGCCGCACCAGCGGCTCCGGCAGCACGGCGCCGCCCCCGTGGCCGTTCTCTCCCGGCTGACCCGGGGGCAGGGCCGCGAACGTGTCGATCAGGTCGTCCCAGGCGGCCCGGTCGTCGCCCGGTCCCAAAACGAAAACGACGTGCGTCCGGTCGCAGAACTCGTGTTCGATTCGACGCTCTCGCAGGACCCGCTCCACCGCCGGGCCGTCGGCCCCCGTCTCGGACACGTCCACCGCCAATCGGAAGGGGTCGGTCGTGGCGAAGTCCTCCGGGTCGCGGCTCGCCCCGGACAAACGCACGCCGGGCAGCGCCGCGAGCTTCGCCCGCAGGGCCGCGACCTCCGGCACCGCGTCGGGGAAGCGGTTGCGGCCGCCGCCGTGCAACCACTGCCGGGCGGCGTCGAGGGAGGCCAGGACGAGGTTGGACGGGGACGTGGTCTGGAGCAGGTTCATCCGGGCCGCGAAGCGGTCGGGGTCCAGCCGCGATTCCTGCGGAAAGTGCGCCCAGGCTCCCCCGACCAGCGCGCCGAGCGTCTTGTGCGGGCTCTGGATCACGAGATCGACCGGCGCGTCGACCGCCGATCCCGGCCCGCGCCCGGCGGGCAGGAACTTGAAGTGGCCGCCGTGGGCTTCGTCCACGATCGTCAGCACGCCCCGCCGGCGGCAGAGCGCCGCGACCTCCCGCAGGACGTCCAGACTCGCCGCCACGCCGTAGTAGCTCGGCCGGGTCAGCAACAACGCGCGAATGCGGGGGTCGGCGTCCAGATGGTGGGCGACGTCCGCCGGGGAGAGCTCCGCGGCGGCGGCCGGATCGGCGGACCGCGGCATCAGATACCGCGGCGTCGCCCCGGACAGGGCCAGCGCGGAAAAGGCGCTGCGGTGCGCGATCCGGCTGAGCAGCAGCGAATCCCCCTCCGGGACCGCCGCGAGGACTCCTGCAATAATGCCGAGCGTCGCCCCGCCGGCGAGGAACCGGGTGGCGGACGCCTCATAAAGGTCGGCGGCCAACCGCTCCGCCTCCGCCAGACAGCCGCGGGGGTGGAACGTGTTGTCCGTGACGCCCATCGCCGGCAGGTCGAGCCGGAACGCGGCCGGCCCGAGGGCTTCCAACATTCGCGGCGGGGCGAAGCGTCCGGACTTGTGCCCCGGCGTGTGCAGACCGCGGACGCCGCGGTCGGCATACGCCAACAGCGCGTCCAGCAGCGGGGCGCGGTCAGCGGGCTCCCGCGAACCGGAAATCTGAACGGCAGACACGGCAAAGGTCTTTCGAGGGAACCGGCAGGTCCCGGGGGAGCGGGCGCCGGCGACGGCGGAAGGACGTTTTTCGCCCCCTCCGTCGCCGCACGGTCGCCCGGATCGCCCGGTCGCTCAGTTCACGCCGGCCAGATGGCCGTTCCGGGATTCCACGCGGCGTGCGGCGCCGTTCGAGGAACTCCCGTGGGACGACCCGGCCTTCGGCGCGTCGCCGCGGCGGACGCGGGTGGGGGCGATCGGCCGACGGACCGATTCCGGGGCCACGCCCGCCTTGATCGCCGCCAACAGGCCGGCCGCTTCGAGGTAGCTGCTCACCTGGTGGAACTGTCCCGGAGCCCAGCCGAGGGCGCCCAGGTCGTTCCGCATGAGGTTCTCGTTTTCCTGCACCGCGATCACGCGGATGCCCTGCGCCCGGGCGGCGAGGACCGGCAGCCCTAGGCAGCCGTCCGGCACGATCAGGGCCGACACGTCTTCGGCGTGCAGTTCGGAGGGGTCGTAAGCCGACGATCCCGCCACCAGCGCGGGGGCCTTGTGCAGGCCCTTGAGCACGCACATCAGGTACGTCACGGAGATGACCTCCGCCGCCTTCCGGGGGTCGACCCGGCCGTACCGCTCCGTCCGCAGCGACAGGTCGGACATCGTCGGGGCGTGGGCGACCGGCACTTCCAGCAGCGAGGACAGCGTGTGCGTCAGGGCCGCCTCGGCGCCGCCCCAGGGGTTGGGCCGGTCGCCGTTGAAGTAGTCCGCGTGGAGTTGCAGCGAGTCGACCGGGGGAGTGATCTTGCTGGCGACGGCGACGGCGTCGAACTCCGCGCGGCGGCTCCGCAGCAGGCGGACCAGCGGTTCCAGAGAGTCGATCCGCCCGGTCGCGCGACCGGCGGGGGAGTACTCGATCCGGACGCCCAGTCCGCCGTGGGCAATGAGGACTTCGGGCACGTCAATGCCCATAGTCGCTCGCGCCGTGGAGGCGCAGTTCACGACCTGATCCAGCACCCAGCCGGAACCGAGTTCGCCGTCTTCCTCGAAGCCCGCGCCTCCCCGCTCGGCCGGATCGGTGACCACCAGCACCCGGTTCGAACGCACCCGCCGCAGGCCGGCGGCACCGGTCAGCAACCGGCAGATCTGGCTGCCCTCGACGTACAGCGCGTTCTCCGGCTGTTCGTTCACGTCGCTGGCGTTCACCACGTTCGGGTGCAGGACGAGCCGGTCGCAGACCTGGGCCAGGACCTTCGCGGCGGGCGTGGCGTCGCCGGCGTGCCCGCCGATCGTGCAGTCCACCCCGGTGGGGATGAGCATGACGGCGTTCATCGCGTCGACCCGCTCCGGGCCGCGGCGGCGGTATTCGAAGATCGAGGGGAACTCCGCCCCGCCCTCGAACCCGAATGCCGTCTCGACCTCACAGCGCACCGCGTCCCCGCGACCGTCGATCGCCGAGAATCGCAGCGGGATCCCGCCGCACCGCTCTTCCAGCTCTCGACCCAGACTTGCCAGATCGCCGCGGACTGTCTGCCCGTCAACGTTAAGGGAGACAGATTTCACGTGCATAGCAGGCGAACGATCGGCAGGGGGGAGGGGGAGGGGGGCCGGAGCGAAAGCAGAACGACGCGCTCGTCGGCCGGGCGCGTTTTATAGGTGCGAGGGTCCGCTCTGTCGAACCCAGGGGCGGTCGAACATTCCGCGGCGGTCGGCTGCGTTCCGTAACTCCTACAGGATTCAGGAGAACGGGGGTGCGCGCCCCCGGGCCGCTGCGGCGTGACTCCCCAGGCCGCAGCGGCGCGACCGCCGTTCGGCGTCGTCGGCGTTCACGCCGCCCCGCGACAAACAGTCGCTCCTGACGGGGCTGGGTCGGGAGTTCACTGAGCGGCGTTCCAACTTGCCGTCGACGTACGCTCCGCCGCCGGCCCGTCGCCACCTCGCTCTCCGAGACGTCGGTGCAGCACCGCGACGACGGGCTCCCGCCGGCCGACGAGGCGATCCGGTCCGGCCGGGCCGGAGGATTCGACGGTCCCTCGGAGCCATACCGGAACGTTCGTCAGGAGCCGCCTGACTTGCTATCGGTAGGCGCGCCCTCCTGCTGGAAATACCGAGTCGCCATGGCAGACCGTCAGAAATCCGTCGAACGATTTTCTTTCCCGCAAGAGCCGATCGATCGGTTGGTCAAGCCGATCAATCAGTTTCTCCACGTCGAAGCGGCGAGCGGGATCGTCCTCCTGCTCTGTGCGGTCGCGGCTCTCGCGGCGGCGAACTCCGCGATTGCCGAGGCGTATCTCGGCTTCTGGAAGACGCCGATCGGCGTCGCCGTGGGAGACTTCGAACTGCGGCATTCCCTGAAACACTGGATTAACGACGGGTTAATGGCGGTGTTTTTCTTCGTCATCGGCCTGGAGGTGAAACGCGAACTTGTCCTTGGGGAACTGCAGGACATTCGGCGCGCCGCCCTGCCGCTCGCGGCGGCGCTTGGCGGGATGCTCCTGCCGGCGTCGATCTATCTGGCATCGCAGTTCGGCGAAACGGGGCAGCGGGGGTGGGGAATTCCCATGGCCACGGACATCGCCTTCGTCGTGGGGTGCATGGCGGTGCTCGGCCGGCGGGTGCCCTCCGCTCTCCGAATCGTTCTGCTCTCCCTGGCGATTATCGACGATATCGGGGCGATCCTGGTGATCGCCTTCGGTTATACCGAATCCATCCACTGGATCTGGCTGACGGCGGGGATCGCGGGGATCGGCCTCGTCTGCATCATGCAACGCCTGGGGATTCGCAGCATGGGCATGTACACGCTGTTGGGCGTCTTAATCTGGCTCGGGTTTCATGAGTCCGGTATCCACGCCACGATCGCCGGCGTGGTTCTGGGATTAATGACGCCGGCTCGCGCCTATCTCGAACGTGGAACCGGCAAGGAACTCCTGAAGCGCGCCAGCGAGTTTATTCACGGCGGAAGTTGGGAAAAGGAGCCGGACCGTGCGGCGGAAATCAGTCGATACCGCCGCGCGACGCGGGAGACGATCTCTCCCCTGGAGTATTTGATTCACGTCCTGCACCCCTGGGTCGCCTTTTTTATCATGCCCGTGTTCGCGCTGGCCAACGCCGGGGTGCCGTTTCAGGCTGCGGACGCGGCGTCCCCCGTGGCGCTGGCGGTGATCGCGGGGCTGGCCGTCGGTAAGCCGGCCGGCATTCTGATCTTGTGTTGGCTCGCGTTAAAAACCGGCCTGGCCCGGCTCCCTGCGGGGGTCACCTGGCGGCACCTGGCGGGCGGGGGATTTCTGGCGGGCATCGGCTTCACGATGGCCCTATTTATCGCCGGCCTTGCGTTCGCGGACGAAACGTTACTGCGGTCGGCCAAGGTCGGCGTGCTCGTCGGATCGCTGACCAGCGCCGTGGTCGGTATGGCCGTCCTCGCAACCTCTCCGGTCTCCTTGGCGGCCACGCAGACCGGGCCGGTTCACGGATCAGAACCATGATCCGGGGAGACCTCCCCGGCTCAGTCCGCTGCACCGGTGCGAAGAATTCAGGACAGGTCGTCACCACCATGGGCGGCCGGTGAAATGCGAGCGCTCCCGGTCGCTCACGCACCCGCCGATTCACACGCTCAACGTCGCCGAGCGTGTTGGAGGCGAACGCTCCCCGCCGCCGCGGACGCGATCGGCGCCTCCGTCACGCGGTGGCGGGAGAAAACGGCTGGAGATCGGGAACCGCAACCCGCTGGTTGGCTGCTCGTTCTCGCCCAGCAGGGGCGGCATGAAGTTCCTCGCCCCGTCACTGGTCGTCGTCTGTTTTCTGACGCGGCGGGCACAACCGATCGTCGGCGGCGTTCAGTCTTGCGGTCCGTCCCGTCGGCCCTTGGCGTTCGACCTGCCGGGGCGTGATACTAGCCCGCGTTGATCCGTTTCCGCCCACGCCGCCGACCGTCCCATGCCTCGCGTCGACGTCACCGCCGTTTTATGGTTCGCGGTCGGGACGCCGCTGCTGTTCGGACCGACTCCCGCCTTTGCCCTTCAGGAGGATTCCCCGGCAGAGCAGGCCAAGGAAAAGACGCCCGCCGCCTCGAAGCCGGCCGAGTCCAGCCCCGCCCCCGCCGCGAAGGAGAACGACGCCGCGGCGGCCAAGGACGCCCCCAAGGACGCCCCGAAAGACGCCTCCGCCGACTCTAAGGACGCTGCCGCCGCTCCGGCGATCGTCAAACGGCCCGCGGCTCCGGAGGGCGCCGCGGCGATCGTGGAGGGCGGGGCGGATCTGTTCGACGCCGATGCCGACGGCAACTACTCCTTCAACTTCCGCGGCGCCCCCTGGCCGGCCGTGGTGACCGCCCTGGCGGACGCGTCCGGCCTGTCGCTGGACTGGCAGGAACTGCCGGGGGATACGCTCAACCTGCGAACCCAGCGGGCCTACACGGCCGAAGAGGCCCGCGATCTGATCAACCGGCACCTGCTCGCCCGCGGCTTCACGCTGCTGGTCGACGGCGAGGTGCTGACGGTGGCGAACCTCAAAAAGCTCGACCCCGGCGCCGTGCCGGCCGTCACGCCGGAGGAACTGGCGGACCTGCCGCCCAACCGCTTCGTGAAGTGCGTGTTCGCCCTCGACTGGCTTCCCGCCGAGCGGGCCGCGGAGGAGCTCAAGGTCCTGCTCTCGCCGCGGGGGACGCTCGCGGCGCTGCCGGGCAGCAACCGGGTGCTCGCGATGGACGCGGCCGGCAACCTGCAACAGCTCGCCGCCATCCTGCGTGAGGAACAGCAGGGCCGGGGCAAGGAGCGGCTCGTCCGCCAGTTCCGCCTAGAGCACATTCGCGCCGACCGCGCCAAGCAACTGCTGGACGAGTTCCTCGGCCTCGTGAAGGAGGACGACTCGCTGCCCTCCAATCCGCAACTGGCCCAGATGGAGATGCAGATGCGCATGCAGCAGGCCCAGATGGCGAAAAACCAACCGGGCGGCGGGGCGGACGGCAAGGCGGCGGGGACGATCCGGCTGATCGTCAACGAGCGGGAAAACGCCATCCTCGCTCAGGCCCCGCCGGAGCAGATGGCGATCCTCGAAAGCAGCGTGGAGGCCCTCGACGTCCCCCGCGATCCGACCGACGGCCTGCTGGCCCGCATGGTGATGCGGGAGGACCCGGTCCGCATCTACCGGCTCGCCCGCCTCAACCCGGAAATGGTGGTGCGGTTGCTGTCGAACAGCGGGGAACTCGGCCCGCTGACCCGGGTGGAGGTGGACGAAAAGGCAAACGCCCTGGTGGTGAACGGCTCGCCGACGGATCACCTGATCGTCGCCCGACTCGTCGAGAGCCTGGACGGGACCGATCGCAGCTTCGAGGTCCTGCCCCTCCGCCGCCTGCCGGCCGACTACGTCGCCGGCACCGTGCGGTTCATGATGGGCGTGGAAGAAGAGAAACCGGACGACGACGGCAACTCCCGATACGGTTTTTTCAGCTACGGTTACGGCTCCTCCTCAACGGAGGAGGAAGAGGAGGGACCGGAGGGCCAGTTTCGGGTGGACGCGGACGTGCGGAACAACCGCCTGCTCCTGTGGGCGAATCCGGTCGAACTGAGCGAGGTCAACGCTCTGTTGGTGAAGCTCGGCGAGGTCCGGGCGAGCGGCGTGAACCGCTCCGCGACGCGTGTGCTGGACGTCACCGCCGATCAGTCCGAGGAGATCCTCGAGCGGCTCCGCACCGCGTGGCCCCATGTCCGCGACAACCCGCTCGACCTCCCCGCCGCCCCGCCCGCAGCGCCGACTGGGGCCGGCCCGTCGGACGCCCCGCCCGGCGAGGGGCCGGAGGCGCGGATCGACGCACCGGGCGAGGAGTCGAACGTCGCGGCCCGCAGCCCGATCTCGGCCCGGCCGGCGGCCCTGCGACAGGCGGCCGATACACCGTCCCCGCCGCCCCTGACGCCCGAGCGAATCACGGTTCGCCGCACGCCGGACGGCCGGTTGGTGCTCGAGAGCGACGACCTCGACGCGTTGGACGCGCTGGAGGACCTCGTCGGCGACCTCACCCCGCCGCAGCGGGAATTTCACGTCTTTCAATTAGAACACGTGCAGAGCGCCGAGTGGCTCACGTATCAGCTCGAAGACTTTTTCGAAGCCGACGCCGACGCGGAGGAGACCCGCGACTGGTGGGGACAGCCGATTAACGTCAAAAGCGAGGCGCCCGGCCGGTTGTCGGACCGGAAGCCGCTACGGTTTATCGGCGACTCGGACACCCGCACAATCCTTGTGCAGAACGCCACGCCCGCCCAACTGCGACAGATCGGCGACCTGCTGAAGATTTGGGACCAATCCCCGGAGCAGCGGGGCGGATCGCTCCGGCTCACGCAGTATTTTAATCTCAAGAGCGCCAAGGCGGAGCAGGTCGCGGCGACGATCAAGGACGTCTATCGGGACCTCCTCAGCACGGACGACCCGGCGCGGCAAAAGGGCGACGAGAAGGAAAAGCAGCCCGCCGCCCCCGCCTACACCTACGTGTACGGCCGGCAGAACGAGGACGACCGGGGCGGCGACGAGGAGCCGCCGATCCGTTTTAAAGGGCTGCTGAGCGTCGGCGTGCACGAGGAGTCCAACACCCTGGTGATCTCCGCCAGCGAGGGCCTGATGACGAACGTGGCCGCGCTGGTGGAGGTCTTGGAGGAGAACGCCCGGCAGGCGACCGCCGCGAGCATGATGTGGCAGGGCGGCCCGCGGGCCGTCGACGAGATGAAGACCCGCCTGCAGAACGTCCTCGGGGACAGCGTGACGATCTCCCCCGCCCGCGTCCCCGCCTCCGCCGAGGTCGGCGCCGCCCGCACCCTCGGCGACCCGCCCGACGCGGAGTGAACACGGCCGTCCCACTGTACGAACCCACCCCAACCGCCGGCCGCCGGTTGTGGCGACTGCTTAGGACACTCGCCCTGCCATGGATCGTCTGCGGGGGCCTGCTGTGCTCGCTGTGCAGGCTGACGCCCGCGGCGACCGTCACTGTGCCAGACAGTAAACACTCCCCCCGACTTGCTGCGTCGGTGACGGGCTCTCGATCAGACCTCCCCGGTCCATTCGTGCTGCTCCTCGCGTGGAACCAGCGACTTTTTCTAAACGGGTTTCCGCCGCCGAACGAGGTGTGTTATTGGGGCTGGGCGGGGTTGAGGGGAGCGAGTCACCATCATCTGGGCGGGCTGGTGGCGGCCGTGGACGTCAGTGGGTGGTACCTGATCCCGTTCCCGCTGCTGTGGTCCGGCGTCAACCTCTGGCGGTGGGTCCGCTGGGCGTAGTCGACGACCGTCGCGGAAACGATCCGGCTCAGGTTCCGCCGTGGCCCCGGCGTCGGCGTGGCGGGGAGGAGTCAGCCCGGACGCTCGTTCGGCAAGAGAAGCGGGATTTAATCCGCAAGGACCGTGAGGTGAACGACCTCGACCGGCGTGACGTCGGCGAGGGCGTCGGCGACCAACGACCTGTGACAGCGGTCTGCGTCAGGACAGGTGCACAACAGGCAGCACCGTTGGTCGGCGACCAACTCGGCGAGTTTCTCCAAGGCGTCCACCGCCGGGGCCGTCGTCAGGTGTTCGTTGACGGCGGTGGCGAACGCCCGCCAGTCCTTGTCGGCTTGGAACCGCTTGCGGGCATCCCGCGGCGACCCGAGGGGGCGGAGGTGCGTGTAACCGATGTCATCCACCGCGAGCCGCGCCGCCAACCCGTTCTTGCTGAACCCCGCCCGGCGGGAGAGCGGCAACTCCCGCACGTCGACGACGCGCTGCACGCGGTGTTCAAGCAGTACCTCGATCAGTCGGTCGACCGACACGCCGGTGTAGCCGGCGGTGAGGAGGAGACTGTCGGGCGGCTTTTCCAAATCAATCCCCTCTCTCCAGCGGAAAGGCACGGCGGGCGGCGTGCCCCTCGGCGTTGTCGCACGAACAGGTGGCACAGGGGAGGGGCGCCCGCCGCGACCCGTTTCATCCCTGTTTCCGTAGTAGGCGGTGAGGGACTCGAACCCTCGACCTTCTGCGTGTAAAGCAGACGCTCTAACCAACTGAGCTAACCGCCCGCGGGCAGTTTAGCGACTTCGGCGGCGCTCACACCCGTGGCCCGGCGCCGGGGCGTCGGCGGGGCGGCCGGTGGATCGTCCGCGGCCAACGACGCGGCGTCGGCGAATCGCAGCCGCAGGGCCAGGGCGCCGCAGCGTTCCTGGAACTGGGCGCCGGTGTCGCCGGCGCCGGCTTCGACCACCTCCTGCCAGCGTTCGGGGCGTTCGGCGAGAATGCGGCGGGCGAGGTGGAAGCGGCCGTCCTCGTCCAGCGGGGGAAGCTCGACGACCCGGTCGATCCGGCCCGGCCGGGTCGCCGTCTGGCGGGGCGAACCGAGCGCCGGGTCGAGGCGTTCCGGGTGGTTTGTCGTGACCGCGATCAGCAACCCGTCCGCCCGCTGGACCCCGTCCAGACAATTCAGCAGACAATCGAACGTCAGTCCGCCCTCCTTCACGGCGACGTTTTCCCGGCCGTGGAAGACGGCGTCCACGTCCTCGAGCAGGGCGAGGCAGGGGGCCTCGGTCAACATTTCCGCCCAGTTCTCCCGCAGTTCGTCGTTCTTCAAACTGGCGAGGTCGTAGGCGTAGACCGGCAGGTCGAGGTCCTCGGCGACCGCGCGAACCAGCGCCGTCTTGCCGGTGCCGGGGGGGCCGTGGAGCAGCCAGCCGCGGCGCCAGGGCAGGCCGCGGTCGCGGTACCACTGCTCGCTGGCCTTCCAGTCGCGGGCCTCGGCGATCAGGCCGCGGGCCTCGGCATTGAGGGCGAGGGGAGCGTAGGGGTTGCCGTCGCCGGTCTCCCCGCCGAGTTCGTCGAACCCCCGGCCCAGCGGGCGATGCGCGAGGCAGGGCCGCAGGTCGGTGTGGCCGGCGGCGCCGCGGTTGCGGCGGACCTCCTTCATCACGCCGCCCCGATCGCCGGCGGTGCCGTGGACGAATCGCACGGTGTGCCGACGGCCCTCGGCGGCTTGTGACGGGCCTCGAAGGCGTTGAACCGCTCGGCGGCCCGAGCCATCAAGTCGTCCGAATCGAGCGTGCCGCGGAGGAACAGCAGGGTGAGCGGCTTCTCCTCCCAGTTGCGACAGGTCAGGCCGTCGTGCATCTCCTCGTCTTTGGATTCGCCCCGCCGCACCCAAACCGCTGAGCGTCGCCAGCCGGCGCCGCGCCACCAGAGGCGGCCGGCGGAAGGCGTCACCTCCATCGGGACAAGTTGCACCCGCCGAACGGGCCGCACGTGCAACATCCAACCCAGATAGCTCTTCGGCCCCCACTTGGAGGTGCGAAAGGAGCTGCGCAGTTCCAACAGCACCGCCTCCGCCTGATAGCCCCGCACGTTCACGCTGACGATCGCGATGCGGGTGAGGTGCGTGAGAAACTCCCGCACCTTGCCGAACGTCGCCGCAATCAACGTCAGTGCCGCGGCCCCGCCGGCGAACTGCCAGCCGTCCACGGCCGCCAGCGGCGGACCGGAACTTGCGAACAGGAGGGCCGGGGCGTGAAGGAACATGCGGACTCGGACCCCGCTCGTCGTGTCGAGGTTCGCGTCTGGCCGAGCTGCAGCAGAAGTGCGAATCAAGTACCTCGACGCGCGGCCGGGGCGAGCCCGTATTCGGTCTCCCGGCGCCGTCCCGATCGGCCGATAAATACGTGGGGTATGCGCCGTAGGGGCAGGCCCCCCGCCGATTCCGGGCCCCCGCCCGCACGGGTTCGGGAAATGCTCATTATAATGATCATCGTCGGCAGTGAATGCCGCGGGGCCGTTCCGCTGGTCCCTCTCACAGGACGCAGACTTCAGGAGAAACTCATGCACATCTCAACGCCATTCCAAACGTTCGCCACGGGGGTTGCGCTCGCCGCAGCCGGGCTGTTCGCCGTTCCCGCCTCGGCCCAACAGGGGCAGAACGACGCCGACTCTGTCGGAAATCAGGGCACGCAGTCCTCAACTCTCATGTTGCAGGGGCCGACGGGCGACGACGTGCTGTCCGTAAAGCGTAACCCGCCCCGCGAGGCCAGGGCCGGCCAGGAGGTCTCCTATACGATCGACGTGAAGAACGTCAGCGACTTCCCGGTGCAGGGCGTCACCGTCATGGAGACGTTCCAAGGCGATTTTGAGATCGTCTCCGCCCAGACGAAAGGTCAGAGCAAGTCCGGCGACGCGTCGGGGAATAACTCCGGCGATCAATCCAGCAATAGTTCCGATCGGCAAGCGGGCGGCAACAAGCAGAACGACGCGTCGGCTGGCAAATCGAACTCGAAAAGTGGCTCCGGCCAAAAGAAGTCGAATCAGATGACTCAGTTTTCGGTGGACCTCGGCACCCTCAATGCCGGGCAGACGAAAACCGTGCAGGTGACCGGGTCGGCGCCGAAGGAAGGTACCGTGAGGGCGTGCCTCTCCGCCGATTATCGACCGACGCTATGCACCAGTTTTGACGTGGTCGCGCCGAATCTGAAGCTGACCCGTCAAATCCTGGTCGACGCTCGCGCCGAACTGGCCGATCTCGACATGAAGAAGAATACGGCGTACGTCTGCGACACGGTCTCTGTTCGCTATACCGTCAAGAATACCGGCTCCGGCGAAAGCCGCAGCGTCACCCTCCGGGACGACCTGCCGCAGGGCCTGGTGACGAAGGACGGTTCGAAAGCCAAAATCTCCGAAGACCTCGGCACGCTCGACGCCGGCGAGACCGTCACGCGGGAATATCAGTTGACCCTCGCGAAGAATCGTAACCAGGGCGGCGAGTTCAATCTCTCCGCCGCGACGGCGAAGAGTAAGACGGACACCGCCCGCAGCGGCGAAGACACGGCCCCGCTGCGACTGCTCAAGCCGGAATTGAGCCTGAATATCGACGGCCCGCAGGAGCAATATCTGGATCGTCCGGCGGAATATACCGTGACCGTCACGAACGAGTCCGACGACCCGGCCCTGGACGCCCAGGTCGCGCTGACGCCGGCCTCCGGCGCCTCGAACGTCAACATTCAGAGCCAGGACGCGGACGGCAACACGGTCTCCCTCGGCACGCTGAAAGGCGGCGACAGCCGTGAGTTCACCGTGACGATGACCGCCACGGAGCCGAAGACGGTTTCCCTGTCCGCCGAAGCGAACGCCTACTGCGTCGATGCGGTGAAAAAGTCCGCCAAGACGGAGTTCAAGGGGATCGCCGCGATTTTACTCGAGGTGGTCGATCAGGTGGACCCGGTGCCGGTGGACGACACCACCACCTACGAGATTTACGTGAAGAACCAGGGCTCCGCCCCGGACTCCGAGGTGCAGCTGACCGCCACGCTGCCGGACGGCATGGAGTTCGTCGAAGCCTCCGGCGACTCCAAGGTGACCGCCAACGGGAACGAGTTGACCTTCAAGAAGATCCCGACCGTGGCCCCCGGCGACGTGCTGTCCTGGACCGTGAAGGCCAAGGCGAACGACGCCGAGAAGGTGCGCTTCCGCGTCGAACTGACCAGCGAAGCCAACCAGCGGCCCGTGTTCGAGCTTGAGCCGACCACGCTCTACTGATCACTGCCGACTGTCGGTCGATCGACCGATCCTCTCAAGAGGAGACGGCCCGGACGCCTGTCGCGTCCGGGCCGTTTCGCTGCGCGCCCGAGGCGGCCGACGCTTATTGCACCCCGGGCAGGCTCCAATAGCGGGCGACCCAATAGGCGTGCAGAAAATCGATGCCGGCGGCCCATTTATTCATCGGCGGGCCGGTTGGCACGAACACCTCGTTCGGGTCGGCCTTCCAGACGTAGCAGTCCCAAGGCCGCTGCTCCGCGATCCAGACGTCCTCCCGGCTGCTCTTCATCTCTCCCACGACCGAGCGGCGGGAGAGCGGGAACCGGTGGAGGTGCTCGACGCCGGCCTCGATCTCGCGGCGGGCGGCGTCGAACTCCGCGATCTGCTCCTGCGGGTCGGGCAGGATTGCGGCGGCCCGGCGGCCGTCCATCAGCAGGCCCCCCCACAGAAACGCCAGCAGCGAGTTCCGCTCCCCCCGGACGCCCCGCATGGCGTACAGCGGCGTGCGGCCCATTTCGTAGAGGAACCGGCCGTCCGCGGCGGCGTTCGCGCGACGGGCCAGTTCCCACTCCAACAGCAGAGCCGTGTATCCGGCGGTCATCGAGTGGTGCCGGTCGTTCATGCCCTTCAGCAGGAGGCTGGCCCCGATCCGCTGCGGACGGACGACCTGCGTCGGCGCTTCGTAATAAACATGGTGCTTCACCCGCAGTTCCTCAAACGCCTTCATGACCCGGTTCACCGCGGCCGGGTCGGCGTTCTCGGCGTGGACCCCCAGCCCGGCACCGCCGGCGACGACCAGATAGGCGACCTGCGCGTTGAACGGAATTGATTGAGGGCCGATGCGCGGGGTGAGGTCGCCGTACTCGGTCCGCTTGCCGGTGCGTTCGGTGAGGTGGTAGTCGTGCCGCACGAGGTGGTCGGCCATATCCAGCGACATCTGGGCCGCGCGATTGCGGTCCTTCGGCCCGAGGTCGTCCCCGCATAGCAGTTGGCAGACGATCAGCCCGCCGGCGATCTGATTCACCGTGCCCTTGGCGGCGTCGGAACGGGCCCAGATCGTCCGGCCGTTCTCCTGTTCGTATCGCAGCGACAACTCGCCGTTCGACCGAGCCGCCTGCGTGTAACAACGAGCCGGCAGCCCCGGTTGCCCGGTGACTTTCATTCCCAATTCCAACCCGCCGAGCAGCGTACGAACCCACTCCAGCGCCGCCGGGTCGCGGGAAATCGCCCACCGGTAACTCATCGCGGCGAGCAACGCTCCGTTCCAGGTGAGCGTGTCCGGGCCGGCGTTAAACTCTCCCCGTTCCCCCGGCTTCGCCGGCAAGAACGCCGTTTGGTGGACGATCCCGACCGGTGCCCCGTCAGGGGTGGGGGCGAATTGCTCCAGGTGGTGGCGACGGATCACCCAGTCGTAGAACGCCGCCTTCACCGCCAGCGGGACCTCCCGCGTGCCGCCGTAGTGGGCGGTGAGGGCGGTTTCGTACTCGGCGAGGGCGTCCGCCGTGAGGTCGTCCGTCGGCGGGAGAGGCCCGTTCATTGCGGAGCGGGTCGCCTCCGCGGAGAGGGACGGCGGGGTGAAGCTCGACGGGGCGGCGTCGGGAAGTTGAGCCGGCAGGGCGGCGAGCAGCAGGCAACTGAGCGAACCGGTCATGCCCCGTTTTAGCTGGCGGTCCCCCCCGCGGGGAACCCGGGTCGGCCGTCCCCGGGTCTCCCGTCGGAAGGCGGACGCTCAGTTCCCCCCGTCCTCCTCGCGGCGGCGCCCCGCGAGCAGGCGACGGTTCACGGTGCCGCGAGCCCGACCAGCGCGGCGGCCGCCTGAACGCCGCGGACAAATCTCAACGATGAGGCAATCCACAGGACAAGCACCGGCAACGGCCCCGACACATCAAAGTCCGAAGAGGCAAAGTGAAGTCGGGCAATCGACCGCGGGCTACTTCCCGGGCAGACGCTTGTTCAGAGGCGGTCGTGCCCCCCCGGCCGCCGACTCGCTAAACTTCGTCGCCGCAACGTCCTCCGCACCCGCCGCCCGTTCTCGATGCACATTCTCCTCGCCAATCCCCGCGGTTTCTGTGCCGGGGTCAACATGGCGGTGGACGCGCTCGACCTGGCGGTCGAGCGGTTCGGCGGCGGCGGCCCCCGCGGCGGGGAAGGGATCTACGTCTATCACGAGATCGTCCACAACAAGGCGGTGGTCGAACGGTTCACGTCCGCCGGCGTCACCTTCGTGGAGCACGTGGAAGACGTGCCGGAGGGCAGCGTGCTGATGTACTCCGCCCACGGCGTCAGCCCGGAGATCCGCGAGGCGGCCAAGGCCCGCAAGCTGTTCACCATCGACGCCACCTGCCCGCTGGTGACGAAGGTGCACATCGAGGCGATCCGCTACGCGAAGGCCGGGTACCACATCATGTTGATCGGGCACGAGGGGCACGACGAGGTGATCGGCACGATGGGCGAGGCGCCGGAGAGCATCACGTTGGTGGACTCCCCCGAGGAGGTGGACGCCCTGTCGTTCCCGCCGCGGCCGGACGGTTCGCCGGCGCCGCTGGCCGTGCTGACGCAGACCACCCTGTCCGTCGACGAGGCCGGCCGCGTGATGAAGCGACTGCGGGAGCGGTTCCCGCACCTCGAGACGCCGCGGAAGGAAGACATCTGCTACGCCACGACGAACCGGCAGGAGGCCGTCCGCAAGCTGGCGGAACGCAGCGATCTGCTTTTGGTGCTGGGCAGCAAGAATTCCTCCAACAGTCTGCGGCTCGTGGAGATCGGCCAGGAATGCGGCATCCCGGGCCATCTGCTGGACGGTCCGGACGAACTGCGGGACGAGTGGTTCCTCAACTCGGCAGGCGAACCGTTCGCCACGGTACTGGTCACCGCCGGCGCCAGCGCCCCGGAGCGGGTGGTGACCGGCGTCGTCGAGGCCCTACGGGAGCGATTCGGGGCGACGATCAGCGAGGAAACGCTGCGGACCGAGCACGTCCGCTTCCCGCTGCCCAAGGAACTGCGGCCGGAAACCCCCGGCAAAACGGTCGTGACGTTGCAGGCCTGAGCCGTCCGGCCGCCGTTCAGCGGTCCGTCCGCTCCGCTAGGTGGACGATCGCCTGCAGCCCGACCGAGGCCCCATGCAGGAGAAAGCCGACGCCGGCGGCAAAAGCGGCGACGGCCAATCCGCCGAGATTGCCTGAGAGCAGCGCGACCGCCGTGGCTGCGAACGCCGTGAAATACGCCAGAAGCGCCGTGGCCTTCAATAACTTGGCGACCGTTCTCCCTTCCTCTCCGGCGGCGAACCCTTCCAACAAAGGTTCGGCCGGCTGTGGCGGGAGCGCTTCGTCCATCGCGGGGCGGAGGTGATCGCGGAGCGGAGAGGGCCGAGCGGGGTCGCTCGGAAGGCGAACCGAACGGGTTCGGGCGGTGTCGGCCCCCCGTGGGGTGGACGACCGAGGACGTTGGATCGTAACATCCCGCCCCGCTCCCGGCCGCAGGGCCGAGCGGAACCGACTGGAGAGTTGCCGGAGTGGTCGATCGGGCAGGATTGCTAATCCTGTGTACCTTTCGGGGTACCGGGGGTTCGAATCCCCCACTCTCCGCTTGAGGTTGGACGACGGCGTCGGGGGAATCGGCCCCCGACGCCGCCGCTCCGCCCGGAGCAGCCGGGCACTGCGGGAACAGGTCTTCCGCGACGGTCGCCCCTCGGCGGTTGGTGTACCCTGACGGCAGGACCGGGCTTCCCCCCGTGTGCCGGCGTCGGCGTCGGCTTAAAAGGAGACTCCGCCCAGTACCCTCTCGGGATCGGCCGATGCCTCCTCCCGCCGCTGCGTCGCCCCCCGCCGCGACGCCCCGCTGTCCGAGTCTGCCGCCCTGTTGCGACGGCGACGGCTCGTTCCTTCCGGAACCGCCCTCGGCTGCGGCGCCCCCCGGCGACGGCGTGTCCCGCCGTACGTTCCTTGGCGCCGGCTCCGCGGGCGTCGCCCTCGTCTCCTCCCGCGGGGCGAACCCCGCCGCCGCGGCGACCGACGCGGACGGGGAAGCGACGGAGAACGGCGCCCCCGTTCGCTTTACTCTCAACGGCGAACAGCGTTCCGAAACGCTAGACCCGCGGGTGACCCTCGTCGACCTGCTCCGCGAGCGCCACGGCCTGACCGGCACCAAAAAAGGCTGCGACCACGGGGCCTGCGGCTCGTGCACGGTGCACATCCAGCGACCAGGCGACGAGGCCCCGACCCGGCAACTCTCCTGCCTCACGTTCGCGGCGACGCTCGACGGGGCGAAGGTGACGACGATCGAGGGTCTCCCCGCCGCGGTGGGGGCGAAGGGCGAGGTGCTGCATCCGCTCCAGGAGGCGTTCCTCCGCTGCGACGCCTACCAATGCGGCTACTGCACGCCGGGGCAGATCATGAGCGCCGCCGCCCTGCTGAAGGAGGACCCGGCCGGCGGCGGGCACGCCGGCAGCCGGGAGATGGTCCGCGAATGGATGAGCGGCAACCTCTGCCGTTGCGGGGCCTATCCGAACATCGTTTCCGCCGTCCGCCAGACCGCCGGCGAGGAGCCGGAGGAGGACCCGTCCGCCGCCGTCGTCATTCTGTCGTCCGGCGACGCCCAAACCTCCGGGGAGAGCTGACCGATGGTGCCCTTCACGTTCTCCTCGGCCGCCGATCCGGCCGCCGCCGCCCGTCCGTCCGCCGCTTACCTGGCGGGCGGGACGACGATGGCGGACCTGATGAAGCTGAACGTCCTCACGCCGGAGGAGGTGACGTTCGTTCGCCCGGCGCTCTCGGCGGAGGTGACGAAAACCGACGACGGCCTGCGGGTCGGCGCCGGGTGCACGATGGCGGCGCTCGCCGATCACCCGCTGGTGCGGTCGAACCTGCCCGCGGTGCGGCACGCGCTGATCCTCGCGGCCTCCCCGCAGATCCGCAACATGGCGACCGTCGGCGGGAACCTGCTCCAACGGACCCGCTGCCCGTACTTCCGGCACACGGAGTACCGCTGCAACAAGCGGGAACCCGGCTCCGGCTGCGACGCTCAGGAGGAGGGGGCGGATCGTTCCCTGATGGCCGTGCTGGGCGTGTCGGACCGCTGCATCGCGAACTACCCGGGCGACTTCGCGGTCGCCTTCGCCGCCCTCGGCGGCTCCGTCAAAACGGAGCGCCCGGACGGCGGCCGCACGATCGCCGCGACCGACCTGCACCGGCTCCCCGGCGACACGCCGGAGATTGAAACCGTCCTGCGGCCCGGGGAACTGATCACGCACCTGACCCTGCCGTTCTCGCCCGCCGCGGCGAACGGCTGGTACTGCAAAATACGGGAGCGCAGCAGCTACGCCTTCGCCCTCGCCAGCGCCGCCGTCGGTCTGGAGTTGGACGGGGACAGGGTGAAAAGTTGCCACATCGCCCTCGGCGGGGTGGGCGTGAAGCCGTGGCGGTCCCCGGAGGCCGAAGCGACCCTCACCGGCAAAGCGGCCACCGACGAGCAATTCGCCGCCGCCGCCGAGGCCGCCCTCGCGGACGCCGATCCCCCGAAGGGCACGGAATACAAGGTGACCTTGGCGAAGCGAACGCTCGCCTACGCCCTGCGGCGCCTCCGCGACGACGGCCCGCCGGACGACGCCACGTTGTTCGCCCTCCAGCACGGCCGCGACGTCGGCTGAACCCCGTCCGATCCGCCCGCCGCCGCGGCGTCCCCGCTCCCTGTCCGCCCCCCGCCGATGTTTTTCGCCGACCAGCCCGACACGGCGTTCGCCCCGCTCCCGCGTCTCGCCGACGACACCGGGGCGGTCGGCAAACCGCGGACCCGCCGCACCGGCCGGGCGAAGGTCACGGGCACGGCGGCCTACACCGCGGAGCGCGACGGGAAGCACAGCCCGGAGAGTTTCCCCGGCCTGCTGCACGCCGTCGCCGTGCCGGCGACGATCGCCAAGGGCCGCGTGACCGCCATCGACGCCTCCGCCGCCGAGGCGATGGCCGGCGTCCGCCATCTGCTCACCCCGGCGAACAGCCCGAAGCTGAAGGTGCCCAGCGGCCCGCCGGGGTTGGGCTTTCAGAGCGTCGAACCTGCCGGCCCCGCCGGGGCGGAGTCGCAGGAGATCGTGCACGCCGGGCAGTACGTCGCCGCGGTGATCGCCGACACCTTCGAGGCCGCCCGCGACGGGGCGCTGGCGGTGAAGGTGTCCTACGAGGCGGACCCGAACCCGTTGATCGCCGTCGAGTCCGTCAACGGCACTCAGGAACGCCCGAAGAGCCTGATGGGCGACCCGCCGGTGATGGAGGAGGGCGACGCCGAAGCCGCCCTCCGGGAGGCGACGCTGCGGGTCGATCAGCAGTTCAAGACGGACCCGAACCACCACAACCCGATCGAGCCGCACGCGACGATCGCGGTCTTCGGCAAGGGGGAGGACGGCGGAGAGACCCTCAGCGTCCGCGACACGACGCAGAACCTCTACGGGACCCGCAGTTCGCTGGCCGAGGCGTTCGGGCTCAAGCCGGAGCAGGTCGAGGTGGTGTGCGAGTACGTCGGCGGGGCGTTCGGTTCCAAGGGCGTGATGTGGCCGCAGGCGCTGCTGGCCTGCAAATGCGCCAAGCTGGCCGGGGCGCCGGTCAAACTGGTCGTCACTCGGCGGCAGCTCTACGGCGGCACCGGGTATCGCTCCCCCACGCTGCAACGGGTGGCCCTGGGGGCGAAGGAGGACGGCACCCTGACGAGCATCGTGCACGAGGGCTTCACCGTCACCAGCATCCGCGACGACTACAGCGACGCCGTCGTGATGGCGACGAAGATCCTATACGCCGCCCCCAACCGCCGGCTCGCGCAGCGGATGGGCCGGGTGAACACGCAGTTGCCCACCTTCATGCGGGCGCCGGCGGAGACGCCGGGCATGTTCCCGCTCGAATGCGCGATGGACGAACTGGCGGAGGCCGCCGGGCTGGACCCGGTCGAACTGCGATTGCGGAACGAGCCGAAAGAGGACCCGACGACCGGCAAGCCGTTCTCGAACCGGCAGTTCGTCCGCTGTCTGCAGGCCGGGGCGGAGCGATTCGGCTGGGCGGACCGCCCGCTCCAACCTCGGCAGCGGCGGGACGGGCGGTGGCTGATCGGCACCGGCGTGGCCGCGGCCACCTATCCGGCGTTCGGCTTTCCCACGGAAGTCGAACTGACGATCCGGGCCGACGGCGGCGTGCGGGCGCTCTGTGCGACGCATGAACTCGGCACCGGCACCGCGACCGTGCAGGAACAGACCGCCGCCGACCTGCTGGGCGTGCCCGCGGGCCGGGTCACGTTCGAACTCGGCACCACGGCGTACCCCAAGGGCGGCGTCTCCGGCGGCAGCGCCACGACGCTCTCCGTCGGCTCCGCCCTCCGCGACGCCGCGGAGAAGTTGAAGGCGGCCCTGTTGAAGCACGCCCCCAAAGATTCGCCGCTGGCCGGGGCGAAACCCGCCGACGTCACCTTCGCCTCCGGCAAACTGGTGGTGACGGAATCGGAGAAGGGCCTGCCGCTCGAGGATCTGATCGAACAGTCCGGCCGGGAGGAACTCTCCGCCAGGGGTAGCTACGCGCCGGGCAAGAGCGACTACTCCAAGCACAGTTTCGGGGCGACCTTCGTCGAGGTCGGCGTCGACGAAGAGTTCGGCCTGGTCCGCGTCCGGCGGATGCTGGGGTGCTACGCCTGCGGGACGATCCTGAACCGCAAGCTGGGCCGCAGCCAGTTCCTCGGGGGCATGGTGATGGGCATCGGTTCCGGCCTGCTGGAGGTCACCCACCACGACACGCGGCTGGCTCGCTGGACAAACGACAACCTCGCCGAGTATCACGTGCCCGTGAATGCGGACGTGCCGGACCTCGACGTGATGTGGATCGACGACCCGGACTTCAACGCGTCTCCCATCGGAGCGAAGGGCATCGGCGAGATTGGCATCACCGGCGTCAACGCAGCCCTCGCGAACGCGGTCTGGCACGCCACCGGCCGGCGGCATCGCTCCTGCCCCGTCACCCCCGAAATGGTGATGGCTTGACGCACCTGCCGATCCTGACCCGGGTCCCCGGTCCGCGTGCTGGCGTGCGCGAGCCGGCGGGCGACGTTCCGGAATCGGCCGTCCTGGTGGATCGCTTTGACCGAAGGTTTCGCAGCCTGCGGGTGTCGCTCACGCCGGCCTGCAACTTCGCCTGCGTGTACTGCCGACCGGCGGATCACCGCACGTTTCAACACGGCTCGGCGCTGCTCAGCCTCGGCGAGATCGCCCGGGTCGTCCGGACCGCAGCGGGGCTCGGCTTTCGCAAGGTGCGACTGACCGGCGGGGAGCCGCTGGTTCGCCCCCACGTGCCGGATCTCGTCGCGGATCTCAAAGCGATTCCCGGCATCGCCGAGGTCGCCCTGACGACCAACGGCTCGCTGCTCCCCCGACATGCGGGCCGGTTGAAGTCGGCGGGATTGGATCGGGTGAACGTCTCGTTGGACTCCCTGAACCGCGAGGCCGCGGCGAAGCTGGCCGGGCGGGACGTGCTCGCCGAGGTGCTGGCCGGGTTGGAAGCGGCCGCGTCGACCGGGTTGCCGGTCAAGTTGAACGTCGTGCCCGTGCGCGGGGTGAACGATCACGAGGCGCTCGATCTGGCTCTGTACGGAGCCGAACGCGGCTGGGAGGTACGGTTCATCGAATACATGCCGATGGGGCGGGTTGCCCAATCGCTGCCGGACGCCACCGTCCCCACCGCCGAGCTGCGGGAGCGGCTCGCGGAGCGGTTCGACCTGCACCCCGACCCGTCCGTGTCGGCCAGCGACCCGGCCCGCCGCTGGGTCTGCCGCCGCACCGGGGCCCGGGTCGGGTTCATCTCCAGCCTGACGGAGAACTTCTGCGGGGCCTGCGATCGCATGCGGCTCACCGCCGAGGGGCAACTGCGGCCCTGCCTGCATCAGGACGCGGGGGTCGACGTCCGCGGCCCGCTCCGCGCCGGCGCGGATGACGCCGCGTTAGCCGTCCTCTTCAATAGGGCGGCCGACGCAAAATGGGCCGGCCACGAGATGACCGCCGCGGAGCCGCGGTTTTCCGAGCGGGACATGATCTCGCTGGGGGGCTGACGCGGTGCGGAGCCTGCGGGAGGTCCTCGCCTTCGCCGATCAGCTCGAACCGGGCGAGGCCGCCGCGGTCTGCACCGTCGTGCGGGTCACGGGCAGCGCCTACGGCCGGCCGGGGGCGCGGCTGATTCTCACGCCCGACGGCCGGCGGGCCGGATACGTTTCCGGCGGGTGCCTGGAAAAAGAACTCGCCCGGCGGGTCTGGGACGCGACGGCCGAAGGCCCCCGCACGCTCGCCTTCGACACCCGCGGCAACCCCCGCGACCCCGGCGGGGCCTACAACGCCGGCTGCGACGGCGTGATCGAGGTGCTGTGCGAACGGCTCGACGGGCAGGGGGCGGACGCCGATCCCGGCGGTCTGCGGGCGGTGCGGCGGGCCGTGGAGACCGGCGAGCCGGTGCAGCGCACGGCCGGAGGGTTCGACGAGACCATCGAACCGCCGCGGCCGCTGACGATCTTCGGCGCCGGCGACGACGCGCGTCCGCTATGCGAACTCGCCGGCGTGATGGGCTGGGCGGTGACGGTGGTCGCGAAACAGCCGGACCTCGCCCTGCCGGCCCGCTTTCCCGACGCGGTGCGGGTGCAGTGCGCCGATCCGGCGTCGGTTCTCGACTCGCTCCCCCTCCGCCCTCACGCCGCGGCGGTGGGGCTGACGCACGACTACGAGGGCGACGTCCGACTGCTGCCCGGGTTGTTGAACAGCGAGATCGGCTACGTCGGCCTGCTGGGTCCGAAGCGGCGGGCCGGCCGATTGATGACCGACCTGCACGCGCTCGGCCGTTTGCCCGCGCCGGACCGGCTTGCGAAGCTCCGCACGCCGGTCGGCCTCGATCTGGGGGCGAGAACCCCCGAGGAGATCGCCGCGGCGGTCGTTGCGGAGATCGTCGCCCACTTCCGCGGCCGCGACGGCGGGTTCCTCTCGAACCGTGACGCCCCGATTCACGACCCCGCCGGGCCGTGATCGCGACGAGAGTCGGCGGCGGGCTCCCGTGTCCGCTGGGCAAACGCCGCCTCAGCCCCACAATGCGTTGATGTCCCGCCCCGGCCCGCCGCAGAAGCTCGAACCGGTCGACGACTGTGCGGCGATCGTGCTGGCCGCGGGGGGGGCGAGCCGGTTCGGCTCGCCCAAGCCGCTGGCTCCGTGGGGGGACGACACGCTGCTTGGGCACGCGGTCGCCGTTGCTGAGGCGGCCGGTTGCTGGCCGATCGTGGCGGTGGTGGGCTGCGAGGCGGCGGCGGTCGCGCGTGCCGTGCCCGCGGCCGCCGCGGTGGCGATCAATCCCCGCTGGGCGGCAGGGCAGGGGACGAGTCTGGCCGCCGGGTTCGAGGCCCTCGCCGGCGGCCAGGAGCCGAGCCGCACGCTGATCCTCCCCGTCGATCTGCCCCGGATCGAAGCCGACGACCTGCGACGGATCATCGACGCCAGCAAGGCCGACGGAGCGGTCGCCGCCGCGGCCAGTTTCCCCGACGGTGCCGGGGGCGAGGCGTTCGGTCCGCCGGTGTGCGTGACTCCGTCGCTCTATCCCGCCCTGCGGGCGTGCACGCCGGAGGGCGGAGCGAAGCCGTTTCTGGCCGAGTTGGGGGACGGGCTCGTCCGCGTGCCGCTGCCGGCGGCTGCGGACGATGTGGATACGCCCGCTGATCTCGCCGCCGCTCAATCCGCCGCGTCGCCATGATCGATTCACTCGCTCCGGCCGCCGCCCGCCGCACGGTCGCGGTGCGGCTGTTCGGTCCGCAGGCCCGATTGGCGGAGGCGGATCAGATTGCCGTCCTCCTGACGGAAGGCGCGACCGTGGCCGAACTGCGTGCGGAACTGTCCGCGGCCTGCGAGCCGCTGCGAGCCTCGCTGAAGAGCAGTCGAATCGCCGTCGATCACGAGTACGCCGGCGACGCGGACGTCATCCCGCCGGGTGCGGAAGTAGCGCTGATCGGCCTGGTGAGCGGCGGATGAGCGCTGCGTTCTCCCCCGTTCTTCTCCATGAGGGACCGCTGCCGAACGACGGGCCGGCGTTCGCGACCGGGTGCGGGGCCGTGCTGACGTTCGAGGGCGTCGTTCGGCCCTCGGAGCCGGATGGGGAGGCGGTGCGACCGCTCGCGGCGCTGCGTTATGAGGCATACGAGCCGATGACGACGCGGGAGCTGGACCGCCTGCGGGCGGCCTGTGCGGCGGAGTTCGGGGCAACGCTGGCGGTGGAGCACAGCGTCGGCGTGGTGCCGGTCGGGGCGTGCAGTTTTCGACTGCGGGTGGCGACGCCGCACCGGGCGGCGGCTCTGGCCTGCTGCGGAGCGTTCGTCGATCGCATGAAGCGGGACGTGCCCCTCTGGAAGGTCCCGGTGTGGGCGTGACGACGGCCCACCCCGTCGCCGGGTCCGCGGACGCGGCGGGGGTCGATGCGTCGGACAGGTTGCGGTTCGGCCCCGCCGAGTGGTCCGGCGGTCTGGGGGACCTCGGCACGTTCCTGCCGGTGACGGTGTCGCTCTGCCTCGTGTGCGACCTGAACCTCGCGGCGGTGATGATCTGGGCGGGCGTGCTGAACGCCGTCACCGGTTTGCTGTTCCGCCAGCCGATCCCCGTGCAGCCGATGAAGGCGATCGCGGCGCTGGCGATCGCCGGCGGCCTGAGCGCCGGGGCGGTGCGGACCGCCGGGATGGGGACCGGGCTCGTCGTGCTGCTATTGGGCGTGCTCGGCATCGCGGACCGCCTCGGCCGCTGGGTGCCCGCGGCGGTGGTGCGGGGGCTGCAACTGGGCGTGGGGGCGGCGCTGGCGATTCGCGGCGGCGTGTGGCTGCTGGAGGACGCCTCGGCGTTCTGGCTGGCCGCCCCCGTCGCCGCAGCGGCGCTGCTGGCGCCGCGGTGGCCGCGGGTTCCGCTGTTGGTCGTCGTCGTGGCCGCCGGGTTGACGGCCGGCGCCCTGACGGAGACCGCCGCGGTCCCGGCCCCGCCGTTCATGACGCTCCCCACCGCGGGGGAGTGGCGCACGGGGCTGCTCGAACTGGCGCCGGCACAACTTCCGCTCACGCTGCTCAACAGCGTCGTCGCGGTCTGCGTGCTGTCCGCCGATTACTTCCCGGGACGCGGCGTGTCGCCGGGCAAGATGGCGACCTCCGTGGGAGCGATGAACCTGCTCTCCGTGCCCTTCGGCGGGATGCCGGTCTGCCACGGGGCCGGGGGGCTGGCGGCGCAATACCACTTCGGCGCCCGCACCGGCGGGGCGGTCGTCGTGCTGGGCGGACTGAAGATCGCCGCCGGGCTTGCCCTGCTACTGGTCCCGGCGGGAGCCATCACGGCGTTCCCGCGACCGATCCTCGCCGTGCTGCTGATCGCCGCGGGCTGGCGTCTGGCCAGCGCCGCCGGGGCGATTCGCGGTCGAGCCGGCACCGGCGTGACGGTGGTCACCGGGGCCGGCGTGGCCTTCGCCGGCACGCTGTGGGGCGTCGGCGGGGGGCTGGCGCTATGGGCCGTCCTGTGGACGGCCGAACGGGTTCGGCACCGCTCTCCCAAGGAGAGCGGCTAACCGAGCCGGCTCACCAGCTGGCTTTGGTCATGCCGGGGATCAGGCCGTCGAGGGCCATGTCCCGCAGCATGATGCGGGAGATCTGGAACTTGCGGTAGGTGCCCCGCATCCGGCCGGTCAGCTTGCAGTAGCGACGGTAGCGGGTGGGGCTGCTGTTCCGGGGCAGGGCGGCGAGGCCGTCGTAGTCGCCGGCCGCTTTCAGCTTGGCGCGCTTGGCGGCATAACGCTCGATCAGCCGAGCGTTCCGCTTCATTTTCTCAATCTTGCCCTTGGAAGCCATCGAGCGGGGTCCCGCGGCGCGGGAGTTCTAATCGTGGGGAATGTACGGGAGGACAGCGGACGGACCGGCCGCGGGTCGAGCATCATAGGGACGCGGCCCGTGACCGCAACCGCGGTCAGGCCTCCGGCGAAGCCCGCTTCCCCGTTCTGCGACAGGCGTCGGAGCAGAAGCGGACCTGATCCCAGTCCCGCTCCCACTTCTTTCGCCAGCGGAAGGGCCGCCCGCAGACTGGGCAAACCTTCGTCGGCAGGTCGCGCGGGGCGGGGGAGCGGGGCACAGAGGAAAACGGACGGGCGCGGGCGTGATTGACCGGAGGGGGGCGGGATCTTACCGTCCTCGATTCGCCCCGGCGGCCGGATCGCCGCCCCAGTCTTTGCACAAAGCGACGGATGAAGTCCGAAGAGCGGCAGGCCCTCCAGCAGAACGAACTGGAGCAGGAATACGTCGGCCACCTCAAGCCGTTCCTGGAACAGTACGGCCGGCTGGTCGCGCTGGCCGCGGTCGCGCTGGTGCTGCTGTTCGTGGCCGTCAGCGTCTGGCTGGGCGCGGGTCGCAGCAACCGCGAAGCCGGTTGGCCGGCGCTGTTCGAGGCGCAGAGCGTTGCGGAACTCGAAGCGGTCGCCGACGAGGAACTCAGCGGCACCACCAACGCCACCGCCTGGGCCCACCTGCGAGCCGGTAACGCCTTCCTGTCCACGGCGTCCGGCGCCGCGTTCACCGATCGGAAGGGGGCGGAGGACGGTCTCGCCTCCGCTCGCAAGCACTTCGAAGCGGCCCTCGCCGCTGAGGACGCCCCGTCCGCGCTGCGGGCGCAGGCCCTCTACGGACTGGCGAGCGTCGAGGAGGCCAGCTCCTCCGGCGACGTGAAGGCGGCGACCGACCTCTACAACCGACTGATCGCCGACTACCCGGACTCCCCGCTGGTCCCCGCCGCGGAACTGCGTTTGGAAGCTCTGAAGCGGCCGACCACCGGGCCGTTCCTCGCCTGGTTCGACAAGCAGGCGCCCCAGCAGGACGACCTCGCCCGTCCGCTGGACAACGTCACCCCGGACGAGGACGACGCCCCGCTGCCCGGCGTGGACGCCGCCGCCCCGTCGACGCCCCCCGCCCCGACCCCGCCGGCCGGGGACGAACCCGCGACGGCGGACGAGGCGCCGGCCGACCCCTTCGAGGGGGAAGGGGACGCTGAGGCCCCCATGACGGAAGAAACGCCCGAGCCGGTGGCGAGCGAGTCGTCCGAGACGACCCCGGAGCCGACGCCGGCACCGAACACGCAACCTGAGGGCGAGTCGGCGCCGGAATCCGGCGGCGAGAGTCCCGAAGAAGACGAAGCCCCGGCTCCCGGCGGTGACTGACGCGGAACGACGGACCCTCGTCGTCGGCTCCGACGAAGCGGGCGAACGAGCGGATGTGGCGTTGGCGGGTCTGTTCCCGGAGCACAGCCGCTCCGCATTGCAGAAAGCGGTGAAGGCCGGGGCGGTGACGCTGAACGGCGGGCCGGTCAAAAGCGGCCATCGGCTGCGGGAAGGGGACGTCCTCAGCGGCGCCGCCCCGGAGGCCGCCGCCCCCACGGTGCCGGCCGAAGACCTGCCGATCGACGTGCTGTTCGAGGACGAGAGGCTGATCGTCGTCAATAAGGCGGCGGGGATGATCGTGCACCCCGGCCGCGGGAACCCCACCGGCACCCTCGCCGCGGCGTTGCAGCATCGGTTTGACACCCTCTCCGACGCCGGCGGGGCGCACCGCCCCGGCATCGTGCATCGGCTGGACCGCGACACCAGCGGGGTGCTGGTCGTGGCGAAGGACAACCCGGCCCACGCCGCCCTCAGCGATCAGTTCGCCGCCCGCACGGTGAAGAAGGAGTACGCCGCGATCGCCCGCGGCGTGCCGGGGTTCGATTCGGACTGGATCGAAACCCACGTCCGCGTGGATCCGCGAGTCCGGGAGCGGATGCAGGTCTGCGAAGCCGGCGGGAACGCCCGGTCGGCCCGGACGTTCTACGAAGTCGCCGAACGCTTTGCGCCGAAGGGCGGCCGGGGGACCGGGCACACGCTGTTCCGCCTGTTCCCGCACACCGGCCGCACGCACCAGTTGCGGGTGCACCTCCGGCATCTCGGGCACCCGATCGTCGCCGACAACGTCTACGGCGGCGGCAAATCGTTCACCGTGGCGGAGGCCCAGGGCGAAACCTCCCCCGGCGGCCGCACGCTGATCCGCCGGCAGGCCCTGCACGCCCGGCGATTGGAATTCGATCACCCCGCCAGCGGCGAACGGCTTTCCTTCGAGGCGCCGCTGCCGCGGGACATGACGGCGGTCCTCGACGCCCTCCGTGAGCCCCGCTAGCCTGCCTGGCATGCACCTCGCCCGCTTCCAGACCGCCGCCGACGCCCCGCCGCAGGTCGGCCTGTCGAACGGGGAGGGCGGGATCGTCGCCCTCGGCACCGCAGGCGACGGGCTGACGCTCTCCGACCTGCTGCACGCCGACGACCCGGCCGGCCGCGTCGCCGCCTGTCCAAGCGGCGAGACCTTCGCCCTGGCGGACGTCCGTCTGCTGCCGCCGGTCGAACGGCAGGAGGTCTGGGCGGCGGGGGTGACCTACAAACGCTCGCAGGTCGCCCGGATGAGCGAATCCGAGGCCGCCGCGGATCACTACGACCGCGTCTACACCGCGGCCCGGCCGGAGATCTTTTTCAAGTCGACCGCCGGCCGCGTTGTGGCGGACGGCGAACCGATTCGGGTGCGGTCCGACAGCCGCTGGACGGTGCCGGAGCCGGAACTAACGCTGCTCGTCGCCCCGGACGGTCGCATCGTCGGGTACGCGGTCGGCGACGACGTTTCCGCACGGGACATTGAGGGCGAGAACCCGCTCTATCTGCCGCAGGCGAAGACCTACGACGGCTCCTGCGCCCTCGGTTCCACCGTGCTGCTGGCCGAGGGGCCGCTGGATCTGCCGGCAACGACGATTACGCTGACGATCGAACGCGACGGAGCGACGGCCTATGAGGACCGCACCGACCTGTCCCAGATGAAGCGGTCGCTGGAGGAACTCGTCGCCTGGCTGACGAAGGAGTACTCGATCCCCGACGGCGCCGCCCTGATGACCGGCACCGGGCTGGTGCCGCCGGACCAGTTCACCCTGGAGCAGGGGGACGTCGTCACGATCAAGATCGCCGGCGTCGGCACCCTGCGGAACCCGGTCACGCGGGGCTGAGGGCGTCCCGCGGGGCGGGCCTCACTGCTGCTGGCTTTGCGAGGGCTGGTAGGAATAGCTGTGGCCCTCGGTCATGACCACGTCGAGGTCGAAGTCGATGGTGGTCTCGGCCTGCCCGCTGTAGCCGCCGGAGATGGGCATGCAGAACTGGGGGTCCGCGGAGGCCGTCACGGTCACGTGCCGATCCGCGACGGCGAGGCCGCGGGTCGGGTCGAACGCCCGCCAGCCGCCGCCGGGCAGGAAGACCTCGGCCCAGGCGTGCAGTTCCGGTTCGCTGCCGCCCTCCGGCGGGCTCGTGTAGCCGCTGACGAACCGACAGGCGAGGTCCTGCGTCCGACAGGCGTCCATGAACAGCACCGCGAGGTCGCGGCAGGCGCCGCCGCCTTCCCACACCTCCGCGGGGGTGAACGGCTCCCCGGTCTCCCGATAGCGGACCGGGCAGCGACGGTGGATCTCGTCGTTGAGCGCGGTGAGGAACTTCATCGGCTCCGGGTTCTGCTCCGCCAACTTCGCGGCCATCTTTGCGACGGGGTCGCCGGCCGGGATCTTGCCGGGCACGCGAGCCATCGAGGGGATGAGCAGGGGGCCGAAGTCCCCGTAATCGATTGGCAGGTGAGTGGATTGGATGAGGAAGTCGAACGGATTCTCCCGCACGATCTCCACCGTCAGCAGTGCGGTGATCGTCAGACGGTCCGTCTCTCCGGCGAACCAGACGACCTCCGTCGCGTTGCCCTCGGCGTCGAGGTCCTCGGTCCGGCCGACCGGCTGGGGGTCGATCGAGAGGGTGTGGGCGACGCACCGCTGGCCGGCGCCGTCGCGGGGGCGGAACCGCAACGTCTGCGGGCCGAGGGCGACCGGACTGCTGTAGCGGTACCGGGTGGAATGCCGAACGTTGAAACGCACCGAGAGCTTTCAGGACAGATGGGCCGGGACGAGCGCGTCCTCCGGCCGTACGAGAGGCAGGCCCGCATTCTATCCGTCGCGGTGGACGCGAACCCGGATAAACCCGGGCGGCGCCGTCAGGTGCCGTACCGATCCGGCCGGTGGGCTTCGAACACGTCGCCCCACTCGGCGGGCACCAGTTCTCGCAGCGGCTCCAGCCACGTGCTGGGGATCTGGCGGATGCTGCTCCGCAGGCGGTCCTGCCACCAGTCCGTGATTTCGGACAACTCCGCCTGGGTGAACCGCCGTTCGATCGTGCGGAATCCGTCACGTTTGTAGAGCACGATGTCGATCGGCGGCCCGACGTCCGCGGCGCTGATGCGGGTCGAATCGAAGGCCAGACAGCCGACCTTCAGCGCGAACCGCATCGGGTCCTCGTACTTCAGGGTGCGGTCCAGCACCGGCTTGCCGTACCCGCCGGCGCCGATGATCTGATAGGGCGTGTCCCGCTCCACCCCGACCCAGTTCCCCTCGGGATAGACGAGGAACAGGCGGTGCTGATCGTCGCCGTGCATCTGCCCGCCGACGAGGGCGTGGATGTTGAGGTCCAGCCCGGAGTTTCTCAAAGCCTCGCCGTCCTCCTTCGCCACCTTGCGGATCTGGGCGGCGAGCAGGTTCGCCACTTCGAACAGCCGGTTCTCCACGGTGCGGCCGGGGCGGGCGATCTCGTCCTCGAAGTAGGTGAGGGCTTTGTCCCGGGCGCTGCGGAGACCGCTGGTCATCACGAAGCAGGAGCCCGCCGGCCGACCGCGACCGTGCGACTGAAAGCCCGGGGCGTCCTCAGCGAGGGGCGGAAAGTCGTAGACGGAGACCTTCTTGGCGGCGATGACTTCGCTGCCGGTCGTCACGCGGGTGTCGGAGAGGCCGACGATGCCGTCCTCAACCTTCATCGCGAGACAAAACGTCATGGGCGGGGCTTCGGCAGGCGACGGCGAACCGTCGGCGTAGAAATCGTGGGGAGGGAATCGCCGGCGAGAGTATCGTCCCGCGGTCGGGGTTCAGTGTACCGCGGGCTCAGCCCGGTTGCGGAGCGAAGAAGGTGTCGTAGACCGCCTTACCCGTTTGATTGAGCTGCCGCTGCGTCGAGTCAAGGAATTCGTGCATGCCGCCGGCGACGATCTCGTCGGCCCGCGTGAAGGCCAGCCGGGCGTGGAGCTTGCCGAGGTGCTGCTCCGCCGGGCTCGCAAAAGTGCCCGACGGCGTGCCGGTGATCGCGTGCAGGGCGCCGTCCGCCTGCGCCAGGCAGAACAGCACGCTGCGGGGGAACTGCAAGTCGAGCACCAGAAAGTCGACCACGTCCCGCGGCGTGATCCGCCCGTGCTTCTGGCGGTACATCTGGAGGGCCCCGGCGCTGCGGAGCAGGGCGGCCCACTGGAGCGAATCGAACGGCGTGCCCACGTCCTCCGGTTCGGGGAGGAGCAGGTAGTACTTCACGTCGAGGATGCGGGTCGTCTTGTCCGCCCGCTCGATGCAGCGGCCGAGCCGGCAGAACTGCCAGGCCTCGCCGTGCGTCATCGTGGCGTCGGTGACGCCGAGGAACTGCTGGCCGGCTTGGCGGACCTTCTCGAAGAACTCGTGCGGTTCGGCGACCGGCCCCTCGCCTTTGCGGGCGTCGCAGGCTTCAGAGACCATCAGGTGGAACTGGTTCAGGTGCTCCCACATCTCCTCGGAGATGCACTCCCGCACGGTGCGGGCGTTTTCGCGGGCCGTCGCCAGACAGCTCCGCACGCTGTTGGGGTTCTCGGCGTCCAGGGCGAGGAAACGGATGACGTTCCGCCGAGTCGCCTCGCCGTACCGCTTGGAGAAGGCGGCGTCGTCCCCGCTGGTGACGACCAGCGGGTGCCACTGCTCCCCCTCGCCGCCGCGGTCCGGCAGGTCGAGGGAGAGGTTCAGGTTCACGCCGATGAACCGCGCGACGTTCTCCGCCCGTTCCACGAGGCGGCTCATCCAGTAAACCGATTCGGCGACGCGAGACAGCATGGAACTAAGTGAGGGGGAGGGGGGATGCGGGAGGAGAGGACGACGAACGGGGGCGGGCGAGGGACGCCTCCTCACTCCTCGCCCTCACCTTTCGCCCTCCCTTCGCCGGACAGGACCCAGGTGTCCTTGCTGCCGCCGCCCTGACTGCTGTTCACGACCAGCGAGCCGGGCGTGAGCGCCACCCGGGTCAGGCCGCCCGGCAGCACGTAGGTCTCCGGGCCGCGGATGATGAACGGCCGCAGATCGACGTGCCGGCCGGCGAGGTTCAGGGACCCGTCCGGCGCCGGATCGCAGAGCACCGGCACGCGGGACAACGCCAGCGTCGGCTGGGCGATGTAGTCGCGGGGGTCGTCCTTGATGCGGGCGGCGAACTCCTCCCGCTCCGCGGCGCTGCTGGCCGGGCCGATCAGCATGCCGGACCCGCCGCTCTCGTTCGCCGGCTTGACGACCATCGTTTCGAGGTTCGCCAGCACGTGCTTCAAGCTGTCCGGGTCGCCGCAGCGGAACGTGGGCACGTTCGGCAGGATCGGGTCCTCGTTCAGGTAGTACCGGATCATGTCCGGCACGTAGGTGTAGATCACCTTGTCGTCGGCCACGCCGGTGCCGGGGGCGTTGGCGAGGGCGACGCGACCGCTACGGTAGGCCTCCATCAGACCCGGCACGCCCAGCAGGCTGTCCTTGCGGAAGGCGGCGGGGTCGAGGAACTCGTCGTCGATCCGGCGGTACAGCACGTCGACCCGCCGCGGGCCGCGGGTGGTGCGCATTTGCACGAACCCGTCCCGCACCACGAGGTCCCGGCCCTCGACCAGCGGGATGCCCATCTGCTGAGCGAGGAAGCTGTGCTCGAAGTAGGCGCTGTTGTAAATGCCGGGGGTGAGCACCGCCGCGACGGGGTCCTCGACCCGTCCGCCGCACAGCCAGTGCAGGCACTCCAGCAGGCGCCAGGGGTAGTCGTCCACCGGGCGGATGTCGTTATCAGTGAACAGCCCGGGGAAGGTCTGTTTCGTCAGCCGGCGGTTCTGGAGGACGTAGGAGACGCCGCTGGGCACCCGCAGATTGTCTTCGAGAACGTACAGGGTGCCGTCACTGTCGCGGACCAGATCCGTCCCGGTGATATGGCACCAGACGCCCCGCGGGGGTTTGAGGCCCATGCAGGCCTTCTTCAGCCCCTCGCCGCTCTCCACCGCCGACCGCGGCACGACGCCGTCGTTGAGGATCTTCTGATCGCCGTACACGTCGCCGATGAAGCGGTCCAGCGCGACGATGCGCTGCTTCAAGCCGCGTTCGACGGTCCGCCACTCCTCCGCGGTGATGACCCGCGGGAGGATGTCGAACGGGATGATCCGTTCTTTCCCGCGGGCGTCGCCGTAGACGCTGAACGTGATGCCCAGCCGCCGCATGGCGGTCTCGGCGGCGGCCTGCCGCCGGGCGAGGTCGCCGGGGGCCAGCTCCGCGATCCGTCGGCAGAGGCGATCGCTGGCCGGGCGGGGGGTCAGGTCCTCGGCGACCGTTTCGTCGAAGAACCCGCCGAGATCGTAATCGCGAAAGAGCTCCGCCGGGTTCGGCGCAGGCGAACCCGTGGACTGTGATTGGGCTTGAAACATTGGGAGCATGGCAGTTCCGACGCGGGGTGAGCGGCCCCGGCGTGTCGGCCGGACGGGCCTCCAGCATAGCGAACCTCTGGGGGTTCACCCAAACTGCCCGGCTCTCTCCTGCCAGTTCGTGCCATGCAATCCGCCGCCCCCGTCACATTCGACGCCATCCCGGACGTCTCCGGCGAGAATCGCGATCTCCGCTTCCGCCCGGGCGACCCGACGACCGCCACGGCGCTGTCGCCGGAGCAGGTGGCGGCGTTCAACGACCGCGGCCACGTCGCCCCGCTGCCGGCGTTCGAACCGGCGGAGGCGGATCGGATCCGGGCCTACTTCGACGGCCTGCTCGCCCAGGCGTTGGCCGCGGGAAAGGACAGCTATTCGCTCTCCACGGCCCACCTTTCTCACGGCGGCGTCTACGACCTGCTGACGCACCCCACGCTGGTCGCCTACGCGGCGGACCTGCTTGGAGAGCACGTCGTGGGCTGGGGTTCGCACTTCTTCTGCAAGATGCCGGGCGACGGCACGGCGGTCGGCTGGCACCAGGACGCCAGCTTCTGGCCGCTCTCCCCCAGTCATGCGGTCACCGTCTGGCTGGCGATCGACGACGCGGACGAGGGCAACGGCTGCATGCGGTTCCTCGCCGGCTCGCATCACAGCGGGCACCTCACCTACCGGGAAAGCACCCCGGAGGATCACTCCGCCCTCAATCAGGTCGTCCCTAATGCGGAGCAGTACGGCACGGAGGTTCTGGACGAACTGCGAGCCGGCACGTGCAGCGTGCACAGCGATCTGCTGCTGCACGGCAGCGAGGCGAACCCCGGTCCCCGCCGCCGCTGCGGACTGACGCTGCGGTACTGCTCCGCCGGCGTGCGGGCCGGACAGGGCTGGAACGCCAAGGGCGTGGTGGTGCGAGGCGAAGACCCCTCCGGCCACTGGGCGAATCCGCCGCGGCCGGCGGGGCCCGGGTGGGGGTGAGGAGGACCGCCGCCGGGGCGGTGGCTCAGCCGACGACCTGCACGTTGGAGATGCGGAATCGGCTGGCTGGCTCGGCGGGGATGCGGGAGAGATCGACCGACAGATCCTGCGGCGGCACTTCGTACCGCACGGCGTCGAGCAGCAGGCCGAGCGACGATCGCAGCAGGGCCAGCGTCGCGTCTTCCCCGGGACAACGGTGTCCCTCCCGCTGCGGCCCGCCGCCCTGCGGCACCAGCGCGTGGGGGCAGGCCCCGCCGCCGGCGAAGCGATCCGGCCGAAATGTTTCGGGATTGCCCCAGGCGTCGGCGTCGTGGTTCGTGCCGTACAGGTCGAGCAGGACCCATTCGTCGTGTTCAAAGCGCCGCCCGCGCCACTCGAACGGCTCCCGCACCCGGCCCCCCACCGCTGGAAAGAAGGGGTAGAACCGGCGGACCTCTTGGGCGAACGCCTGTTTCGCCCGGTCGTTTGCGCCTCCGTTCGTCAGCGATTCCCGGCTGTCCGGATGTTCGTGCAGGGCGAGGGCGGCGAAGGTGATGAACCGGGCGACCGCCACGACCGGACGGGTCAGGTTGAGTAGTTCGACAGCGGCGACCGCTTCGTCCAGCGGCTCTCCGTTGGCGTCCCGGTAAGCCGCGAGCCGGGTGAGGGGGGAGTCTGCCGACCGGTTCGTCTCGGCCCGAGCCGCCCGGATGCGGTCCCGCGCCCAACGCTCAGTCCGCTGACGCAACCACTGGCCCCGCCAGTGCCGCGGGCCGACAGCGCCGGCCCCGTCGATCATCGCGGCGAACTCGCGCGTCCGCTCCTCCGCCGCCTCGCCCGTCACCGGGGCGCCGACCCACGCGCAGCCGGCCCGCGTCAGGATTCCCTGCAGTTCGCCCAGCAGTTCGACCTCGCCATCCGTGGCCCATCGCTCCGCGGCGGCCCGAAACTCCCGCTCGAACCGACCGACCAGATTGTGCACGGACTCCGCGGACAGGATCTCGAGGAACAAGCCCTTCCGACGGCGGTGAGCATCCCCGTCGAGCGTCTGCACGCTGCCGCGGTCCTGGAGCAGGGTGAGCGCCGTCGCCGGCACTGCCCCCTGTCGGGTGAAGCGGCCGGGGGTGTAGAACATCTCCGCCGCCTCCCGCCCTCGCACGCAGATTGCCGGGCTCAGCATCAGCCGGCAGCGGAATGCGTCCGTGTTCAGCCGCCGGCAGCGGTTCGAGATGAACTCGTATCCCTCCCTCAGTAGACCGAGGGAGCTGTCCGGAGCGGAGACGCGACGAAAGGAGGACATTCCAGGAGCCTGCGGGACGGCGGGCGGCCAACCTCCAAGCTAGCCGGCGGCCGGCGTCGTCGACCCCCGGAGTCCCCCCCGCGTCGGGCGGCGCTCGCCCTGAGATCCGCCGGAGGGCGCCGCAGAGGCCCGCCGCCGCCGCGTTCCGCTTAGAATGCCGCGTCCGCCCTTCGCCCCAGCGGCTCGTCCGTGCATCGCTCCGTCTACGTCCACGTCCCGTTCTGCCGGCATCGCTGCGGGTATTGCGATTTCACGCTTGTCGCCGGCCGCGACGACCTGGCCGATCGCTATCTCGCGGCGCTCGACCGGGAACTGGATCGCGTCGAACCGCCGGAGGCCGGCGGGCGGCGGGAGCTGGACACGCTGTTCCTCGGCGGCGGCACGCCCACCCGGCTGACGGGCCCGCAACTCGACCGACTGTTCGCCTCGGTCTTCCGTCGCTACCAGTTGGGGGAGGGGGCGGAGGTCTCTGTCGAGGCGAACCCCTCGGACGTCACGCCGGAACTCATCGACCGGCTCGCCGACGCGGGGGTGAACCGCATCAGCCTCGGCGTCCAGTCCTTCGACGCGGCCGCGCTGAAGACGCTCGAACGGGATCACCTCCCGGCGGACGTGCCCCGCGTGCTGGAGACCGTCCGGCGGCGGATCGACAACGTCTCGCTGGACCTCATCTACGCCGTGCCGGGGCAGGATCTGGCGGGGTGGGAGGAGACGCTGGACGCGGCCCTCGCCCTGGAACCGACGCACCTCTCCACCTACGGGCTGACGTTCGAGAAGGGCACCGCCTTCTGGTCCCGCCGCCGCCGGGGGGAGCTGATCTCCCCGCCGGAGGAGTCGGAGCGGGACATGTACGCCGCGGCGATGGATCGCCCTGCCGCGGCCGGCCTGCGGCAGTACGAACTGAGCAGCCACGCCCGCCCGGGGTTCGAGTGTCGCCACAACCGGGCCTATTGGAGCGGGGACGAGTTCGAAGCGTTCGGCCCCGGGGCGGCGAGCCTGCTGGGCGGGGTGCGGCGGATGAACCACCGCGGCGTGCTCGGCTGGCTGCGTCGCCTCGAAGCCGGCGAGTCGCCGTGGATCGAGGAGGAGGCGCTCGGCCCGGCGGACCGGGCGCGGGAACTCGTCATGTTGAACCTCCGCCGTGTCGAGGGGATCGACGGCGAGGACTTCCCCCGCCGCACCGGCTTCAAGATTGACGAGTTGCTCAGCGAGGAACTGCTCGAACAGCAACGCCTCGGACTGGTGGAGCGAGACGATGCCGGCGTCCGGCTGACCCGGGAGGGCCGCTTCGTCGCCGACGGAGTTATGTCGGCGTTCCTCTAACAGGGGTCGGTCCGACGGAACTGCACAACGTGCGGGTTCGGCGGGTCGGGAAACGGCGCCGGGGCGGACGGGGCCAAATCGTCCCTTCGAGGCTGGACATCGCCAGACCCGGGTTGGGGCGGAGGGCGTCGCGAGCAATAATCGCGGTTCCTCCCCGCCGGCTCCGCCCGCCGGCCGCTCCCCGCCCAGCACCCCACGGACGTCCCTTGCCGGCCTTCCCCCAGAATGCGGACCCGGACGTCCGGCCGGGCCGCCGGTCTTCGGCGGTCCCCCGCGCCTCTTGGGCGCTCGCGGCGTTCTGCCTCGTCCTGCCCGCGGTCGGTTGGGGGCTGACGCAGATCCACCTGGAAAACGACGTCGAAAGCTGGCTGCCGGACGGCGACCCGGACGCGGCCCGCCTGGCCTGGTTCAAAGAGCACTTCCCCAGCGAGGACACGCTGGTCCTCAGTTGGGCCGGCGTGCAGGCGGGCGATCCGAAACTGGAAGAGTTCGCCGCCGCCATCCGCGGCGCCGCCGACGCCGAGGGCATCCCCCGCGGCGGCAGCCGCCTGATCGACCGCGTCGTCACCCCCACGGCACTGGCGAGCCGCATGGTGGAGTCCGGCGTGGAGCCGGAGGACGCCGTCCGCCGCGTCACCGGCCTGCTGGTCGGCGGCGGTCCGTTGCGGGTGGTGCTCACGCCGGTCGGCGAAGCGGACCCGGCCACCGCCGCGGAACGCATCGCCGCGGCGGTTCGCGTCGCCGCGGACGTCGACGCCGAGGTCGCCCCGGCCGTCGCCGGCGATCCCTACGCCGTGCCCACTTCGGCAGATGACGAGTCGGGAGACGGCGAGCCGGCGGGCGACATCCCCTTCGCGTTCCCCGCGGTCGGTCCGCACGATCTGACGGTCCGCTGGCCGCGAATGGACGCCTCGGCGGAGACGCTGGCGGCGGCCCGGGCCGCTGTGGAGGGCGTCCGCGACGCGGAGGGACGGCCGTTCGTCGAGGAGGTTTTCCGCGTGCCGGGGCAGCCGGCGGCGATCTCCGTCACCCTCTCCGAGGCCGGCGCCGCCGATCCGAAGGCGACGGTGGCGGCGCTCAAGGAGGCCGCGGAGGCCGTCGGCGTGCCCCGGGACGAGTTACGAATCGGCGGACGCACCGTCACCGCGGTCGCCCTGAACCAGGCGCTGAAACGCACCGCCCTGAACCGGGAGGCGCCCGCCTGGAAGCTGTGGGAGCGGAGCCCGGTGCTGCTGTCGTTCCTGGTCTCCGCCCTGTTGGCTTTTTGGCTGTTGGGCGGGCTGCGGGTCTCGCTGTGCGTGCTGGGGGCGACGGTGTTCACCGTGCTGACCGCCCTGAGCATCGTCCCGCTGACCGGGGGCGGGATGAACATGGTGCTGGTCGTGATGCCCTCGCTGCTGATGGTGCTGACGCTCAGCGCGGGGGTGCACCTCGTCAACTACTACCGACACGCCGCGGAGAACGGCGCCCCGAACGCCGTCGCCCGGGCGTTGGCCGTCGCCCGCACGCCGACGACGCTGGCGGCCGGCACGACGGCCGTCGGGTTGATCTCCCTGTACGTCAGCCCGCTGACGCCGGTCAGCGAGTTCGGGCTCTACTCCTCGGCGGGCTGCGGGATCATGCTGGCCGTCGTGCTGTACGGCCTGCCGGCCCTGCTGGACCACCTCGCACCGCCCCCGGCCGCTCGCCGCATCGGCAGCTCCGTGTGGGAAACGTACGCGCGAATCCTCACCCGGTGGCGGCTGCCGGTGATCGCCGGCTGTCTGCTCGTCGCCGCCGTCTGCTCGGCGGGGCTGACGCGGTTCCGCACGGAGACGAAGGTCATCAAGTACTTCCCGGCCTCGGAGCCGGTCGTGCAGGACTACGGCTACTTCGAGGATCGCATCACGGGCGTGATTCCCGTCGACGTGGTGGTGCGGTTTGAGCAGGAGGCGCTCGAAGATCCCGAGCAGCGGTTCACGAACCGGCTGGAAGTGGTGCGGGCGGTGGCGGACCGCATCGCGGAGCACCCGGAGATCAGTGGGGCGGTCTCGCTGGCCAGTTTCGTCCCGAAGACCGAGCCGCTGCCGCCGGACGCCAGCCGTTTTGCCCGGATCAGCTACTTTCGGCGGGCCGGGGAGATTGAGAACCGCGTTCGCGAGAACCCCGCGTCGGCCGGCTTCGTGACGACGACACGTCTGACCTCTCCCGAGGACGAAGACGGCGTGTCGCTGGCGGAGCCCGGCGACGAAATCTGGCGGATCAGCGCCCAGGCGAACATCCTCACCGACGTCGATTACGCGGTCCTCACCGCCGACCTGCACACCGCCGCCGCGGACGTGCTGAAGGATGAACCGGGCGCCGGGTACGCCGTGACCGGGCTGGTACCGCTGTTCCTCCGCACGCAGGAGGCGGTGTTGGAAGGCCTGATTGAAAGTTTCGGGCTTGCCTTCGCCGTCATCGCGGTCGTGATGAGCGTCGTGCTGGGATCGGTGCGGGCGGGACTGACGGCGATGCTGCCGAACATCCTGCCGGTCACGGCGATCTTCGGGCTGATCAGCTGGCTCGCCGTGCCGGTGGACATCGGCATGATGATCTCCGCCAGTGTGGCGCTGGGCATCGCGGTGGACGGCACCTTGCACTTGGTCGCCGCGTTCCGACACGCCCCCGCGGGACTGTCGCGGGAGGAAGCGGCTGCCCACGCCTTGCACGAATGCGGCCCGGCCCTGTGGCAGACGAGCCTGATCGTGGGCGTGGGCCTGCTGATGCTCGCCCCGGCGGAGCTGCTGCTGGTCAGCCGGTTCGGCTGGCTGATGTCCGCGCTGATCGCCGCGGCGCTGGTGGCGGACGTGGTGCTCCTGCCCGCGCTGCTCGCCGGGCCGATGGGGTCCCTGATTCGCCGTCAACCGGCCTCGGAGGACGACGACGAAGAGAGCGAACCGCCCGCGGCCGCCGGGGACGTCGGCGCCCGGGAGGAGCCGACCCGGGTCAAGACGCCGGAGCCCCGCCCGCAGTTGGCCGCGTTCACCCGGCCCGCCTGACGCCGCCGCCGGGGCGGCGGCGATCCCCCGCGACGGAGGCGGTTCGAAGTTCGCCGGAGCCGGTTTCGACCGTAGGATGTCGGTTCCCCGCTCCTCCTCGCTCCCCCGGCCGATGCCGAACGAGTACGTCGAACCCGTCGGCAACCGCATCCTCGTCCGCAAGGACGAGAGCCGCGGTCAGACCCGCGGCGGGATCGTGCTGCCCAGCGACGCCGAGATCCCGACGATCACCGGCCGGGTCGTGGAGATCAGCGCAATGGTCGAACGCGACGCGGACTTTCCCGTCCGCAAGTACGACAAGGTGCTGTATCACCCCAAGCGGGCGATTCCGGTCGACCTCGAAGCGGACAACCGGCTGTTCGTCGTGCCGATTGCAGACGTGTGCGCAGTGTTCCGCCGCAGCACGGACCCCGTCGGCAGCGGCGAACTGACGATCGCGGAGGAGGCCGGCGGCGACGGCGAGTCGGCCGGCGCCGGGTGAGAGCGCCAACGGATGGGCGCACGAAAAACGTCCCGGACCCTTACGGGGCCGGGACGCTTTGAAAACGCAACCGCGAGATTCGCTACTCGGACTTCTCTTCCAGCCCCGGCACGTTGAGGCCGGTCACCTGCACGGTGGTGTACTTCTGGCGGTGGCCGGTGTGCCGGCGGGAGTTCTTCCGGCGGCGGAGCTTCTGGATCTCCAGCTTCTGACCCTTATCCAGCGCCCGCAGCACCTCGGCGGTGACGGTGGCCCCATCGATCAGCGGGGCGCCGATCGTGCTGGAGCCGCCGCCGTTGGCCAGCAGGACGCGATCGAAGGTGATCGTGCCGCCCTCTTCGGCGTCGCGGCGGTAGTCGATGGACAGCTTCTCGCCGGGGGCGACGCGGTACTGACGGCTGCCGTCTTCAATGATCGCGAACATGGCTCTTTCTTCCGGCGGGCGCCGGGGCTCGGTTCCGGCCAGGATCAATCCGGGCGCGGCGTCGGAGGGGGATGTGAAAAACGCCGAGGCCCGACCGGGCCTCGGCGTTGGAGCACTACCTTACGTGATTACTTCCCGCCCCGCGAGGGAAGGGGGGGCAGGTTCTTCACCGGGCGGCCGTTGTCGTCCACGGCGGAGAGGGCGAGAAACTCCGGGTGGGTGTCCGCCTTGGCGCTGATGGCGATCCGCACGTCGCGGTCCTCCTCCAGGTGCATGATCTCCCGCCGCTTGCGGTTGTTCAGGTCGTCGGCGACGGCCTCGTGCACGGTGACGGTCAGCTCGCAGACGTTCTTCACCCCGGAGGCCGCCATCAGCACGCGCATCACCTCGATGGACATGCTCTCCGGCGTCTTGACCTGACCGGTGCCGTTGCAGCACGGGCAGTCGTTGTACAGCGCCCGGCCCAGCGAGGGCCGGATCCGCTGCCGGGTCATCTCGACCAGGCCGAACGCGCTGGGGCGGGAGACCTTGGTCCGAGCCCGGTCGCGTTCGAGGTGCTGCTCGAAGGCCCGCAGCAGGCCGCGGCGGTGCCGCTCGGCCCGCATGTCGATGAAGTCGTTGACGATCACCCCGCCGAGGTCGCGGAGCCGCAACTGACGGGCGATCTCCGCGGCGGCGGCGAGGTTCACCTTATAGGCGCTCTCCTCGGCGTCCTTGGCGCCGCGGGCGGAGCCGCTGTTCACGTCGATCGCGACGAGGGCTTCGGTCTGGTCGATCACGATCGAGCCGCCGCCCTTCAGCGGGACCTGCCGCTGCTGGATGTTGGCGATCTCGTCCTCAATGCCGTGCGCCTGGAACAGCGGGGCGTTGTCCTCATGGAAGTGCAGCCGAGCCGACATTTTCGGCATCATCGACTCCATGAAGTCCTTCGCCCGGTTGTAGGCGTCCTCCGCGTCGATGTGCACCGCGTCGATGCTGTCGTCGAAGGTGTCGCGGATGGTGCGGATCATGATGTCCGTCTCCTCGTGCACCGTGCAGACGCCGCTGGACTGCTCCACCTTCTCCGCGATCGACTGCCACAGCCGGGTGAGGTAGGTCAGGTCGGCCTTCAGGTCGCTCTGGCTGCGGCCCAGCGCGGCGGTGCGGACGATGTAGCCCACGCCCTTGGGCGGGTTCATGTCCCGCAGCATCCGGCGGAGCTCGCGGCGCTCGTCGTCATCCTCGATCTTCCGCGACACGCCCACCCGGCCGAGGCTGGGCATCAGCACCAGGTAGCGACCCGGCACGCTGATCTTGGTGGAGAGCGTCGGGCCCTTGTTGCCGAGCCCCTCCTTGATGACCTGGACGAGCACCTCGCTGCCGCGGCGGAGGATCTCCTGAATCTGCGGCTTGCTCTGGGCCTTGCGATCGGCGCCGCGGTCGCCGCCGCGGCCGTTCCGGCCACGGGGGCCGTCGAAATCGTCGTCCGGGTCGCCGTCCGGGCGGAGGTGCTTGAAGTACTGATACTCCACGTCGGAGACGTGCAAAAAGCCGTTGCGGCCTTCGCCGAAGTCCACGAAGCACGCCTGAATCGACGGCTCGACGTTGACCACCTTCCCTTTGTAGATGTTCCCGACGAGGTTATCGCCGCTGGAACGCTCCAGGTAGAGCTCCTCCAGTCGGCCGTCCTCGACGATGGCGATGCGGGTCTCCTCCGGCTGGAGGACGTTGACGAGCATCTCTTTTTTCACGGGGCACGCACCTTTCGATGGAAATGGAAAGATGACGGCCGAGCCCCGTCGCCCGTGCCGGCCCCCCGGACCAGCCCGTCGACGGACCGCGGGCGGCGGCGACGGGGTTCCGGAGGGCGGACGAACGCCCCCGACGCACGGCGATCGGCCGGCGGCGGGGCGTGAAGCGGGGTCGGACCGTCGGAGAGACGGACGCGGCGGCGGGGACCCGACAGGGTCCCGACGCCGCCGCGGGAAGCGACGTGTGCAGTTGTGCGAATCGAGCCCTGCGAACCGGCGAAAGCCGGTGCGAGCTGGCGGAACGGGGGGAACGACCGATCACCGGGCGGCTCCCGCCCAGTGGTCGATGCGGTCGGAGTTCCGCGGGCGCAGCAGCGCCACGCGGTCGTCCGGCTCCGCGCGGCCGGCGCGGGTGCGCTCGACCTCGTCCCGCAGAAAATTTTCGACGTCCCGGGCCAGTTCCAGTCCGTCGGCGTGGGCGGCGATCCCCTCGCACCCGGGCAGGTCCAGCCGGCCGGCCAGATCCTTCAGTTCCGGGATCACGTGCGGCGTGACGCTGATCTGGCGGATGCCCAGCCCCAGCAAGAGGGGCAGGAACTTCGGATCGCTGCTCATTTGGCCGCAGACCGTCACCGGCACGTCGTGCCGGGCGGAGGCTTCCACGACCATCCGGATCAGCCGCAGGACGGACGGGTCGGCCGCGGAGTACAGCGTCGCCAGATCCGGGTCCGCCCGGTCCGCCGCGAGGGTGTACTGGATCAGGTCGTTCGTCCCGATGCTGAAGAAGTCCACCTCCCGGGCGAAGTCGTCCGCCCGCAGGGCGGCACTGGGCACCTCGACCATCATCCCCACCGGCAGATCGCGGCGGAACGGGACGCCCTCTTCTTCGAGGTCTTCCATCACGTCGGCCAGCACCATCTTGGCCTGACGAAGTTCCAGCAGCGTGCTGACCAGAGGGAACATCACCCGGACGTCGCCGCAGACGCTGGCCCGCAGGATGGCCCGCAACTGCGTTTTGAACGAGGGCAGGTTCTGCAGGCTCAGGCGGATGCTGCGCAGGCCCAGGGCACTGTCCAGGTGCCCGGCGACGCCCCGCCGCATGCTGTCGGTCAGTTTGTCGGCGCCGAGGTCCATCGTGCGGATCACCACCGGCCGACCGGGCATGGCGGTAACGACCTTGCAGTAGGCCTCGTAGTGCTCTTCCTCGGTCGGTTCGGCGTCGCCCTGGAGGTACAGGAACTCCGTGCGGTACAGGCCCACGCCGTCGCTGCCGCGGTCGGTGCAGTGGCCGACTTCCTCGGGGAACTCGATGTTCCCCATGATGTAAACCCGCTCCCCGTCGCGGGTGCGGGGCTGCACGTCGCGGTACGTTTGCAGCCGGATCGACTCAGTCCGACGGGCCTCGGCCCGGCGGCGGTAGTCGGCGAGGGTTTCCTCGTCCGGATCAATCAGCAGTTCGCCGCGCTGACCGTCGACGATGACGGTCTCCCCGCCGGCCACGTCAGACAGGAACCGCCCCACGCCGACCACCGCCGGCAGTTCCAGCGCCCCGGCGAGGATCGCCGTGTGACTGGTCCGCCCGCCGCCCTCAGTGACGAAGGCCAGGATCTTCGAGCGATCCAGCGACGCCGTTTCGCTCGGCGTCAGGTTCTTCGCGAGCAGGACGACCGGATGCGTCAGGTTTTTCAGCTCGTCCCGACCCTGTCCGAGCAGTTCGCGGAGGACTCGCTTCTCCAGGTCGAACAGGTCGGCGGCCCGCTCCGCCATCTGCGGATTGCCCATCTCCTGCAGCGCCTTGGTGTACTTGCGGATCACCCGGCTGGCGGCGAACTCCGGCGAGTAACTCTTCTTGCGGATGTAGGTCCGCACCTCCTCACGGAAGCTGGCGTCCCGGGCGAGTTGCCCGTGGGCGGCGAAGATCGCCCCGTACTGGGCGCCGAGGCGATCGGCGGCGATCTGTTCGTTCTGGCCGATCTCCTCCGCGACCCGCTCCAGCGCCCGGTCCAGCCGGGCCAACTCCGAATCGACCGCGTCCACCCGCACGTACTGGCTGGGGATGCGGAACGTCTCCACGCCCAGCACAACGGCAGGACCCACGGCCACCCCCGGGGAGACGGCGATCCCTCGTTTGAGCAGCATGTTGCGGGTGACGGGGTAGGGAACGAACCCGGAGCCGAAGGGCCCGGTGGGCAGGAGTGTACAGCCGGCGAGGCGGGGGCGGCAGTCCGCAGTCCGGGGCGAAGCGGCGGACGGCCGCAAAACGGGCGGGAGGCCGAAAAGTCGTTCCCCGGCCGCACGGAAACGCACTCCTCCCGAGACGGTTCCTCCGAACGCCTCCCGGCCCGCCGACTACTCCGGCATGTTCATGGCGATGAGGGCGGCGATCTCGTCGACCGCCTGGCGGGCGTCGGGGCCCTCGGCGGCGACGGTCACCTCGTCGCCGCACGCGGCGGCGAGCGTCAGGAGTTGGATCATCGCCTTCGCGTCCGCGGTCGTACTCCCCTTCGTCACCGTCACGGCGCAGTTGAAGGCGGCCGCTTTCTGCGTCACCAAAGTAATCGGGCGCAGGTGCAGTCCGTCCGGACAGCCGACCTTGACGGTCCGAATCGCTGCGGCGTCCGCCTCCGGGGCGGGATTCCTCTCGTCGACCATCATTTCAGGGGTGAAGGCGAACCGGATCCGCGGGGTGGCCGCCGTTCGCAGGTGCAAATCGACGCGTCCGCACGCCGCGACGGGCGAGCGGACGCGTCGGTCCAGGGAAAGGGGACGGGGCCTAGCTGATCCGGCCCTCGTCGGCCTCGCGGAGCAGTTCCACGACTTCCTCGGCCGTCTGGGCCTGCTTGAGGAAGTTGCAGAACGTGTCGTTCTTCAGGTGACGGGAGACGGTCTCCAGAGCCCGCAGGTGATCGCGGGTGTTCTCCGGGGGGCTGACGAGCAGGATCATGATGTAGACCGGCTCGCCGTCGAGGCTGGCGAAGTCGATCCCCTCGTGCACCAGGCCGACCGTCGCCGTCAGGCGATCGACGGCGGGGTGCTTGGTGTGGGGCACCGCCACGCCGTTGCCGATGCCGGTCGAGCCGAGTTCTTCCCGCTTCAATACGGCGGCGACGATCGCCGACTCTTCATCCCCCGGCAACTTGCCGGAGTTCTTCAGGGAGGCGACCAACTGAGCGATGGCGTCTTCTTTCCCGGCCGGCTTGAGGTCGGGAACGATGGCGTCGGTGCAGACGAAGTCGAGCAAGTTCATGGCGACGGGTGCGGTTCGGGGCCGCGGGAGAGACGCCGGGAGGGCGGGGGAATGACGGAAGGTGGGGAGGCTCGGAACAGGGCGAGGCTCAGGGCAATAACAGCGTCAGGACGCGGAGGGCGGCTGAGCGACGCCGCCCGGCGGCGAGGACAACTCGGCCGCGTCGGCCGCCGGGGGGAGCCCCTCGTCGTCGTCCGCGTCGTCGTCGAGGGAGTCGCCGTCGAACGGGTCGCCGGCCACCTCCCGGGCGGAGGGGTCGCCGTGGTGTTCCTGGATCCGCTTTTTGTAGCGGCGGAGCTGTTGCTCCATCTTATGCAGGCAGGACTCGAACGTCGGCGTGACTTCCGTCCCCTCGCAGTGGGCGGTGAAGTCGTGCTTGTGCTCCGCGTCGACCAGCAGTTCGACCCGTACTCGATCGCCGGCGTGTTCGAACTCCACCGTGACGAGGATCTCCGTCACCCGCTCGAACAGGTGCACCAGCTTGTCGCACTTGGCCGTGATGAATTCACGGGTGGCGTCGTTGAGCTGGCCGTGGCGGACGGCGATCTTGGTTTGCACCGGGGCGTTCTTTCCTCGGCCGCTTGAGCCGGTCCGCCGTCCGCGGCGACGCGGCCGAATGGGCCGCCGCGAAGCAGTGTGATCCACTTGGCCGGCGACGCGGCGGTCGGCCGCCGGACGGTCCGGGAGGGGTTTCGGAGTCTATCGACGCCGCATGAATCCGCAACGCCGCCCGCACGTCCCCACAGGACGCCTCTTCCTCGCGCCCGCCGGGCGAGGGCGTCGCCCTCCGCCCGCCCTTCGCCGGGAGCCGGAGCGTCAGAAGGAGTCGACGGACCCGGAACGCTCCCGCCTCGCCCAATTCGGGTCCACGGCAGCGGGCAACGGCGGCGCCTCGGGCGCCAGCTCCGGCAGGTCGTCCCAGTGCCCCGCGAGCCGCAGTTCCTCCGGAACCTCCGCCGTCTCGAACCCCTCGACCAGCGACGCCGCCGGGCGCGGCGTGTCCACGACGGCGTCCCCGCCGGCGGAGCGGCAGCCCAGGCAGGACCCGGCCAGCGACGTGCCCGCCACCAGCGCCGCCACAGCCGCGCGGCTCATCGGACGACGGCGGCGGGCGGGGAACGACATACGAGCCGAAGGCCGGATCGGGAGCGGGCGGACCGGGAATTCTCGTTATCGACCGCGCCGGCGGCGCCGCCCAACCCTCCCGCTCGCTTCGCCCCCGAACAACCCGGCCGCGCCGCCCCAATCGCTTCCACCGCACCGATCGGCCGCGTCCGGCGACGCGGGGCCGGAAGGACGCCCATCCCGTGAAGAAAAGAGAAACCGGAGCGGACCTGTAAGCCGGGTCCTGTCCCCCCGCCGATCGGCAAGCCGGTCGTCGAGGGCGACGGTCATTTCTCTGGACGCTGTGTTGCCACGGCGCTCAAGCAGCCCACCCGGACGTCGAACGGCCCGGACCGAGCCGCGTTCGTTCCGCCCCAGCCACGGTTTCCCGTGACCGGGCCGGCGATTCCTCCGCCCTGTTCGGCCTTGCTCCGGGAGGGGTTGACCGTGCGACCGACGTCGCCGCCGGCCCGGTGCGCTCTTACCGCACCCTTTCACCCTTACCACGCACCGACCGCGACGCGAACGCCGCGGCCGACCGTTCGGCGGTTTGCTTTCTGTGGCACTGGCCCGGGGCTTCCGCGGTTCCCGAAGAAGACCGCGTCGCCCGGTGGGCGTTACCCACCACCCTGTCCTGTGGAGCCCGGACTTTCCTCGACGAATCCGCCGCTTCCGAAGAAACAGCGTCCCGCCGCGACCGTCCGGTCCGCTCCGGCGGGAGGATTCTAGCCGATCCCCCGCCGTGAACCATCCCGCCTGCGCTGGGGTCCGGCCTCGCTGGGGTCCGGCCCCGTGGCGTTGGCCGGGGGGAGGCGTATTCTGCTCTCCCGTCGCCCGCCCGTTTCGCCCGCCGCCCCGACCGACCGATGCCCTCCGACTTGCTGGGAGAACTGATCCCCACCGGCGGCGGCGATCCGATCCCGCTGCGTCGCTCGCCGCTGGTCGTGGGCCGCAGTTCGCGGTGCGACGTGGTCCTGCCGTTCGACAACGTCTCCGGCAAGCACTGCGAACTGACGCTGAAAGACGGCTACTGGCACGTCGCCGACCTCGGCAGCCGCAACGGCATCCGCGTCGACGGTAACCGTTGTATGGAGAGCGCGCTCCCGCCCGGTTCGCGGTTGCGGATCGCCAAGCATGATTACGAGCTCGCCTACGTCGCCGCCGGCGACGGCCCGGTCCCGGAGGTGATGGGCGGGAGCCAATTCGGCGGCAGCCTCATGCAGCTGGCCGGTCTGGAAAAGCCGGAGCGCCCGCCCGCCGAGCGGACCGAACGGGCCCGGCCGAAGACCTACGCCCCCACCGACCTTCCCGCCGGCGACGACGAGGAGGAGGACGAGGCCCTCCGCATGCTGCTCGGAAACGACGATGATTGACGCCCGCCCCCACCACGGTCGCTGATGGCTCCCAAACGTTCCGGCAAAGGCTCGGGTCAAAAGGTCCGGGTCGAGTTTCGCAAGAACCGCACGAATCGCACCCGCGTGAACGACCTCACCCGCGACGCCGCCCCCGCTGCGGTCGTCGGCGAGAACGCCACGGATGAGGAGGAACTGGACGACCTCACCGGCGGCGAGAGGCTGTCCGGCAAGGGCAATCTCTCCCGCCGCCGCACCGTCGTCGCTGAGGAGCGCGACGGCCAACTGATCCGCGACGTGGACGTCGCCGGCTGTCTCGCCGGACGGGTCATCTCCGCGATCGGTCTGCACTGCCTCGTCGAGACCGAGGCCGCCGCGGGGGACGCCGGCGGGGAACGGTATGAATGCACCGTTCGCCGCGTGCTACGGACGCTCGCCCGGGACGGCCGCAACGCCGTCGTCACCGGCGACCGGGTGCTGATCCGCCCGCAGGAGGCCGACGGCGTCCGCGACGCCCCCGGCGGGGCGGCGAAGAAAATGGCCGTCGTCGAGCGGGTCGAGCCCCGACACGGCGTGATCTCCCGGGAGCACAAGAACCGGGAGCACGTGCTGGTCGCCAACGTCGATCAGGTGGTGATCGTCGTCAGCGCCGCGGACCCGCCACTCAAACCGGCCCTCATCGACCGCATGCTGGTCAGCGCCGAAAAGGGCGGGGTGGGGGCGACGATCGCCGTCAACAAGTGCGACCTCCCGGACGCGGACCGCCCGCGGTTGGAGGAACTGGCGGCCCTCTATGAATCCCTCGGCTACCCCACCGTGCTCGCCAGCGCCCGCACCGGCGAGGGCGTGGACCGCATCCGGGCATTGCTGGCCGGTTCGCAAAGCGTCGTCGCCGGGCAGAGCGGCGTCGGCAAAAGCTCCCTGCTGAACGTCGTCGAACCCGGCTGGAGCCTGCGGGTCGGCGAGGTGAGCGGCTGGACCGGCAAGGGCCGTCACACGACCCGCCGGGCGATCCTCCTCCGACTCACCGCCGGCGGCGTCGCGGCCGTCGGCGACGACGCCGGCTGGGTCGCGGACACCCCCGGCGTGCGTCAGTTCGCCCTCTGGGACGTGGCGAACTTTGAGGTGGAGGCTTACTTCCGCGAGTTCCAGCCGCACATCCCGCACTGCAAATACCCGGATTGCACCCACACCCACGAGGACGGCTGCGCCGTGAAGGCCGCCGTGCTGGACGGGGCGATCAGCCGCGTGCGGTACGACAGCTACGTCCGCATCATCAGCGGAACGGAGTGACGGACGGCCTCCGGGACCGGGGCAGTCGTCACTCCGCGGCAATGCAGTAGAGCCGGTCCTGCCGGTCCGCCCCCCGGCCGCTCGCCGATCGAATCAGCAACGCGTCTCCGACGACCGCCGGGCTGGCGTAGGACTCCTCGCCGAGTTGGTTCTCCGCCAGTTTTTCGAAGCTGTCCGGCGTGGCGCGGTAGACGGTGGTGACGCCGGCGACGCTGGTTTGCAGGATTCGCAGGTCGTCGCCCGTGCCCACCGCCACCGGCGAGGCCCGGAACAGCGGTTTGGGGATGCGGGTCTGCCACATCACGTCGCCGTTCCCGGCGTCGTAGCACCAGGAGCGGCCGTCGTCGCCGGTCATGTACACGAAGTCGCCGAGGATCAGCGGGCTCGGGACGTAGGCTTTGTCGCGGTTCCGCCAGGCGACCGTGGGCTCGGTCTCCCCGTCCCGCGGCGGGAAGACGGCCAGGGTTTCGGAGCCGGGGTACCCGCCGGAAGCGAGGACCACGGGTCGTTGTTCGCCGTCAACGGTCGCCATGCCGCAGACCGGGGAGCCGGCCACGGTCTCGGTCACGCCGTCCACCGACCACAGCAGCGATCCGTCCGCCGGATCGTAGGCGTCGAGGGCGCCGTTCCCGGCCATGACGAGAGTGTCCTGGCCGTTCAGCGTGGCGATCAGCGGGGTGCCGTAGGTGTCCTGCGGCTCGCGTGGCGTCCGCCAACGCACCTGCCCGGTCTCCCGGTCCAGCGCCACGAGGTAGCCGGGACCGAGGTTGTCGCCGGCGACGATCACGACGGAGCCGTACAGCACGGGACTCGCCCCGTAGCCGTGCTTCATCTCGAACGCTCCGACCCGTTCCTCCCCCCACAGCCTTTCCCCGTCGACCGTCCACGCCGAGGCCCAGAGCGCCCCGTCGTGCAGCTGCGAGACGAACACGACCCCGTCGCCGACCGCCGGCGTCGTGGAGGCGTGCGTCCCCTCGTTGTGCATCTGGCGGAGCGGCAGCGACCCGGTCGCCACCTCGCGCTGCCAGAGGGGCTCCCCGCTGTTCAGGTCGTAGGCGAGCAGGAGTTGCGTTTGCGTCTCCTCATCCGCGGAGGTGAGGAAGACGCGGTCGCCCGAGACGACCGGGGAGGAGTTGCCGCGGCCGGGGACGTCGGCGACCCAGCGGACGTTCTTTTCGTCGCTCCACTCGATTGGCGGATTCGTACCGACGCCGATGCCGATCCGGTTCGGACCGCGGAACTGCGGCCAGCCCATCTCCGCCGTCGGCACGGCCGGCGCCGCGGGGTCGAACGGACGAGCCGCGACGTCGACGGCGGCGCCCTCGGACGGGGCCACCGGGCCGCCGGTCTCGTCGACGGACACCGGCGCTACCGGCTCGCCCCCCGGCCCGCAGCCGAGGCTGAAAATCATGCTGAGCGCGACGGCGGAGAGCGGGCGGGACGTCGGGAACATACGGCACCGGGAGCGGAACGATCGGCGAGGAGATCCTATCCGCGTCGGTCCGTCGGCCCCAAGGCGTCCCCGAATCCCCCGACCGCGCTTGCCGCGTTGGGCCGGAGCGGTCACCGTTCGCTCCCGCGCTCAAACCGCCCGACCCGCCATGGATGCCGAAGACCAGTTCCCGCCCTTCAAGACCCTGACCCGTCCGCAGCGGCGGGTGATCGGCACGCTGATCGAAAAGGGCCTCACCACGCCCGGCTCCTATCCGCTGACGCTCAAGGCGGTGGTGACCGGCTGCAATCAAACGTCCAATCGTGAGCCGATCACGAACTACTCCGAGGGCGCGGCGCTGGAAACGCTGGACGACCTCGCCGCGCTCGGCCTCGCGGCGGAGGTGCACACTGCGGGCGGGCGGGCGGCGAAGTACCGGCACCTCGTCCGCAAACGGCTGACGATCACCGAGCCGCAGATCGCCGTGCTGGCCGAACTGATGCTCCGCGGTCGGCAGTCGCTGGGCGAACTGCGGGCGCGGGCGTCGCGGATGGTGCCCATTGCCTCGCTGGAAGACCTTCGCGAGGCGCTGGACGGTTTGATGGAGATGGGCTTCGTCTCCGCCGACGGCCCGCTGGAGCGCCGCGGGGCGACCGTCGATCACGCCCTCTACCCGCCGAACGAGGCCCCGCCCGCCGCCCCGGCCGCGAGCCCCGCCGCCGCGGCGAGCCCGGGATCGGCCCGCCCGGCGTCGGCGGGGCCCGCCGTCGACCCCGAGGAACTGGCCGCCCTGAAAGAGGCGAACGAAGAACTCCGCACGGAACTGGCCGAACTGACCGATCGCGTCGGCCAGCTCGCGGACGCCTTGGATGATCTGCGGCGGGACCTCGGCGTCACCTGACCCAGGCGAGCGGGGGAGCTAGGGGGTGAATCGACCCGCTGCGCCCGCGAAAACGTCGCGGACGCCGTAGGATGAAGTGATCCTCGCCTCACGTCCGGTTCCGCATGCCCCGTTTCGCCCGCCCCCCCGCCCGCCCGGCGCTGTTCGCCGCCCTCGTCTCCGCGGGCCTGCTCGCCGGGTGCGGCGACTCCGGGGAGGAACCGGCGCCCGCCGTCGGCCCGGAGGCACCGCCCACCGCCGCGGGCGCCGACCCCGCGGGACCGCAGGCCGACCCCGCGGGACCGCAGGCCGACGGCGCGCAGGCTGGGGGGCCGCAGGCCGCCGAGGAACCGATCTCCCCCTACGGCACGTTTCGCCTGCTCACCCCGCGGCAGGGGCAGGTCTCGAACTTCGGTTCGCTGACGATCGCCGCGGGGGACGGCACGCCGACCCTCAAGAAGTTCGAACCGACGGAGCAGTTCCGGACCCTCAAACCGAACGTGACCCTGGGCGAAGCGAACGCGGAGGCCGTCTCCTTCACCATCAAGGGGGAGGGCAACGACGAGTCGTCGCTGACGTTCGAGGGCAAGCCGGTGCCCGGTGCGGTCGTCGGGACGCTGCATGACGAAAGCGGCAACGCCGTGACCCCCGCGGTGCTGGCTCCGCTGCCGGCCGGCGAACCGAACCCCGGTCCCGCGGCGTTCGCTGACCCCGGCTTCCAGCAGACCGTGCAGGCGATCGGCGCGGTCAGCCAGTCGGTCGCCGGCCTGACGCCGGTCGCCAAGCAGCGGCCGTACGCCCCGGCGTTCTTCGCCCTCTACCCAGCTGCCGTCGCCTCCGAGGCTCAGCAGGACAGGGCGCCGGAAGCGATCAAAGCTCTCGCCGCCGACTATGCCGCCTTCGCCGCCAACTGGGGCGAATGGGCCAAGGCCGACGCCCGCCGGACCTCCGGAGCGATCCTGCTGGGCCTGCCGAAGTACCGGGAGATCGCGGATGCCGAACTCGCCGCGGCCGTCGAGGCCCTGCCGGAGTCCGCCCCCGAAGGCACGGCGGAGCGTTGGCGGACGCAGTTCGACGCTCTGCGGACGGAGGCGGATCGGCGTATGGATCAGCAGGCCCTCTCGAATCGCATCGAAGAGGCGATGCAACTCGCCGCCACTGACTCCGAGGCCGGGCTGTCGGCGTTGCGGACCATTCGTGAGGAGCGGCCGGAGGTGCCGGCAACGCTCTACCGGCTGGCGGAGGGGCTGTACCGCTTCGGCGGCGACGCCGGTCGGGAGGAACTGCGCACGCTGCGGGACGCGGAGCCGCTCGATCCGGTGCTCGTCTTCCTACTCGCCGAGGCCGAGCGGCGGGCCGGCAACGCCGACGAAGCCCGCACCCTGTTCGCCGAGGCGGCCGCGATCCCCAATGGGCCGTACCTCATCCAACCGCTGCTCCAGCGGCCGGAGTTGGCGAAGGAACTGAAGCAGCCTCGCGAGCGTCTGAACGAGGATCTGGAGGACCCGCAGGCGGTCACCGACCTGCTCGCCGAGACCTACCGCCGGCTGGCAAAGGGCTTTGCGGGGGAGGACCGGCCGGCGGACGAATCGAACCGGACCGTGCTGGTCGAGCTGTTCACCGGCTCCCTATGCCCGCCCTGCGTCGCGGCGGACGTGGCGACGACCGCGCTGACCGAAACGTTTCCCTCCGAAGACCTACTGGTCATGCAGTATCACCTGCACATCCCCGGCCCCGACCCGCTGACGAACGCCGACACCGTCGCCCGCGGCGCCGCCGTCGAGGTGCAGGGCACGCCGACGCTGCAGATTGACGGCGCCCAACCGGAGTTCACCGTGGGCGGCCCGATCGGCTCCGCGGCCCAGACGTACGACGCGCTCGTCGAGGCGGTGGAGCAACGCCGGTCCGAACCCGCCGGGGCCTCCGTGTCGATCAAAACGACGGCCGACGGCGACCGCTTCACCGCGGAGGTCTCCGCCGAGCGGGAGGAGCCGTTCACCCCGGACCACCGCCTGCACGTTGCCGTCGTGGAGGACGACGTCGTCTACGGCGCCCCCAACGGCGTGCGGACCCATGAGATGCTGGTGCGGTCGCTGCCGACCGGCGCCACTGGCGCGAGGCCGGACGGCGAGGGCGGGTTGAGCTACCGATTGGAATCGTCCGTCTCCGATCTGCGGGACGAACTGAGGGCGTACCTCGTGGGCTACGAACAGGATCACGACGGCCGTCGCTTCCCGGAGAAGCCGCTGCAACTGACCCAGCTCAGCGTCGTCGCCTGGGTGGAGGACACGACCGACGGTCGCGTGCTGCAATCGAGCTTCGCCGCCCTCGGCGAATTCCCCCCGCCGCCCGCGGAGGAAGAGGGCGAGACCGACGCCGACGCCGCTCCCCCAGCCGAAACGCCCCCGGCCGACGCTGGGGCGGCGGCGATGCCGGCTCAGCCCGCCCCGTCCGCGAACGATGCGGCCCCGGTTGCGGAGGCCGATTCGACACCGGAGAACGACGAAGGCGAGGCGAAGCCCGACGCGGCGACCGCACCGTCCAGCGATGCGGAAGGCGATGCGGAGATGACGCCGGAGCCCGCTGAGCCGACGGAGGAAGAACCGGCCCCGACGGCGGACGAAGAGAACGAGGGTTCCGAGGACGAACCGTCCGCCTGACGGCGGAGCGGAGGCGTCAGCGGTTTGAACGGAAGCTGGGTCGGTTCGGGGGGCCGCCCTCCTCCGGCCGGCCGTTGCCGTTCGGCGGCCCGTCCCCGCGCTCCTCCGGCCGGCGGTCCGGCGGGCGGCGATCGCCGTTGCCGCGGCGGCCGAAGCGGCGGGAGCCGAAGCTCAGGTCGCGAAGTCGATCCGCCAGTTCGAAGGCCCGCACGGCAGCCTCCCGCTCCTCTTCGGAGAGTCCGGCGACCGTCTCGTCCGGCCCCTCGGGGGGCGAGCGGACCAGTCGCTCGGCCAGTTCCTCCCTGGCGGCGCCGCCGGCGGCTCGGACGGCGTCGCGGTCCGGCAGGGAGGTGAGCAGCGGGAGCAAACGCTCCCCGTTCGGCCCACCGACGCGTTCGGTCCAGGCTTTCCGCAACGCCCGGGAAAGAATGCCGACCAACTGACCGCGGGCGAACTGGGCGGCGAACTCCCCGCCCGGACCCGTCCCCCCGAGCCAGCGGTCCAACCCCGGCAGTCCGCGGGCGGTCAGGCGGGCGTCCAGTTCGGTCAGCAGGGTGTCCGGCAGCCACTCCTCCGGCGGGCGGGGCCGTAGCGAACCGCGGGTCGTGGCGGCGGACTCGAGCACCCGAAACAGCCGTTCCGGACGCGGCGCCGCGAGCGGGTCGTCGCCCGTCAGCCGGGACAAACTGCTGCGCTCCGCCAGCAGGACGATCAGTTCCTCCTCGATCAGATCGACCCGGGGCCAGTCCGCCGCGGAACGTTCGCCGGGCGCCCGGTTGAAAAAGTCGCTGAATCCCTCCGGCGGCGGGGGGATCGAACGGTAGCCGTCGATCACGCGTCGCAGCAGCACGACCCGCTCCGCGGGGGTGTCCGCCGACTCGACCGCTGCCCGCTCCGCCGGGGTGAGGCGGACGAGGACGGCCCGCAGGCGGTCGAGCGTCTGGTTCAGATCGCCGGCGGGGCCGTCCGCCTCCAGCCGGGCGTGCAGGGACCGCAGGCGCTCGCGTTCCGCCTCGGGCAGATCGAGAAACGCTTCGTGCCGGTCCCGTAGGGCGGCGCGCTCTTCCGCGGTCAGGGCTTCAATGCGGGCGCGGCTGGCGGCGTCCGCATCCTGACCCTGTGCCGGGACGGCGGCGGCCGCGAGGAGCAGCGCCGCCGCGGCGACGCCGGGGGCGAGGGGGCGGCGGATCATTCCGGCGACGCGGGGGCTTCGGGGTCGAGGTCCGGCGGCAGGTCGATCAGCACGCCGGAGCGGTTCAGTTCCTGCAGGAACGTTTCGCTCTGGGCGTCGCGCAGCCGGGGCAGGTCGCGGAGGACGGGTTCGTCCCGCACGAGGGCGTCACTGGCGCCAGGAGCCCATTCGGCGGCGGCGAGGTAGCCGACCGTCGCCGCCCCCGCGAGCCCCGCCGCCCACAGCGCCAGCAGGCCGGCCCCCCGGGCGACGTGCACCGCGGCCCGGTCCGACAGCGGCACGCTCTCGTCCAGGGAGCGGGCCGCCGCGAGGGTGCGTTCGGTGAACTCCCGGTCCGGGTCCGCGGCGGGGAGCAGATCCAGCAGGTCCCAGGTGCGGGTGAGCATCTCCACCTCGTTCCGCGCGACGGGGCTGCTGGCGAGCGCCTTGCCGATGCGCTCGCTGGCCGCGCCCTCCAATTCGCCGTCGAGGTACGCGACGAGATCGTCGCGGTCTTCGGCGGTCAGGCGGGCGATCTGGGACATGGCGGGGGGCGGGGCGGTCGTCGGTCCCTTCAAAGGAGCGGCCGGCGGGGAAGGCTCGGGGAAAGGCGGGGGGCGGGGACGATCACTTCACGTACGGTTCCAGCTTGGAACGCAGGTTCTCGCGGGCCCGGGCCAGCAGGCTTTTCACGGCGGCGGGGGACAGTTCCATCGTCTCGGCGATGTCCGCGTAGGGCATGCCCTCAAAGCGGTGCAGCAGCACGGCGAGCTTCTGCCGATCGGAGAGCGTGTCCAGCGCCTCGCGGACCTTCTCCCGCAATTCGTCCTTGGCGAAGAGCCGGCTGGGCATCAGACCGCTTTTCTCGACGGCCATCTGCTCGTGGGTGCCGGTCGCGGAGCCCACCTTCGGATCGACCCGGATCTCCTTCTTCCGGCCCAGCCCGCGGCGGGCGTTGCTGGCGAGGTTGTGGGCGATGCGGTACAGCCAGGTGCTGAACTTCGCCGTCGGCACATAGCCGGTGCGGGCCCGGTAGACCCGTAGGAAGGCCTCCTGCGACAGGTCCTCCGCGAGGCTGCGGTCACCGACGAGGTGGGTGAACACCGTCACCAACCGGGCCTGGAACTTCTCCACCAGCTCCGCGAAGGCGGCCTCGTCCCCGTCGCGGACCTGCAACATCAGTTGCACGTTCGGGTCGCGGAGGGCCGACGGGCTGGCCGCCTCGCCGGACGTCGGCAGGGGGACGGTGCGACCGGCCGCGGACTCGGCCGCGGAACGACGGGCGGCGGTCGGGGCGACGTCCGGCACGCGGCGGGGGAGCGGGCGGTGAACGGGGAGACCGGGAAAGCGGCGGCGGGCGGTGGACCCCGCCGGCAGGGTCCGGCAGTGTACCGGCCCCGCGGCAGGAACCGATACCATCGGCGCCCCGCGCCCGTTTCGGCCGACCCGCCCCGCCCCGCACGCCCCCCTTCTTCGTGACGTTACCCTCGCTGCCGACCTGCTATTGCACGAACGTGCACCCCGGCCGCAGCGTCGCCGAGGTTTTGGACGGGTTGGAACAGTTCGCCGTCCCGGTGCGGGACCGTCTCGCCGCCGCGGGGGCCGGTCCGCTGGCGGTGGGACTGTGGTTCGCCGCGCCCGTCGCCGAGGTGCTGACCGAAGACGCCGGCGCTCTCGCCCGCATCGCCGCGTTCCTGCGGGAGCGCGACCTGACCTGCTACACGCTCAACGCCTTTCCCTTCGGCGACTTCCACCGGGACGCCGTCAAGGCGGACGTGTACCTGCCGGATTGGACGGACCCGCTGCGTCTCGCCTACACCGGGCGGTGTGCGGCGCTGCTTGCGGCGTTGCTGCCGGAGGGGCGGGAGGGCAGCGTCTCCACGCTGCCGCTGGGCAGCGCCCTGAACGGCGAACTGCCGGCCGACTTCGAGCGGCGCTGCATCGACCACCTGCTGGCCCTCGCCCGGGAACTGGACGAACTGCACGACCGCACCGGCCGGGTCGTCCGACTGGCGATCGAGCCCGAACCGTTCTGCGTGCTGGAGACGACCGCGGAGACGATCGCCTTCTTCGACCGCCTGCGAACCGCCGCGGACGAAGCCGGCTGCGGGGCGGCCGCCCGCACGCATCTGGGCGTGTGCTACGACGTCTGCCATCAGGCGGTGGAGTTCGAAGCCGCCGCCGAGGTCGTCGCGGCGTTCGAGGCCGCGGACGTGCGGATCAATAAGGTGCAGCTCTCCTGCGCCGTCGAGCTGCCGGACCCCGCCGACGCCGACGCCCGGGCGGCGCTGGTGCGGTATGCGGAGCCGCGGTATCTGCACCAAACCTTCGCCGCCGTCCGAGACGGCGACTCCTGGGCGGTGCGGGGGCGGGCGGCGGACATCGCCCCGGAGTTCGCCGACGCCGCTCCGCCGGAGTTCTTCGCCGCAGACGCCTGGCGAACCCACTTCCACGTGCCCATCAGCCGGACGGACCTCGGCCCGCTGAACACCACTCGGCCGGAGCTGGCCGCCGCCCTGTCCGCGGTCGCGGGGCTGCCGTACGCCCCGCACCTGGAGGTCGAGACCTACACCTGGCCGGTGTTGCCCGGGGCGACGCCGACGCCGGAGGAACAGATCGAAGGCATCGCTGCGGAACTGCTCGCCGCGGCCGCGATCGCCGCAACCACTGTCCAGAACGACGGGGCGGCGTGACGACGCCGGCGCCTCCCAAAGCCCCGGCCGCCCCGGCTGCAAGGACCCGGGCCAGCCCCTCCAAGCCGCTGCCGTGGAAGGCGGCGGCGGTGGCGATCCTGCTGTCGATTCTCTGGGGCGGCACCCCGGCGAGCATTCGCGTCGCGGGGGACAGCGTGCCGCCGCTGTTCGGGGCGGCGATCCGGTTCTGGCTGGCCAGCCTGTTCATGCTGGGCTGGTGCGCCGCCCGCGGCGAGCGGCTGTGGCCGCGGCGGCACGAGTGGCGGCCCTGCGGCCTGCTGGGGCTGTTTCTGTTCGTGCAGATCGCCCTCTACCACACCGGCGTGGCGGCGACGAACGCCTCGCACGCGGCGCTGTTCATCAACACGTTCGTGTTCTGGACCGCGGTCATCGAGCACTTCGTCTCCCGCGACGACCGCCTCACCGGTCTGCGATGGGCGGGGCTGGCCGTCGCGGCGACGGGCGTCTGCACCGTGCTGTTCACCGCCGGGCAGACTGTCTCCGGCGGCGGCACCCCGGCGACCTTGCGGGGGGACTTCATCGTCGCGTTCTCCGGCTTCCTGCTGGGGGCGAAGATCGTGGTGACGAAGCGCACGACGAAACGCGTCCCCCCCGGCACGCTGATTTTGTGGCACGACATCCTTGGGGCCTCGCTGCTGTTGGCGCTGGCGGCGGCCGTGGAGACCTTCGAGCCGGCCCGCCTGACGACGGAGGCCGTGCTGGCGCTGCTTTATCAGGGATTACTCGTCGGCGGGTTCTGCTTCGGGGCCCAGACGGCGCTGCTGGAACGCTACTCGGCCAGCCGGGTGACGGCCTTCAACGCGGCGACGCCGGTGTGGGGCGTGGCGATCGCCGTGCTAATGCTGGGCGATCCGCTGTCGCCGTGGCTGTTCGTGGCGGCGGGGGCCGTGGCGACCGGTATCGTGCTGATCAACCGACGCCCCCGCGGTGCGACGGTTCGTCGCCCTCTTCGAGAGGGCGGCTAACGCCGGAGGGCGTTCGGGCGTACACTCCGCACGACCCTCACGGACGGACCCGGCGGAGCCCACGGCGTGCAAATCAGTTGGCAGCCCGAACCGTTCGCCGCGTTCGGCCCCAATCCTTTCGCCGCCCCGGGGCCGTCTGCCCCGCTGCACGTCGTCGAGGCGAAGCGGAAAAAGGAGCTCAAGGAGCGGATGCGGCTCGCCTGCCCGCGACGTCCGGGCGTCTACGGCATGGTCGACGCCGCCGGCCGGCTGATCTACGTCGGCAAGTCGAAGTCCCTCCGCACCCGTCTGCTGAGCTACTTCGGCAAGAGCGCCGAGGGGGAGAAGGCGGCGAAAATCATCCGCGAAACCCGCACACTGGTGTGGGAGGAGACCGGCACGGACTTCGCCAGCCTGCTCCGCGAACTTCAACTGATCCGCACCTGGCGGCCCCGCTGGAACGTGAAGGACCAGCCCCGCAGCCGACGGCCGCGATACCTGTGCGTCGGTCGCGGCCCGGCCCGCTGCGTGTTCGTCACCACGACTCCGCCGAAGGACGCGGTCGCCTTCGGCCCCTTCCGCGGCCGGGCGACGCTGACCGCCGCCGCGGAGGCGTTGAATCTGCATTACGGTCTGCGGGACTGCACCGGCAAGGTCACGCTGCACTGGGCCGATCAGGCGGAGTTGTTCCCCACGCAGAAGCGCCCCGGCTGCCTGCGGATTGATCTGGGCACCTGCCTCGGCCCCTGCGCCGGGGCCTGCACGCGGAAGGCCTACGCTGAGCGGGAAGAGGCCTGTCTGCGGTGGCTCCGCGGCCTGAGCGCCGCAGCCGACGGCCCGGACCCCGCCGGAGTGCTCGCCGAGCGGATGGCTCGCGCCGCCCGGGAGATGCGGTTCGAAACCGCCGCCAAACTGCGGGACGCCGCCACCGCGGTCGAATGGCTGGCCACGAAGCTGCACGATTTGCGGACCGTGCGGGAGACGTTTCACTTTGTCTATCCCACTGTCGCGGGGCGAGGTACGGAGCAGAATCGCGACGCCGGCGGCCCGGAAGACGGGCGGCGGCTGTGGTACCTCATCGAACGGGGTCACGTCGCCGCCGTGGTGCACGACCCCGTCGCCGACCGCCGCCGCCGCAAGCCCGCCGAGCGGCTGCTGGCGGCTTGGGTGGACGACGGCCGGTTGCTCCCCCGCCACCACATTCCCCCGCACCCGACGGTCAACCTGACCGGGCATTGGTTCCGCACCAAACCGGCGGAACTCGAAGGCGTGATGACGCCCGCGGAGGCGCTGGAGGCCTGTCGCAGCGGCTTCCGGCCGGAGCGAAAAGCGGCCGAGGTCGCGGCGTAGTCGGTTGCGAGCGGGCGGAGCGGCCGGGCAGAGTGTCCGGCCCACTCGCCCGTTTCGGAATCCGCCGATGCTCTCCGCCCTGCTGTTCGCCGCCCTCGCCGCCGGCCCCGAACCGGTCGACGCCGCAAACGCGCCGCCGCTGAAACGCGACGCCGCCCCGGCGGAGACGTTGCTGGGTCAGCCGCGGGCGTTCCTCGCCGCCTTCGAAGGCTCTGAGCCCGCCGCGGCCTTCGCCCCGACGGACAAGAAGGCGTGGACGGTCAAGCAGCAGTCGAACGGCAACAGCGTCTACGCCCTGACCGTCCGCGTCAGCGACTACAAGCCGCCGGTCCGCAGCCCGCACAACATCGCGCTGGTGGAAGACGTCCAGCTTGCGGAGACGATCATCGACGTCGACTTTCAAAGCACGATGACTGACTACGGCCACCGTTCGCTCTGCCTGTTCTTCAATTATCAGGACCCGTCGCACTTCTATTACGTGCACTTCGGCAAGGAGGCGGACCCGCACGCCAATCAGATCTTCGTGGTGAACGACAAGCCGCGGCTGGCGATCTCCAAGACGACCACCGACGGCACCCCCTGGGATGCCGAGTGGCACCACGCCCGCGTCGTGCGGAAGCCGGCGACAGGCGAGATCAGCGTCTACTTCGACGACATGGAGACCCCGGCGATGACCGCCGTCGACAAAACCTTCATGCACGGGCAGGTCGGCATCGGGTCGTTCGACGACTCGGGGGCCTTCGACAATCTCGCCGTCTACGGCACGCCCGCCGAGGACGCGGCGGCCGAGTGAACGACGCGGACCTCCCCGCATTCCGGACCGCGATCCTGGATTGGTACGCCGCCCACGGCCGCGATCTGCCGTGGCGGCGGACGGCCAACCCGTATCCGATCTGGGTCAGCGAGGTGATGCTCCAGCAGACGACCGTCGCGGCGGTCGTCCCCTATTGGGAGCGGTTCCTCGCCGCCTTCCCCACCGTTGAGGCGTTAGCCGCAGCCCCCGAAGTCGCGGTGCTGCGTCTGTGGGAGGGTCTGGGCTACTACAGCCGTGCCCGCAACCTGCACGCCGCGGCGAAGGCGATCGTCGTCCGGGGCAGTTGGCCGCGGACGGTGGAGGGCCTGCGGGAGCTGCCGGGCGTCGGTCGCTACACCGCGGGAGCCGTCGCCAGTTTCGCGTTCGATCAGCCGGCGCCGATCGTGGAGGCCAACACCCTCCGCCTGTTCGCCCGGCTGATCGGCCTGCGGGACGATCCCCGCTCCGCCGCCGGACAGGCGGCGTTGTGGGGCTTCGCCGAACGTCTCGTCGCGGCTCCGACAGAGGAGGCCCGGCCGTCCACGCTCAATCAGGCGGTGATGGAGCTGGGCGGAACCGTCTGCACGCCGAAGGAACCACGGTGCGGCGCCTGCCCCGTGAGCCGGTGGTGCGTCGCGTTTGCTCTGAACGCTCAAGACGTGATCCCGCCGCCGAAGGCGCGGCCGACGATCACGAACGTCACCGAGGCGACCATCGCCGTCCGGCGGGCGGACGGGGCGGTGCTGATCCGGCAGCGGGAGGAGGGCGAACGCTGGGCCGGTCTGTGGGATTTCCCCCGGTTCGAGCCGCCGGCGGAACTGACGGCCGACGTGCCGCCGCTCGACGGGCGGCAACGCTCGTTGCCGCTGGGCGACGACCTCGGGCCGCTTCAACAGTGGTTGTCTGAAGCGGTCCGGGAACAGACCGGCGTCCGCTGCACGGTGGGGGCGGGGGCGCTGGAGATTCGGCACGGGGTGACCCGGTTCCGCATCCGCCTGCTGTGCTTCCTGGGCGAACGCACCGGCGGCCGGCTGCGGTCGCGGGCGGCGCTGCGGTGGGCGAGGCCGGCGGACCTGACGGACGTACCGCTGTCGAAGACGGGACGACAGTTCGCGCAGCGGCTGGCCGATCTGTCGGTGGAGGGCGGAGCGCCGTAGAATGACTGCCGCCGTCCACCCGCCCTTTGGGGACCCCATGTCCGAAGTCCCGCCGATTCGCGAAGACGAATCGCCGGCGGAGACGCCGCGGTCGCGGTGGGCGACGGCGCTGGCAGTTCTCGGGCTGGGCACGGCGGAAGGCGCCGGCGGGTTGGGGGTCTCCCTCGCGGTCCACGGCGGCGTGCTGCTGGCGATGGCCCTCTGGGCAATCGACCTGCACGGCACCGGCAGCGGGCTGATGCTCTCCGTCACGCCGGGCACGGAGGAGTCGGCGGAGATCGAACTGATCGACACCCAGTGGGACAAATCCGGCGGCAGCCCGCTGCAGATCACCGCCCCGCCGCTGGAGCTCTTCGCCGAGGACGCTCCGGGGATGGAGGTCGAGGTGCTGACCGCCTCCGCCGGCGGCGTCTCCGAGGGAACCGGCGCCGGCACAGGGGAGGGCGACGGCGACGGGGACGGCGCCAACCCGGAAACAATCCAGCTGCCCGGCGGGGGCACGGCGATCCGCAAAGGGAGCTTCACCGTCTGGACGGTCCCCCCAGACCCCCGGCCGATGCAGGACTACGCGATCGTGATCGAAGTCGATCTGCCGGAGAAACTGCGGCTGCGTCGCTACCCGAAGCACGACCTGTACGGGATGGTGAAGGGCACCGACGACTTCCTGATGCGTCTGCCAGGCAACTCCCTGGCGGACCGCCGGGGGTTCCTGCCGATCCGCGACGGTAAGGTGCAATTCGTGGTCGGCATCCCCGGGGCCGAGAGCCTCGTCAAGGACCGCATCACGGTCGGCAGCAAGCTGCTGAACGAATCCCAGACGCTGGAACTTGTGTTCTGACCCCCGCCCCCGCCGGAGCCGGTGATGTTGAAGATCGAAGACGACGCCGAACGGTTCGACCTCCGCGACGAAGCTCCGGACGACACCCGGCCGGACGTCGAGGAGACGTTGGAACATCTCCGCGAGACCCTGACGCACGACCTGCTCGTGCGGGCCTACGTCTCCGCCCACGGCGAATCGCCGACGGTCGATGAGGCCGAGGCGTACCGCGAGGTTCTCGTCGGCGAGGCCTACAACGCCGGCATCTCCGACTGGAACGAACCTGGCGTCGACGAATTCCTCGACTGGGACTGAGCCCTTCAACGCCGCCCCCGGCCCGACGCTCTACGTCGCCAATTTCGACTTCGACGACCGGCTGGCGAAGCCGTCGCTGACGACGTTGCCGAAGAACCTACGAGCAATCAACGAACGTCTCGCCGCAACGCTGTCCGACCTTTGCGGCACCGCCGACACGATCGTTCTGCCGGGGGAGCCGATTCGAGACTCGGAGCGGTACGACCGGATCGTTCCTTGGGGCGTGGAGCCTCACACGCTGCGGTGGCTCGCGGAGAACGGCGTGCGGCCCCAAGTGATAGCCTCGCTGCCGGATTCAACGGCGGCGCGGGCCGTCAACTCCCGTCGTTGGCAGTGGGAGACGGAACAGGCGCTTGGTCTCATCGCCGGCGAGGTCGTCCTGTGCGAATTGCTCGACGATCTCGCTGCGGTGCTCGACGCCCTCGCGAAATATCCACGTGGTTGGGTGTTGAAGGCGGAGCACGGCGGCAGCGGCCGCGGGCTGAGGTTCGGCATGGGGCCGTTCTCAGAGGCGGACGCCAAATGGGCGCACGGCGTCTTTCAACGCGGACTGTGCGTGACAGCGGAGCCGCGGGACGATCGCGCCCGCGAATACAGTGCCCACCTCACGATCCGCGACGACAGCGTCACGTTCGACGGTGTCTGCTTTCTCCACAGCACGCCGACCGGGCGATTTCGCAGTGCCGAACCCCTCTCGCGACTGTCCCCGGCGCTGCTTGATGCCGTGCCGATCTGGACCGCCGTCGGGGAACGCGCCCGCGAATCGGGTTATCGTGGCCCAATGGGGGTCGACGCCGCCGCCGCGTGGGGCGTGGTGGAGCGCCCCGTCCGCGACGTGAACGCCCGCTGGACGATGGGGCGGATCGCGCTCGCCACCGGGCGGGAGGTGCGCAATCCGTAAATCACTTCTAACGCAGTGGCCCCGCGGGGCCTCTGCGTTACGGGGTTCTCACGCCGCCATGCGCAGCGGCCCGTCGAGTTTTTCCTTGCCGGGCACCTGCAGGTCGAATAGTTGGAAAATGTCCTTGGCCTGCCAGCCGAGGTTTTCGCGTTCGCTGTCGGCCTCGCCGAGGACCGCTTTAAAGATGTCTCGCTTCTCTTCTAGCACCTTGTCGATGCGCTCCTCGACGGTGTCCGTGCAGATGTACTTGGTGACGACCACCTTGTTCTTCACGCCCACGCGGTGGGCGCGGTTGATCGCCTGATCCTCGATCGCCGGGTTCCACCAGCGGTCGTAGAGGAACACGTAGCCGGCGAACTGCAGGTTCAGCCCGACGGCGCCGGTGCCGTAGCTCATCAGGATGATGTGGCTGTCCTTATCTTCCTTGAACTTCGCCAGGATCGGCTCCCGCTGCTTGTGCGGGATGCCGCCGTGGTAGATCAGCGGGTTGGACTGCGGGACGCGCTGCTTGAGGTGGCCGTCGATCCAGTCGATCGTCTTGGTCCACTGGCTGAACAGGATCGCCTTGCCGCCGCTGGCGGTGATCTCCTCCAGGTCGCTGCACAGGGCGTCCAGCTTGCAGGACTGATCGGTCAGCGGGTCGAAGTTGGCGATCTGCTTGAGCCGCATCACCAGTTCCATCGCCCCGCTGACGGTCACGTCGTCGCCCATTTCCTTGAGGCGCACGACGCCGTCCTTTTCGGCCGTGTGGTAGGCTGTCTGCTGGGCGGGGGCGAGTTCGAGGTACTCCGTGCGGTCCAGCCGCGGCGGCATGTCCGGATGCACCAAGTCCTTGGAGCGCCGTAGAATGTGATTCTCGGAGATCACCCGCAGCCGGTTGAGGTCCGCGTCCTCGTCCTTTTCGAGCGGGCCGAGGAAGCGGTACAGGTTCACCAGTTCGTCCGGCCGGTTCTCGATCGGCGTGCCGGTGAGGGCCCACGACCGGCCGCGGGGGACGCTGCCGATGACCTTATTGGTGACGGACTCCCCGTTCTTGATTCGCTGGGCCTCGTCCAGCACGACGAGGTCGAACCGCGGCCGATCGCCCTCGCCCTCGCCGGGGCTGCCGTCGAGCTTCGGCGGCGGACCGAGATCGATCCAGTCGCGTGTGATCTTTTCGTAGTTCGTCAGCAGCACGGGGACGCCGGGCTGGGTCCAGGCCTCCTTGCGCTTGTCCCAGTTGCCGTCGATCGTGTGGACGGGGATCTCCTCCGCCCAAAAGGCGAACTCCCGCTGCCAGTTGGGGATGAGCGGCTTCGGGCAGATCAGCAGCACCCGCCGTACCTGCCCGCTGCGCAGGAGCAGGCGGATCGCGGTAATCGTCTGCATCGTCTTGCCGAGGCCCATCTCGTCCGCCAGCAGGGCGCTGTCGTGGCTGAACAGCCAGGCGATCCCCTGGTACTGGTAGGGAAACGGCTCGAACGGCATGTGCAGGTCCTGCCCAGCGAGCAGTTCCTCCAACGGCGGCTGGAGCATGTAGAACAGCCGATCGCTCAGCGCGAGCGTCTGGCTCGGCGGGCGCAGCCGGGTCCGCTTGCCCGGCGTGCGGGGCGGGGCGTCCGGTTTGTGCAGCTTCGGCTTGGGCGGATCCAGCAGGGGGACGCCCTCGGGGAAGGTCAGCTTGACCGTCATCACCCGCGGCGGCTTGGGCCGCCAGCGCGGCTCGAGCGTCGGCTCCGACCCCAGCGGGATCGTCCGCGTTTCGAACTTCGGGGCCCGCCCCAGCGACGGGTTCATGCCCGACGGGTGCACCGACGCCGTCAGCGACGCGAACGGCGAGAGGACAGTCGGCGGTTCGATCGGTTCGGGCCTATCCTTGGGGAGGGGGGCCGTCATCAAGCCGCCACCGACTTACAGGTTTCGGCCAGTGCCTCGCGGACGCGCTCGAACGGTTCGCTGAGGTCCGCGTGCTCCGGGATGCGGTCGCGATAGCTCGAAACGAAGTCCCGGTCGCTCCCGTGCGACGGGTGGAAGTGCAGCGTGCGACAGCCGACGGACAGTGCCGAGCCGCCGCTCGGGCCGGCGTTGTGGCCCTCGGGCGGAGCGTCCTTTTCGTCGCCCTCGACCCGGGCGACGGCTCGGTCGATGTGCGGTCGCAGCGAGAGCATTGCCGCGCTCTCACAGAGGATCAGGTTCGGTTTGACGCCAGCTTTTTTCACCAGCGTGCCGCCGATCACCTCGCCCAGCAGGTAGGGGACGAGGGTGGGGCCGTAGAGGATCTGCTGGGTGCGGTCCGGCCGAACGGGGGTGGTGCACTGAAACTCCAGCGGCCGGCCGAGGCGGTCGGTCATCAACAGACCGCCCACGTGCCCGCCGCCGGGCAGGTCGACCGCTGTGAGGAATCCGAGCGTCAGTGTCTCGTCCGCTTTCGCCATCGCGCGTCCGTCCGTGTCGCTGTTCGAACTTCGCGGGCCGATCCGTGGCCGCCGGGGTGGGATCGTCGGGGCGGGGGGCCGTCCTTGAGTCGCTCCGTTCGCGCCCGCACAGGCTCCGGGTTCGCCCGAGGCGGCGGGAGCGGTCAGAATCGGGTTCGCTTCCCGCCGACGCCCGCCCGCCGCTGATGCCCGCCGCCCCCTTTCCCACCCGTGAGGAGATCGACCGGGAGCAAGCCGCCAAGCTCCGCGTCCTCCTGACGGAGGCCGTCCCCCGCAGCCCGTTCTGGTCTGCGAAGCTGGCGGGCGTGGACCTGTCCACGGTCCACACGGCGGCCGATTTGACGCGGTTGCCGCTCTGCACGAAACAGGAACTGGTCGACGATCAAGCCGCGAACCCGCCGTTCGGCACCGTCCTGACGAAGCCCGCTGCGGCATACAACCGCATCCACCAGACCAGCGGGACCACCGGCGAGCCGCTCCGCTGGCTGGACGACGCCGACAGCTGGGCCTGGTTCGGCCGCTGCTGGGAGGAGATCTACCGCCTCGCCGGTGTGACGGCGGAGGACCGGCTGTTCTTCCCGTTCAGTTTCGGGCCGTTCATTGGCTTCTGGGCCGCCTTCGACGGGGCCTCCCGCGCCGGCCGGTTCACGATCGCCGGCGGGGGGATGAGCAGCGAGGGCCGGCTGCGGCTGATCTCGACCGTCACCCCCACCGTCGTCGGCTGCACGCCGACTTACGCCCTGCGGCTGGCCGAGGTCGCCGAGGCGACCGGCTACGACCTGGCCGGGTGCAGCGTTCGCAAGCTGTTCGTCGCCGGCGAGCCGGGCGGGGCGATTCCCGAAGTCCGGGACCGCATCGAGGAGGCGTGGGGCGCGACGGTGTTCGATCAGTGGGGCATGACGGAACTCGGCTCCGTCACCGCCGTCGCCGAGGGCGACCGGGACGCGATCTACGTGCTGGATCGGGAGTTCGTGGCGGAGATCCTCGACCCGGAGACCCAGCAGCCCGTCGCCCCCGGCGAGGCCGGCGAACTGGTGGTGACGAACCTCGGCCGGTTGGCCTCGCCGCTGATCCGCTACCGGACCGGCGACCTCGTGCGGCGCTCCGCGGGTCCCTCGCCGATCGGCCTGCCCTACACGCGGCTGGAGGGCGGCATCCTCGCACGGTTGGACGACATGGTGACGATCCGCGGCAACAACGTGTTCCCCTCCGCCGTCGACGCGGTGCTGCGGACGCTCGACGGCGTCGCCGAGTACCGCGTCACGGTCACTACCGCCCGGGCGATGCCGCACCTGCGGATCGAAATCGAGCCCGCGGAGGGCCTCGCCCCCGCCGCCCTGCTGCCCCGCGTGCATAAGGCGGTGAAGGAGCGGCTGAATTTCACCGCCGAGATCGTCCCCGCCGCGGCCGGCGCGCTGCCGCGGTTCGAAATGAAGGGCCGCCGCTGGGTCAGGGGATGAGTGTCCGGAGGGATTCCGGCCCACCCATGCGAAACGCCCGCCGGTCGCGGGACCGGCGGGCGTCGTCGGAGTCGATCGGCCGAAGCCGGTCTGGACTCAGATCATCACGTTTTCGACGGGGAAGTTCTTGGCGGCGAGGGCCTTCTTGGCGGCTTCGAGGTTGAAACCCTTGCCGACGTTGAACTTAACCGTGTTGGTCGGGACGTCGGTCTGGACGTCGGAGACGCCTTCCAGCTCGGCCAGGGTGTTCTGCACGGCGGGGGCGCAGGAGATCGGGCAGTTCATGTCCGGCACGGTGAAGGTCACCGGACCCTCGTAGGAGGCCAGGATCGCCGTGGCGTCGCTGCCGAGGGCGGCGCTGCTCCCGCTCTCGACGGCGCTGCCGCTCTCGACGTCTACGTCGCCGTCCACCGGGGCGACGGGGGCCACCGGGTCGACGGCGCCGTCTTCGGGGGCGCAGCCGACGAGGGCCAGCGGCAGGCAGAGCAGGGCGGCGAACGGAATCAGACGCTTCATAGCGAAGGGGTGGGCCAGATCGGGGGGGAAGAGGCCGCCGAGTCTTCGCTCGAACGGCCGTGGGGGGCCGATTGTACCGCAGCGTCCAGCTCGGAACACCGCTTCGCCGCGGGCGACCGCGAAGCCGCGGCGGCTCAGTCCGCCACCAGCATTACGACCGGCTCGCCACGTAGGCTTTCCAGCTTCGCCCACCGCTCCGCAGCGGCCCGCAGCCGCGCGCCGGAGGTGCGATGCGTCATCACCACCACGGAGACGACGGACGGGTCGGCGTTATCGTCGGCCTCCGGCCCGGCGTGCTGGATGATGCTCGCCAGACTGATGCCCGAGGAGCCGAGGATGTCCGCCAGGGCCGCAAAAACATGGGGCCGATCGACCACGCGGAACCGCAGGTAGAACCGGCTGAACAGCTCGTCCGCCGGCACCGGCCGCAGCGGGGAGTCCGGCTGGCGCGGCCGGAACGGCGGCCGGGCGGCGGCGATCGACAGCAGGTCCGCCAGCACCGCGGAGGCGGTCGGCTCCCGCCCGGCGCCCGGACCGGCGAACCAGGCGTCGCCCACCAAATCGCCCCGCACGGCGACGACGTTCATCGGCCCGTTGATATTCGCGACCGCGTCCGTTCGCCGCACCAGCGTGGGCCGCACGGACAGTTCGAGCCCCCGCTCCGTGCGCTTCGCCACCGCCAGCAGCTTCACGGCGCAGCCGAGTTCTTCGGCGAAGGACAGGTCCTCGGCGTCCAGTACGTCGATCCCGCCCATGGAGACGTCCGCAAACGTCACCTCCGCCCCGAAGGCCAGCCGGGAGAGAATGACCAGCTTTTGGGCGGCGTCGGTGCCGTCGACGTCCATTGAGGGATCCGCCTCGGCGTAGCCCCGCTTCTGCGCTTCGGCGAGGGCGTCGGCGTAGCTGGCGCCGGTGTCCGCCATGCGGGAGAGCAGAAAGTTGCTCGTGCCGTTCAGGATCGCCCGGATGCCGGTGATTCGATTGGCAGCGAGGGACTCCGTCAGCCCGGCGACGATCGGCACGCCGCCGGCGACGGCGGCTTCGTACCGGATCATCCGGCCGTGCTCGGCCGCCAGAGCGAACAGTTCCGGGCCGCGCTCGCAGATCAGGGCCTTATTCGCCGTGACGACATGCTTGCCGGCCCGCAGCAGGTCGCGGCAGAGCTCGAACGCCTGCGGGATTCCGCCGATCAGTTCCACGCCGATCGCCACCGCCGGGTCGTCCACGGCCCGCCGCATGTCGTCGTGCAGGACGCCGGCGGGCAGATCAATGCCGCGGTTCTTCGCCACGTCCCGCACGACGGCGTGCTTGAGGGACAGCGGGCGGCCGGCGGTGAGGGTCTGCGGATGCCGGAGCAACCGCTCCGCGACGCCGCCGCCCACGGTGCCCAGCCCGAACAGGGCGACGCCCAACGGTTCGGCGGCCGGTCCGCCGGTCGCCGACGGAGAGGGGGCGGGAACGTCGGCCGGATTCGACATGGGGCGGGTCGTCGGGGAACTTCTTGAGACGGGGCGGGGTGAAGTGGCCTGCGGCCGCACGGTTTCTCCCCTACGTTCCCCGCTTCCACAAGTCCGCCCCGGTTTCGGCCGGTCGCCCCGTTCCCCCGGCTCCCATGCCCGCTCTCGCCGCCGACCCGCCGCCGGGCCCGCGGGTGGGCGGCGTGATCTACCTGAACAGTCGCCCGCTGATCGAGGGCCTGCGGGCCGACCTGGACCGACGTGGGCGGCTGACCCTCGATCATCCCAGCCGGCTCGCCGACGGGCTGAAACGCGGCGCCTACGATGCGGCGCTGGTGCCGAGCATTGCGGCACTGGGGACGGCCGGGGCGACGATCCTGTCGGACGCCTGCGTCGCCGCCCGGGGGCCGGTGCGGAGCGTGAAGCTGTTCTTCCGCGTCCCGCCCGGGGAGGTGCGGTCGCTGGCGCTGGACGAGGGCTCCCGCACCAGCGCCGCCCTGTCGCGGGTGCTGTTGGCGGAACGGTTCGGCGTTCAGCCGGAACTCCGCCCGCTGCCGGTTGGCCCGGGGCCGTCGCCGCGGGCCGCCGCGGAGGCGATCGCCGCGACCGACGCCGACGCCGTGCTGCTGATCGGCGACCGGGCGATGGTCGACCCGCCGGACCGCCGCACCGGCCGCCCCTTCGCGGCCGTGTGGGATCTGGGGCAGGTTTGGAACGAATGGACCGGCCTACCGTTCGTTTTCGCCGCGTGGGCGGCTCGGCCCGGTCTGGGGAAGGATGCGGCCGCCGATCTGGCCCGGCGATTCTCCGCCAGCCGGGACGAGGGGGTGCGGGACCTGGATCGCATCGCCGCCCTCGCGGGCCCGCCATTGGGCCTGACGCCAGAGGACGCGGCCGACTACCTCCGCCGCAACCTGCACTTCACCCTCGGCCCGGCGGAGCGGGCCGGGCTCAACCTGTACTGCGAACTGTGCGTGCGGAACGGACTGCTGCCGGAGGGCGCTCGCCCGACGTACGCTGCCCCCCCGCCGCCCCGATCAGTCCGCCTGACGGCCCCGCCGACGGCCCGCGCCGCGACGCCCGAACCCCTGCGAGTGACTCGATGAAAACCGCCGCCCCGACGGCCCACCCGCGTTTTGAGAAGACTGTTCGCAACGACCGTTCCACCGCCAAGATCCTGGCGGAGACGCTCGACGGCCGGCGGCTGAGCGACGACGACGCCCTCGCCCTGCTGCGGTCGCACGATCTGCCGGCCCTCGGCGCCGCCGCGGACGAGGTCTCGCGGCGGCTGAACCCGGGGCCGTTCCGCACGTTCAACATCGACCGGAACATCAACTACACGAACGCCTGCACGGCGGTCTGCCATTTCTGCGCGTTCTATCGGAACCCGAAAAGCGACGAGGTCTACGTCCTCCCCCGGGCCAAGCTGCTGGAAAAGATCGAGGAGACGGTCGCACTCGGCGGGGAGCAGATTCTGCTCCAGGGCGGGCTGCACCCGAAGTTCAAGCTGGACTGGTACGAGGAGATGTTGCGGGACATCAAATCCTCCTTCCCGCAGGTGAACGTCCACGGCTTCAGCCCGCCGGAAATTCACCACTTCACCAAGGTGAACAAGCTCCCTCTGCGGACCGTGCTGGAGCGGTTGCAGGCCGCCGGGCTGGGCTCGCTGCCGGGCGGGGGGGCGGAGATCCTCGTGGACCGCGTCCGCGACGTGCTGACCCGCGGCAAGGTAATGACGGACGATTGGTTGAACGTCTGCCGGGTCTGGCACGAACTGGGCGGCGTCGGCTCTGCCACGATGATGTTCGGCCACGTCGAGACACTGGCGGAGCGCGTCGAGCACCTCCGCCGCATCCGCGAGTTGCAGGACGAAACCGGCGGTTTCACGGCGTTCATCTGCTGGACCTTCCAGCCGGATCACACCGATCTCTCGCACATCCCGCCGGCCGGGGCGTTTGAGTACCTGAAGACCCAGGCCGTCGCCCGGCTCTACCTGGACAACGTTCCGCACATCCAGTCGAGCTGGGTGACGCAGGGCGAAAAGACCGGCGGCATGGCCCTCTGGTTCGGGGCCGACGACATGGGGTCGTTGATGATCGAGGAAAACGTCGTCGCCGAGGCCGGCACGGTGCATCACCTCACCCTGGAGCAGATGAAGCGCGCGATCCGCGAACGCGGCTACATCCCCCGCCAGCGGAACGTACGGTACGAGCTGATCGACGAGTGGCAGGAAGGCTGGCCCGAAGGCCGCAGCACCCTGAAGTCCCCGGCGGCGGCCAAAGCACCAGCCCAAGAGGCGACCGCCGTCCTGCCTGTGCTGAACTGAGCGCGAGAGTGGACCGAACGAGCCGGTTCCCCGGGTCCCTCGGCTGCGAAGGGCCGGCAATCGGGCTCGCCCGCGGACCCGCCGCCGACCGGCTCGGCGAGGGCGAGCTAGGTTCACGGACCGTTTCACCGCCCCCGTCCCGTCGGCCGCGTTCGCCGCATGATCTCCGTCCGCGATCTGTCGAAGAGCTTCGACGTCCAGGGCGGTCGCGTGCACGCCTTAGAGGGCGTCAGCTTCGAGGTGCGACCGGGCGAGATCTTCGGTCTGCTCGGCCCGAACGGGGCGGGGAAGAGCACCTGCCTGCGGATCCTCTCCACCGTGCTCCAGCCGACCGGCGGGTCGGCGAGCGTCGCCGGTTACGACGTGCTCCGCGATCCGGCGGAGGTGCGGCGGTCGATCGGTTTCCTCTCGAATAACACCGGCCTCTACGACCGCATGTCGGCGTGGGAACTGGTGGAGTACTTCGGTCGCCTGCACGGATTGGAAGGGTCGGCGTTGAATCGCCGGATGACGGAGGTGTTCGAGACCCTGCGGATGACCGACTTCCGCGACTCCCTCTGCTCCCGCATGAGCACCGGCCAACGACAGAAGGTTTCGATCGCCCGGGCGCTGGTGCACGACCCGCCGGCGCTGATCTTCGACGAACCGACCGCCGGGCTGGACGTGCTCGTTGCCCGGGCCGTACTGAAAACCGTGGCGGACCTGCGGGACGCGGGGAAGTGCATCATCTTCTCCACCCACATTATGCGGGAGGTGGAAAAGCTCTGCGATCGGGTCGCCGTGATCCATCGCGGCCGCATCCTGGATCAGGGCCCGCTGCCGGAGCTGGCCGCCCGGCACGACGAACCGGACACCGAAGAGCTGTTCTTCAAGCTGATTGAAGAGGAAGAGGCCCGCTTCGCCCCACCGCCGACCGCGGCGCCCTCCGAGGCGGCGACGGGTCCCCGCCCGCTCGCCGCCTGACCCGAACCTCCTGAACTTCCCGGTCGATGACCTGGCGCAATACGAAACTGCTGTTCCTCCGGGAGGTGCGGGACCAGCTGCGCGACCGCCGCACGCTGTTCATGGTGGCCGTGCTCCCGGTCCTGCTGTACCCCGCCCTCGGGCTGGGGATGGTGCAGATGACGGTGTTGTTCCGTGAAGCCCCGCAGACCGTGGTGGTGCTCGGGGCGGAGCACCTGCCCGGTCCGGCGCTCATCGAGGGGGAACGCTTCGCGGCGGAGTGGTTCGACGAGCCCGCCGCGGCGGACAAGCTGCGGGTCCTCACGGCCAACGGACCGTCCGGCGGGACCACCGAGGGCGCCGCCCGACTGGACGCGGCGGAGGAGGTGCGGGCCGCACACGAACGGGCCACGCAGGCTGCGGCGGAACTCGATGCCGCCCTCGCCGCGGGGGACGAACGGGGGGCGATCGTCCTGCGGGAGCGCCTGCGCGTCGCCGAGGCCCGCCGGGCGGAGTTGTTCTCCCAGAGCGGGATCCAAACGCTGATGCTGGTGCCGGACACGCTTGCCGATCAGATCGCCGCGCTCAGCCGGCGCCTGCGGGACAGAGACGCGCCGCCGGCGGAGGCGACGGGTCCGTTGCCGCGGCCCATCGTGCTGCATGAGGACGCCGACGAACGTAGTCGACTGGCCTACACCCGGGTCGCCGGGGCGCTGCGGAACTGGGAGCGGGCGGTGCTGCGGGACCGCCTCACCGAGGCGGGGCTGCCCGCCGATCTGCCGGCTCCGGTCGCGCCGCGGGGGCTTTCGCTGAGCCAACCCGCCGAGCGGGCGGCGGGCGTGTGGAGCAAGCTGTTCCCGGCTCTGGTGGTGCTGATGACGATCAGCGGGGCGTTCTATCCCGCCGTCGACATGGCCGCCGGGGAAAAGGAACGCGGCACGATGGAGACGCTGCTGATCTGCCCGGCCAGCCGCGGGGAGATCGTCTGCGGCAAGTTCCTCGCGGTTCTGACCTTCAGCCTGTGCACGGCGGGGCTGAACCTGTGCAGCGCCGGGCTGACGGGCGGGTACGTCGCCTCGCTGGCCGGGCCGGGGATGGCGGCGGGCCTCGACGGCCTCGCTCCGCCGGCCCCCGCGGCGCTGGCCTGGGTCGCCCTGCTGATGGTCCCGCTGGCGGCCTTCTACAGCGCCCTCTGCCTGGCCCTGGCGACGTTCGCCAAGTCGAACAAGGAGGGCCAGTACTACCTCTACCCGATCCTGATGGTGTCGGTGGGGCTGACGGTCTTCTGCCTCAGTCCGCTGGTCGAACTGACGCCGCTCTACGCCGTGCTGCCGGTGGTGAACGTCTCGCTGTTGCTCAAATCGTTACTGGCCCCCGGCGGGGCGGCGGCGGCGTTGCCGTACGTGCCGGTCGTGCTGCTCTCCAGCGTCGGCTACGCCGGGATGGCCCTGTGGTGGGCGGTCGAGTTGTTCAAGCGGGAGGACGTGCTGTTCCGCGAGGCGGAGCGGTTCAACGTGAAGGACTGGATCGCCCACCTGCTCCGCGAGAAGGAACCGACGCCCACCTTCGGCGAAGCGGCCTTCGCCTTCGTGACCGTCCTGTTGTTGCAGTTCGCCATGATGGGGCCGATGCAACGGGCGCTGGCGGGGGCCCCGCCGGGAGCCGAGGGCGAGACGGCGTTTCGCCTCGTCGTCATTCAGCAGCTCGTCACCGTCGCGTTTCCCGTGCTGGCAATGGGCCTCTTGCTGACGTCCAGCGTGCGCCGAACCTTCCGGTTCCGCCGGCCGGACTGGACGCTCATGACCGCCGCCGCGGGCCTGGCGCTCTGTCTGCAACCGGTCATCGGCGTGCTGACGCACTGGCTGACCGGCCGCTTCTTCCCCGAACCGCCCGCCGGATACGCGGAGTTCAGCGTCACGATGGGCACGGTTCCGCTGCCGCTCGCCCTACTGGCGGCCGCGATCGCCCCGGCGGTGTGCGAGGAACTGGCGTTCCGCGGGTTTCTGCTCAGCGGCTTCTCCCGTTCCCGCCGGCCGTGGCTGGCGATTGGCTTGAGCGCCGTCGCCTTCGGGGTGGTGCACCTCGTTCCCCAGCAGGTGTTCGCGGCCACGCTGGCCGGGCTGGTGCTGGGCACGATCGCTTGGAAGGGCCGCAGTCTGTGGCCGTGCATCCTGTTTCACCTCATCTTCAACGGGCAACAGGTCCTGATGGGCCGGGCGGAAGCGGGCGAGTTCGGCACCGTCGGCGAGGGCGTCCATCGCCTGCTGTTCAATGAAGCCGGCTACCGGCCGATCGCCCTGGCCCTTTGCGGAGCGGGGGCCGTGGGCCTGTTGGTCTGGCTGGCGCGCCTGCGACGGGCGGACGAAGCCGGCGTCGACCGTCCCTCGACGGCGGATGCGGCGCCGCACGCCGGAGCGCTGCCGTCGACGGCGACGCTGGGGGCGTGAGCGCCCCCGACGCCCCGCCGGCCGCTCTCACCGCCCGCTGGGTGCTGCCGGTGGAGGGGCCGCCGATTCACGGAGGGACGGTCGAACTGACCCCGGACGGCCGCGTCGCCGCCGTGCACGATCGGCCGGACGCCCGCTCCGGGGCCGAGGATCTGGGCGAACTGACCCTGCTGCCGGGGTTCGTGAACTGCCACACACACCTGGAGTTCAGCGACTTCACCGCGCCGCTGCCCGCCGCGGGAACTTTCGCCGACTGGATCGCCGCCACGGTTGCCGCCCGCCGGGACCGCCCCGGCGATCGGATGGAGCGGGTGAACCGCGGGCTGGCCGAGTGCCTCGCCGCCGGCGTCACGACCGTGGGAGAGATCGCCACGGGCACGCCGGAGCAGGGCGGTTGGGACGCTGCCCGGCTCCCCCCGCCGCACGCCCGGCCGGCACTGGTGGCCTTCGGGGAGCTGATCGCCCCTCGCGATCCTGTCGCGGGGCTCGCCGCCGCCCGGGCGTTCCTGCACGGCGACGCCGATCCGCCGGACCTGATTCGCGGGCTCAGTCCGCATGCCCCGTACTCCGTGCACCCGGCCGTGCCCACGCTGTTGGCCGCCTGTCCCGACACCGCCGCGGCGCCCTGGGCGATCCACCTGCTGGAAACCGACGAAGAAATCGACCTGATGGCCCAAAATCGCGGCCCGCTGGCCGCGGCCATGGCCCGGCTGGGAGCGACGCGGGGCGATTTCGGGGCGAACCGTCTCCGGCGGGACTACCTCGACCCGCTGGCCGCCGCCGCGCGGGGGCTCGTTATCCACGGCAATCGGCAGACGAAGGCGGACGTCGAGTGGCTGTCCGCCCCGGAGCGGTGGCAACTCAGCGTGATCTACTGTCCGCGGACCCACGCCCACTTCCGCCACCCGCCCCACCCGTGGCTCGCGTTGCGTGAGGCCGGTGTGCGAGTGGCGCTCGGCACCGACGGCCGCGGCTCGAACCCGGACCTGTCCGTGCTGGGGGAGCTCCAGTTCCTGCACGCGCAGTTCCCCGCGGTTCCCACGGGCGAACTGCTCGCCCTCGGCACGCTCCACGGGGCGGAGGCGATGGGCGTGCACGGCGGCCGCATCGCCGCAAACCGGCCGGCCGACCTGTGCGGCATCCGTCCGGGCGTCATGACGAACGACCCGGCGGCGGACGTGCTGCACCCGGTTTCCGCCGTCGCCGCGGTCTGGCGGGCCGGGCGGCGGGTCCGCTGAAACGTCCCGCGACGACCGCGTCAGGTCAGGCGGGAGGCGTACCGTGCCCGGATGAGGGCCGAAGCCTCTTGGACGAGCCTGTCCACGGGCTCCTCCGCCGATTTGGGCTTCGCCGGGGCGGGCGCCGGGCTCTCGGAATCGGTCGCGGGGGGCGGGCCGCCGACGATCTGCGTCGGTTCGTCTTCCGCGGCGACCGTGCCCGGGGCGGGCGGGGGCACCAGCCAGGTGATGACCTCGCTCTCGCTGGCGGCGTCGGGGTCCGGCAGGAGGAACTGGATCGGACCGACGCGCAGCGTATCCCCGGCGCCCATCACCGTGGGCACGCGGATGGCCCGCCCGTTGATATAGGTGCCGTTGCGGCTCTTCAGGTCTTCCGCGGTGACGACCTCCCGCCCGCCGGTCATCGCGACGGAGAGCCGGCAGTGCTTGCGGCTGACGTCGGACGTCGCCAGACGGATCGCGCACTCCCGATCGCGGCCGATGAGCGTCTGACCGACGGCCAACTTCAACCGGCGACCGCGATGTTTGCCGGAGTCGACGAGCAGGTCCGCCATCAGAGCCGTATCGGAAAGGGGAGGGGGCGGAAACTCTGTGCAGGCAGAGGAAGGGCCCGTTAAGGGGCGCCGACTCTGCGGGAGGCACTGTATTTACAGTCGCCGGACGGGGCAAACTGGACGGGACCCCCTGTTTCGTAGGCTCTCCCGCTTGACGTTCGGAAGCCTCGGGTGTTCACTGCGGACGAACTTCACTGCGTGGCCCGCTCGGGCGCGCTCTCTGCTCACCCAGCCCCGCGCGTCCGGCCCCGCCGGTCCGCCCGCGAAAGACCGATCGATGGCCAAGAAAGCCGCCAAGAAGGCCCCCGCCAAGAAGGCCGCCGCGCCCGCCAAGCCGATGACCAAGGCCGAAGTGCTCTCCGCCATGGCGGAGCGGACCGGTCTGCAGAAGACCGAGGTCCAGTCCTTCTTCACCGAACTGGAAGGCCTGCTCGGCCAGGAACTCGGCAAGAAGGGCCCCGGCTCCTTCAACGTGCCCGGGCTGATGAAGGTCGTCGTGCAGCGGAAGGACGCGACTCCCGAGACCACCAAGAAGAACCCGTTCAAGCCGGGCGAGATGATGACGGTCAGCGCCAAGCCGGCCCGCAACGTCGTCAAGATTCGCCCGCTGAAGGGCCTGAAGGACCTAGTCTGAGCTAAGTCTCCCCGGGCCGGGGGCGTTCTGACGAACGCTCTCGGACCGGCGGGGGCATCGGACCGTGCGGCCGAACCTTCGGCGGCGTTTCGATGTCTTGCGGGAGGGACTCGCGGAACCGCCTTGACCGTCCGCGAAGCTTCGATATCCTCCCTCCCCGAACGCCCGCCCGCGGGCGTTCACCACGGCCCCATCGTCTAGTCAGGTCCAGGACTCTGGATTTTCATTCCAGCAACAGGGGTTCAAATCCCCTTGGGGTCATCTGCGAGTGATATGTTTGCGGCCCGCACCGGCGACGGTGCGGGCCGCTTTTCGTTCGCTCCCCCGTAGAGTGTCAGATGTCGCAGCCCCCGCCGCCCAAGCCCAGCCGGGGCGACTACTGGCGGCACCTGTTCGCCCACTGGCCGGCGGACCTCGCGAAATCCGGCGCCGTCATCACCGAGCACAACGAGCCGGTCCGCTTTATCGACTTCGCCGTCTCCGGCGGTCTGCTGCTGCTCCAACGCGATCGGCCGGATACCACCGGCGCCCGCAAAGTGTTCGTCAGCTACGACGCGATCAGCAGCTTGAAGCTGGACGATCCCGGCGAACTGGATCGCTACCGCGCCCTCGGTTTTCAGCCGCCCGTCGGGGCCGCCGCCGCGGGCTGAGCGGCCGGGTCGTCGGCATGGGCCTCGTGTTCGTCCTCGCGCGGCGGGGCGAGCGACTGGAGGGCCAGCATGATCGCCCCGGTGACGAGGAACACGTCGGCGAAGTTGAACACCGGCCAACCCCAGCCGCCGAACTCGAACAGCAGGAAGTCCCGCACCGCCAGCCGGACCTCGCCGTCCGCGTCGGTGCAGCCGTGCAGGCCGAGGCGGTCGTACAGGTTGCCCAAGGCCCCCCCGGTGACCAGCGCCAGGGCGATCGTCAGCCACAGGCTGCGGGCGGCGCCGGCGATGAACAGCCACCAGAGCACGCCCACGGCGGCCGCGACGCTCAGCGAGGCGAACAACCAGCTGTAGCCCTGCCCGATGCCCCACAGGGCGCCGCCGTTAAAGCTCGTCAGCAATTCGAAGCGGACGGCGCCGTCGAACCACTCCTCATGCCAGTCGCTGCGAACGCCCTCGTAGCCGAGCGTGTCGAAGACTCGCTCCTTGGAGTACAGATCCACTCCGCAGCAGAGCAGGGTGAGCACACCGAAGAGAATTGGGCGGGACGCCGGGACGTGTCGCATGATCGGCGTCTCTGGGGCGTCCGTCCGGTGGGGGCGGCCGGGAGAGAGTTCCGGCCGAGGGGCATCCTAGGAGCGCCGCCGTCAATCGGGCAAGATGAGCCCATGCCTGACGAAACCGCCCCCGCTCCCGTCGCTCCCCCGGCCGTCGGCGACGCCGCCCCGGACGCGACCCTCGTGGCCACCCCCGGCAATGAGCCGCTGACGCTCTCCGAGGTGTGGGCGGACGGTCCGGTGGTCCTCTACTTCTACCCGAAGGACGCCACGCCCGGCTGCACGACCGAGGCCTGCGACTTCCGCGACCGCGACGCCGCTCTCGCCGAGGCCCGGGCGACCGTGCTGGGGGTGAGCCCGGACCCGCCGGCGTCTCACGAGAAGTTCATCGCCAAGCAGGAGTTGCCGTTCCGGCTGCTCAGCGACGAGGACAAAGCCGTCGCGACGGCGTACGGCGTGTGGGTCGAGAAATCGATGTACGGCCGCAAATACATGGGCGTGCAGCGGGCGACGTTCCTCATCGCCGAGGGCGGCACGATCGCCGCCGCTTGGCCCAAGGTAAAGGTGAAGGGCCACGCCGACGCCGTGCTGGCGGCCCTCGCCGACCTGCCGAGTGCCTAGTGCACATGGTTCACCGCCGCCGTGAGGCGACGCGGCAGGGAGATTTGCTCCCGCGCCGCCTCACGGCGGCGGCGAACCGACCTAGTTCAGAGCAAGCTCAGAGCAAGCACCATTCAGGCCGCTTTCCGCACCGGGGCGGCGGCTCGCTTGGCGCTGGCGGCGATCTCTTCCAGTACCCACTCGGCCAGTTCCAGGGCGGCGACCGCGGTGGGCCCGTCGACCCGGGGCGTGCCGCCGGTCCGGCAGCAACTCGTCCAGTCGGCCAGTTCCGCCGTGAGGGCGTCGCGGCCGCTGACGGGGATCTCCTCCGTCTTGATCCACCGGCCGAACACACTGTCTCGCAGGGCGGCGCGGTCGGCGGAGGGATCGTCGAGCGCCGAGAGCACCGGCGGGCCGTGCGTCAGCGCCGGGGTGGCGGAGTAGTGCAGCACGCGGCGGGTGGTGAGGTCCGCGGCGACCACGCCGCGCTCGCCGAACGCCTGCACAGTGCGAGCGGCGGTCGGATTGACGCGGTTGGCCGTCAGGTCGGCGACGCCGCCGCCCTCGAAGGTCAGCCGGGCGGTCACGGCGTCCTCGCGGTCCGTCAGGATGGACGTGCCGAGAGCCTGCACCGCGACGACCTCCTCTCCGCTGAACAGGCAGCGGGCCAGTTCCAGGTCGTGAATCATCAGGTCGTGCACGGCGCCGACGTCCACGCTGCGGAAGGCGAACGGGCTGAGCCGCTCAAACCGGGCGTACCGTGGCCGTGAGCAGCGGGCGAGGACTTCTTCGAAGGCCGGGTTGAACCGCTCCACGTGCCCGACGGCCAGCACGACGCCGGCAGTCCGGGCCTTGAGGGCGATCTGCTCCGCTTCCCGCACGTCGCTGGAGAGCGGTTTCTCGACCAGCAAATGCTTGCCGGCCGCCAGACAGGCGCCGGCGACGTCCGCGTGGGTGAAGGTGGGCGTGGCGACGCTGACGGCGTCGACCTCGTCCAGAATCTCACGGACGTCCGCCACGGCCCGACAGCCGTGCTCCTCGGCGATCCTGCCGGCGGCCTTGCGGTCCCGGTCTGCGACCGCGACGAGGTTCACCCCGTCCAGCCCGGCGAGAATGCGGGCGTGGTGGCGGCCCAGGGCTCCCACCCCGGCGACAGCGACATTGAGCGAGGACATCCGTGTCTCAAGCTGGAGTGAACGAATCAATCGTCTGCGACGGCTCCCGCCGTCAGGCGGCCCGCCGAATCGGGTGGATGGAAACCGGCTCGTAGGGAACCTTCTTGCCGTCGCGTCCGCGCCCGTTGCGGCCGCCGCTCTGGTTCTCGACGAAGCTGAGCACCCGCTCCACGGCCGGGGGGCATTCGCCGCCGAACTTCGCTTCGAGTTCCTTCCGGATCTCGGCGATCGGCTTGCGGCTACGGTACAGCAGGCGGTGGGCCAGCTTTACGCCGCGGATCTCGACGTCGGGGATGCCGGCCCGCTGCATCCCGACCAGGTTGACCGTCTTGACGGTGGGGTTGTCCGTCCCGGCCGAGAGCATGTAGGGCGGCAGGTCACGGACGAGTTTGCCGCCGCCGGAGACGAAGGCGAGCGTGCCGACCGTGGCGAAGTGATGCACCACGCTGTTGCCCGAGACGATCGCGCCGTCGTGCATGTGGACGTGACCGCCCAGCAGCACGCCGTTGACCAGCATGCAGTCGTCGCCGACCCGACAGTTGTGGGCGACGTGGGCGTTGCTCATCAGCAGGCAGCGGCTGCCGATGCGGGTGACGCCGTCTTCCTTCTCCGCCCCGCGATGGACGGTGACGCCTTCGCGGAACTGGTTGTCGTCGCCGATGACGGTACCAGTGGGCGCTTCGTGCCAGCCTTTGTCCTGCGGCTCGCCGCCGATCACGCAGCCGGGCCAGAAGCGGTTGCCGGAGCCGATGGCGCACGGCCCGCTGAGCACGACATGGCTGTCGAGCGTGTTGTTCGAACCGAGCACCACGTCCGGGCCGACGGTGCAGAAGGGGCCGATTTTCGTACCGGCCCCCAATACCGCCTGCGGGTGAACGTCCGAGAGAGGGTGAATGCTGATTGAGGCGGCGCGGGCGGCGGGCCGGGAGGCTCGCATCTCGTTCGCGCCGAAGAGGGCCGGTTTGGGCATGGAATCCGACGGGGAGTTCACGGTACGGCCTCCTGCCGCGGGCGTGGGTGGGACTGCGTTTTACGCTGCGGGGGGGTCTGTGGAAACCCCGATCCCTTCCATGATCGACGTATCCCCCCGAGCCGCCGCAGTCCGCAGAGTCCGGCAAAGGTCCCTGTTCAACGCATGTCCTCCCTTCCGGGAGGCGACTGCGGCGTGCAGCTCACAGCCTAATAGCGCCAGGTCGCCGATCATGTCCAGAAGTTTGTGTCGGGCCGGTTCGTTTTCGAAACGTGGAGCGTTTCCGCGGACTGTACCGTCTGGTTCAAACACCAGCAGATCCGCCGCATCGACCCGCTCTCCATAGCCTGCGGCCCGCAGGGCAGGGATCTCCGCCGCCGCGATAAATGTGCGGGCCGGAGCGATTTCCCGAGCGAAGAACGCTGGGGCGATCTCCGCCCGGAAGAGCTGCGAGGGCACGGGGTGATCCGGGCCGCAGTCGAGGCGGTATTCGAGCTGCGTCTTTCCGTCGCCCCCCGGCGGGGATGCCGTCAGCGCGGCTTCCCCGGCGGTGACGGTGATCGGCTGGAGAACCCTCAGCACGGCCCGCGGCGCCGCCAGCTCCCGCACCCCGGCCGCCTGGAGAACCTGCACGAAGCCGAGGGCGGAGCCGTCCAGCCCCGGCAACTCCGGGCCGTCGATCTCGACGCGGCAATTGTCGATCCGCAGCCCGGCGAGCGCGGCGAGGACGTGCTCGGTCAGTTGCACCTCCGCCGCCCCCCGCCGCACGCCGGTCCGGCGGTGTAGTTCGAGGGCGTGCTCGATCGTCGCCGGCACGGACGGCTGGCCCGGCAGGTCGGTGCGAACGAAGACGACGCCGGAGTCCGCCGGCGCCGGGCGGAACCGCACCCGGACGTCGCCGCCGGTGAAGAACGCGACGCCGGACAGTTCCGCGTCCGCGGCGAGGGTGGTTTGCGAACGCGTCATGGCGGGCCGATCGAACGACGGAAAAGCCGGCGGCCCCGAAAGGGCCGCCGGCTCTGAAAGATTCGCAGCGACTCAGCCGGACTCAGTTCCCGGGAACGGCGGGGGCTTCGGCGGTCTTCGGAGCGTACGGGGAGACGTAGCCCTCAACGCTCTGATCGCGGGCCGGCTTACCGCTCTTGGCGGAGTAGGAGCGGTCCAGGGCGTAGATGATCGTATCGGTGATGTCGTCCTGCGGGGTGTGGTAGACGACCAGACGGTTCATCCCCTGCAGGATGTCGTTCGTCTGCTTCGCCTCGTCCACGCCGTCCCGCTTGTAGCGGATGACGAGGGAGTAGCTCTTCCGCTCGCACCACATTTTGACCATCGCGGTCACGTCGTTGTAGATCTCCTTGTACAGCTCGGCTTCCTTCTTCATGAAGCGCTGGCTGATCCGCATCTGCTCGGCCTGCAGTTCGGTTTGCTTGTTCTTCAGGGCGACGGCCTTCTGCAGGTACTCCTCGGAGTCCTGGGCGATCGTGCCGGCCTGCAGCTGGGCCTGGAGCGTCTGAACTTCCTTGGCGAGGCCTTCGGCCTTGGCGCCTTCGGCCTGAATTTCGGCCTTGAGGGTCTCGCGGACGTCTTCAAACTTGTCGTAGTTCGCGAAGACCTCCGCCATGTCGATGACGGCGACCGGGCCGGTGGGGGCGGTCGCGGCGGCGGGTTGCTGGGCCTGTCCGGTCTGAGCGGAGAAGGCGAGGGCGGCCGCGGCGGCGGCCGAGATGAAGGGGCGGATGGCGGTCACGGCCGGGCGTCCTTGCCAGAGTGCGTGTGCGGAGGCCGAATCGCGGATGCGGCGGCCGAAGTTCCGCGGGGTCTAAGACGGCCCGCCTTGCAGCGTCAACCCCCTTCGCCGCGCGCGTCGCATTTCTCGCCCGCCAACCGTCGCAGGAACGGCCGCGTCCGCCGCCACGCCTCCTCCGATTCGACCGTCTCCCACTCGCCAAACGCCCGCAGCCCGTCGATGCGATACCAGTGCGCGACCCGCAACTGGGCCACCGCGAAGGCCGTCAACGGCGGCTCGCCGGGGCGCCGCAGCGCCCGCCAGGTCAGCGTCGCGGCCCGGCCCGCGGCGGTCGCCACGGGGCTCGGCAGTCGACGTAGTGCCGGCGGTTCCAGCCCCGCTTCCTCCGCCACCCGTCGGACGAACGCGTGCAGCCGGACGGGCGGCAGATCGTTCAGAAAATAGGCCCGCCCGGCGCCCTCCGGGCGGTTCGGTAATGCGGTCAGCACATGCACGATCGCCGCCGCGGCGTTTTCGACAAACGTGGGAGCGATCAGCGGGTCCGCCCCGCTGATCGCCGGGATCCGCCCCGCCTTCGCCGCGGCGACCAGCGCCGGCAGCACGTGCCGATCGCCCGGTCCCCAGATGAGGTGCGGCCGCACGGCGATCGTCCGCAGGCCACGGGTGCGGTCGGCCCGCAGGGCGTCCCGTTCCGCCAGCAGTTTTGAATGCGGATAGCTGGCGAGGCCCCGGACGGGCAGGGGGAGGCGTTCGTCCGCTCCCTCGTGCGGCGTGCCGTCAAACGCCACGCTCGGCGAGGAGACGTGGACCAAAGTCCGGACCCGTCGGACGAGGCAGCCGTCGATCACGTGCCGGGTGCCGGCGACGTTCGGCCCGAGAAACTGCCGCAGCGGGGCGTCGATTCCCGGCCGGGCGCCGGCGTGCACGACTCCGCGGACGCCGTGGCACGCCGCCAGCACACTCTGTCGGTCCTCCAAGTCGCCGAGGAACACCTCCGCCCCCAGCGCTTCCAATTCCGGCAGGGGGCGTCGGGAGAGAACCCGCACCGGGGCGTCCGCCGCCCGCAAGCGACGCACGACGGCCCCGCCCAACAGGCCGCCGCCGCCGGTCACCAGCGTCAGATCGTCGGGCGCCGCCGCGTCGCTCACGCCCGCGCCAGCCGTCGGCGGAGCGGCGAGGCCAGCAGACGGGTCGCCCAGTCGGCGAGGGCGGCCCGGTCGATCTTCGTGTTGTGCCGCACGTCGGTCGGCAGGGTCTTCCGGAACAACACGGCCCGCGGCGGCCCGATCACCGGCGAGGCGGCGGCTCGCTCCCGCAGTTCTTCCCGCAACGCCGCGGTGCGGGCGCCCGGTTCGCATTCCACGACGATCACCGGCCGCTGCCGGCCCGGGTCGCCCACCCCCACGATCGCCGTCCGGCGGACGGCCGGCAGTTCGTTCAACACCGCTTCGCCCCGCACCGGGTAGATCGGACCGTCCGTCGTCCGCACGACGTGTGCCTGTCGCCCGCAGAACCAGAGCCGACCGCGGTCGTCGAGGTAGCCGACGTCGCCCATCCGGTGCCAGACCCCCGTGGGCGCCGCCGGATCGGCGATCTTCGCCCGTCGGGTCTGCTCCGGCCTGTTGACGTATTCCCGGGTGACGGCGGGGCCGGAAACGATCACTTCGCCAATCTCCCCCGTCGGCAGGTCCGTCGCTTCGTCGATCGAATCGATGGGCCCCTGAACCTCGGCGACGACCCGCAGCGACACGCCCGGGAAGGGCTGACCCACGCAGGTGCCGGCGCCCTCGCGCGTGCGGGCGGCGGTTTCCCCGAGGATCTCGTCGGTGCCGGTCGTGCAGACCGGCAGGGCCTCCGTTGCCCCGTAAGGGGTGTGCAACTGGGCTCCGGCGGGCAGCACGGCCCGGGCCCATTCGTGGGTGCGGGGCGGAATCGGGGCGCCGGCGCTCAGCAGGGCGGTGACCGAGGGCAGCGTCACGCCACGGTCGGCGGCGTCCTTCAGCACCTTTTTCCACAGAGCCGGAGAACCGAACGCCCGGGTCGCCGACCGCTCCCGAATCGGGCCGAGGATCTCCTCCGGCCGAACGTGGGCCGGTCGGGAGGGGTGCATGCGGGGGACGATCATCGTCGCCGACAGCCCCACGTCGAACAGGGCGAACAGCGGGAAGGCGGGCACGTCCACCTCGCCGGGCGGCAGGTCGTAGCCGGCCCGCAGGTGCTCGATCTGGGCGAGGAACATCCCATGTTCGTAGGCCACACCCTTCGCCAGGCCGGTGCTGCCGGAGGTGAAAATCACCGCCGCCGGGTCCGTCCGACCCATGGCCGGGGGCGAGAAATCGGAGGGGCCGAGCGTTCCGAAGCGCTCCCAGCCAATCGCCCCCGGCACTGCCCGCCCGGCGGAAACCCAAGCCTTCACGCCGTCCAGTCGACCGACCGCCCGGGCGGCGGCGACCGCGATCGGCTCCCCGACGAAGCCGGTCGGCGACACCTCCCGCAGGCAGCGCAGCACCGCCGGCACGCCCAGGCCCGGATCGATCAATACCGCCGCGGCTCCCGCCCGCAGCGTGCCGAAGACCGCAACGGCGAACCGCCCGCCGGGCCGAACCATCAACGCCACCCGCTCCCCGCGCCGCACCCCGCGGGACGCCAGCGCGGCGGCGAAGCGATCCGCGGCCGCGTCCAACTCCGCGAAGGTGAGGGCGTCGTAGGTGCGCGTCGGGTCTCCGGCCCGGCCGCGGGGGGTGAGAACGGCGTCGACCTCCGGCCGCTCCGCCGCGGCCCGCCGCAGCAGATCGGCGACGGAGCAGGGGGAACCGTCCGCGGCGGGGCCGCGGGCGGGCGGGGAGCCGTCGGCCGGGCGCGGGCCGGGGGCGGCGACGGCCGGCCCGGGCGCGGTCGGCGGAGCGACGGTCATCCGGCGAGGTTCTCCCGCTCCGAAATCTCCGCGATGATCCGCCCGATCAGCGTCAGCAAGCACCGCGGCGCCAACGCCCGACCGCGGACGGCTCCGTCGTCGTCCTTCCGCAGGGTCGCCGTGATGCGACCGCCGCAGTTGGCGAGGGCTTCGCGGGCGATCCGTCGGTATTCCTCAATGTTGGCGTCGCCTTTCGGCGTCTCCACCCGGCCGATCAGGTCGACCGCGGAGGAGGGGTCGGAACTCAACCGGATGATCTGCCCGCTCGCCTCGCCGCCCGCGGCCGCCGCATTGAGCTGCGACTCCAATTCCTCCCGGGCTCCCGGGCCGGCGGCGTACCAAAAGGCGTCCGGGGCGACGGCGACCCAGATTTCGTTCGTGCCGATCACGTCGTCCACGTAATCGGCAAAGGTCTCGTCCAAGACGAACTTGTGCAGGGTCGCCCCGGCGACTTCGGCGACGCCCCATTCGGCCTGACGGCCCTCCCGCGCCCCGACGAAGGCTTCCAGGGCGGGTTTCAGTTCCGCCCCCTTTGGCAGCCCCACCGCCCCGACGAACCGTCGTTTACCGTCGACCGAGACCGCCTCGACGATCCCGTCGACAATGCCGCTGTCGACCACGCCATTCGCCAGATCGAACATTCGGTTGAAGGCCTCCAGCCGGGCGGTCCGCTGGGCGTCCGGCAGGTTCGCCTCGTTCACCTTGGCGATCAGCAGGGCCCGCATCTTCTCCATCAGGTTCTTGAAGTTCGCCTGCTGCCGGGGCGTGAGCGGCACCTGCATGTGACCGCTGAAGTTGGCGTCCTCGTTGAACGGCACCCCGGCGAAGCGACTGGGCTCGGCGCCGACGCGGTCCATTGCCGCGGCCGATTCCGTGCCGGGCAGCGGCTGGTAGACGACCGTGCCGACCGCCCCGATGGCGCCGTCCGGCACGTTGCCGCTGGCGAAGACGACCTGCGACTCCGCATAGAATCGGCCCAGTTCGTTCACCTGCACCGCGACGCCGGTCTTGCGGAGGTCGAACTCCTCCGGAGACTCCTCCGGCATCGGTTGCAGGGCGGACAGCAGTTCCTTCTCCGCCTCCGCCACACGGTCCCAGCGGCGGGCGACCGCTTCGTCGCCCCCCGCCGTGTTCCGCAGCAGCAGGGCACCGTCCTGATCGGCGGTCAGCAGGGCGCCGACGTTTTTCACCTCGTCCGGCAGATCCTCCTGCTGCTCAACGATCACCGCGTACTCCAGCCCGTCCTCGGCCGGGTAATACCGCATAAAGCCGTCGAAGGCGGCGTTGCGGACGAAGCCGAGTTGGAAGGTGTCCTTCTGGTTCGCCAGTTCCCGCGAGGGGATGCCGCTGGCGAAGTTCAGGTTGTCCTGCTGCCATTTGCGGCGGTCGTCCACCGGCACGATCAGACGGTAGCGCGTGGGGCTGGTGCCGGTCAGCGGCTCCACCCGGACCGGCGCCTTCGGGTCGACACCGACGAGGAAGCCCTCCAACAGGTTGAGCAGCCCCTCTTTTTGCGAGGCGCCGTCGGGGCCGGCGAGGTCCAAGACCTGCGTGAAGTCCTGAACGATCCGTTCTCCGCCGGCGGACTCGAACAGCACGCGGGGCGGTTCGAGCGCCGGCTCCTGCGCCGACGCGACGCCGGCGAGGAGGGCCGCCAGTGCGACGGCGGGAACGAGACGGGACGGACGGAGGGGGCGGAACATGCGCGACCGGGGCGTGAGGGCGACGCGCCGATCGTACCGGCGGCCGAACGCCCCGTTCCACCTCGGCGAAGCCCCGTCCCGACGTGGTTTGATCCCCCGTCCGGTCAGGCGATCCGGGGAGACCCTTTGAGCGGCCCCCGCCCGCCGCGTAAGCTGACGGTCGGTTCCCCCTTCTCTCTCGCAAGCGGCCCGCCCATGGGGTTGCGCGACGGTTTGCTCCGCTGGTCGATCCCTGCCGGTCGGTGGGGGGGGACGACGGTTCGCATTTCCGCTCTGATTCCGCTGGTGGGAATCGCCGCGGCGGCCCGCACGGGGGATCTGGCGCTCGGGGCGTGGGCGCTCACGGGACTGGTGCTGGCCGCGGCCGTGACGGAAGTCGTGCGCTGTGCGGTCGCCGCCCGGCTGGGGGCGCCCGTGACGGACCTGCTGCTCTGGCCGCTGGGCGGACTGGAGGGGGAGGACGACGTTCCGCCGCGCCCCCCCTGGGTGCACCTGCTCGTGCCGGCGACCGGCACCGCGTTGTGCGCGACGATCTGGGGAGCGGCGCAGGCCGCGGGGGCGACGATCGTGCTGAGCCCGATCCCGTCTCAGGCGGGAGCGCTGCTGATCGCCGCGGCGGCGGTCGCCGGGGCTAACCTGTTGCCGGCCTGGCCGCTGGCCGCGGGGCGGGCCGTCCGCGACATGTGGGCCCTGCGGTCCGGGCCGTACGCCGCCGGCGTGGCGGCGGCGGGGCTGACGCATCTGATCGGAGCCCTCTGGCTCTTTCTGGCGCTGGCGATCGGCTCCGCCTGGGTCGCCGTGGCCGCCGCCGCGGTGATGTTGGCGGCCCGGGAACGTCGGCCACGTCCCCGCCCGGCCCCGCGACCGCAGTCGGACGAGACGTTTCTCGGCTACGATTTCTCCGCCGGCTACACCAGCCTGGAGCGGGCGGGCGGCAACGGCGACGAACCCGCCGCCGCCACGGACGTCGACGAGGACGACCGGGCCGCCGGCGTCCCGCCGTCCGGGACCCTCGCCCGCTGGCGCCGTCAGCGGGAAGCGGCCCGCCGGGCACGGGAGCGGGAGGAGCGTGCGCGGGAGGAATTGGAGGTCGACCGCCTGCTCCGCAAGATCTCCGCCCAGGGCGAGCGGGCACTGACCGCCGCCGAGCGCCGCACCCTCACGCGGGCGGCGGCTCGGCTGCGGCAGGGCCCGACTGAAGGCTGAAACGCCTCGCAGACCACGATTTCGGCGCCGCGATCCGTCCGCCGAGTCAACCCGCAGGATCGGCGGGCGGCGCCTCACAATCGCGGTTTCGGGACCGAACGGACCCGGCCCAACCTCTCATCGCATGGAACGGTGAAGGGTTCTCTTCCCCTGCCGGTTCTCGGTGGTTTCCATGCCGGTTCTCGATCCTGCTCCGCCCCGTCTTCGTCAGCGGCAGCCCCACGCCCTAGACGTGCCGGCCGCCCTCTCCGCCCACGCCGGACGGACGGGCCTGAACCTGGCGCTGCACCTGACGGACCCCGGCGTCCCGCACGCCCTGGCCGTCCGCGAGGTCGCCCCGGGCGTGCTAGGCGTGAATCTGCCCCTACCCGAAGCCGGGCCGGACGCCGCCGCCGCGGGCCTGCTGCCGATCGCCGGGGGCGTCGCCGGCGAACCCGCGGATGCGGTCGCGCGGCTGCTGGCCCTCAGCGGAGCCCAGGTCGCCGCCCAGCGCCGGGCGGACGGGCAGCAGGCGAGTCTGGAGGACCTCACCGAGCAGCTCAGCCGCTGCTACGAGGAACTCGCCCTGTATCACCGCCTGACGGGGCTGATGCAGATCACCCGCGATCCCGCCGCGTTCGCCCGGGAATGCGTCACGCAGACGCGTTCCTCCACCGGCGTCGACGCGGCCGCGATCCTGCTGGAAGGGGAGGACGCCGGACTGCTTTCCGACGGCCTGCCGCTGTTCAACGACGTGCGCGTCGATCGGATCACCCGGGCCGCGGAGAACCACGACTGGACCCGCCCGCTGGTGCTGAACGGCCCTGCCTGCACGTTGCGGGGCGCCGCGTCCGTCGCGTTCGCCCCGGTGCGACAGGGTTCCACGCACTACGGCTGGATCGCCTGCGGGAACGGGTTGGACGGGGAGGAACTCGGTTCGGTGGAGGGCAGCCTGTTGCAGGTCGTCGCCACGGTCCTCGCCACGCACCTCCGCAACCAGGGGCTGTTCCGCGAGAAGGAACAGATGATGTTGGAGTTCGTGCTCGGCCTGGTGCAGACCCTCGACGCCCGCGACCGCTACACCCGCGGCCACAGCGAACGCGTCGCCGTCGTCGCGCATCGGCTGGCGCGGCAACTCGGCCTCAAACCGGCGGAGCTGGACAACATCTACCTCTCCGGCCTGCTGCACGACATCGGCAAGGTCGGCATCGACGACGGCGTGCTCCGCAAACCGGGCAAGCTGACCGACCAGGAGTTCGACCAGATCAAGCGGCATCCGGTGATCGGCTATGACATCCTGGTGGGCATCTCCGGCCTCAGCGAGATCCTCCCCGGCGTCCGCAGCCACCACGAGAACTACGACGGCACCGGCTACCCGGACCAGCTTGCCGGGACGGATATCCCGGAGATGGCCCGGATCATGGCGGTCGCCGACGCCTACGACGCGATGGGCAGCGATCGCCCCTACCGTGACGGCATGCCGGTGGAGCGGATCGAAAAAATCTTCCGCGAGGGCCGCGGCACCCAGTGGGACGCGGAGGTCATGGACGCCTACTTCGCCTGCTCGGAGGAGGTTCGCACGATCTGGAGCAGCCCGAACGACTCCGCGGCCCGCCTCGCGGCCCGGGCGAAGCGGCGGATCTCCGGCAGCTCCTCCGGCCGCTGAACACGGAGTTACCGGGCGGCGTCGCCGGTCGACGGCACCCGGTCGCCGCGGCGGAGGGCGACCGCGGCCACCGTGCCCCCGAAGCCCAGCGACACCTTCGCCGCCGTCTCCAGCGGCGCCGGCCGGGCCGTCGGGGAGAGGTTCAACCCGCACGCCGGGTCCTGCCGGCTCAGGTTGAGGGTCGGCGGGACCACGCCGTCCCGCAGGGCGAGCAGGGTAAAGGCCAGTTCGACGGCCCCCGCCGCCCCGAGCAGATGGCCCGTCGCCCCCTTGCTGGCGAAGGCGGGGACCGCGGCGCCGTCGGCGAACGCCGCCCGCACGCCGGCGGCCTCCGCGGGGTCGTTGGCCCGGGTCGCGGTCCCGTGCAGACCGAGCAGGTCCGGCCGGACGCCTGCGGTGCAGTCGTGCAGCACGCGACGGACCGGATCGCCGGTGGCGTCGACGTCCGTTAGCTTCACCGCCGCGGAGGCCAGCCCCGTGCCGGTGACGGTGGCGTAGATCGTTCCGGGCCGGGCGAGGTCGGCCCGTTCCAGCAGAAACGCCGCGGCGCCCTCGCCGATCGCGAACCCGCTGCGATCCTCGTCGAACGGTCGCATGCAGCCGGCCGGGTCGTCGCCGGGGTCGGTCAGCACCCCCAACCGGGCGAAGCTGGCGAGAATCAGCGGATGCAGCGACGCGTCCGCGGCGCCGCAGATCACCCGGTCGCAGACGCCCTGCCGGATCATCTCCGCCCCGCGGATCACCGCAACGACGCCGGTCGCGCAGGCCGCGACCGGGGTCAGGCGGGGGCCGGTCGCCTGCCAGTCGTCCGGCACGCCGCGGCCGTTCGCCCCCAGCCACGGCCAACCGGGGCCGCCGGCGGGGGAGCGCCAGTCGGCCGCGTCGGACTTACTCGCGCCCAGCGCCCACCCGCAGCGGGGGTCGGCGAGCCGTCGCCCGGCCTCGTCGCACGGACCGCCCAGCCCGGCGTCGGCCACGGCATGGGCCACCGCCGCCGCCATCATCGCCGACGAACCGGCCAGCGCGGGGTCGACGAACCGCGGCGAAGCCCCCGCCGCGGGGCGGTTCAGCGGGGGGAGATCGACGGTCCGCAGGTCCGACCGCCCAGCCAGCAGATTGCGCCAGGGGTCGACGGACTTCGCCACGCCGAAGCCCACGCCCGTCACCGCGACGGCCGGTCCGTCACCCCCGACGACTGGCACGGCCCACCGTAAACAGGGCGGCGCCGATCATCACGCAGACGACCAGCCCTTCGAGAATCATGTTGCGGCCGGCAGCCTGTGCGAGCGGCGGAAGCAGAGCGAGCATGAACGCGTCGGGTTCGGACGGGGCGAGACGATCTTACAGCAACTCGGCGAACGGCACCCGCAGGCGGGCGAAATCGGCCCGGGGCAGGTTCACCGTCGCCCAGCTTTCGCTGCGACAGGTCATCGCGGTGGCGTAATCGGCCGCGGTGACGGCGAAGAAGGCGTATCGCCGCCCGCCCCACTCGAATGGGTCCTCACAGCCGGCCGTCTCGCCAGTGGCGAGATCGTAGGCGAAGGCCAGCACGGCCCGACTGCCGCCGCCGAACACGGTTTCCCACTTCAGCAGGCACTCCACGTCCTCGGCGGTCACCCAGTTCTCCCAGCGCCCGCCGCCCGGGCCGCCGGTGGGAAAGCGGCGGCCCTTCACGTCCACCAGCCACGAACCTCGCGGGGCGTCGCCGGCCTCCCCGGCCGGCCGGGCGACGATGAAGTCGAACGACTTCAGCGAGGCGTCCGCCGCCAACGCCCGCCGCTGCTCGTCCACCGCGACGTAAGGCACACGCAGGCTGCGGAGGTACTGCTCAAACGCGGCGTCGTAGTGGTTGGAGCGAATCGCCACGCCGACGGTCTGGTTCGAGGGAAGGGCGGGCTAGGTCCGGGTTTTGCGCCATTCGACAAGGCGATCGACCGCCTCGGCGCGGGTCACGGTCCACTGTTCGCGGCCGGCGAGGTCTTTGAAGGCGACGGTTCCCGCGGCGGCTTCCTCGTCACCGACAATCGCCGCCGTGCCGAAGCCCCGGCCGGTCACCCATTTCAGGTGCTTGCCGAGCCCTCGCGGCTCCGGGGCGACGGTCACGCGGAAGCCGCTCGCCCGCAGATCTTTCGCCAGGGCGAACACGTCCGGCAGGCGGTCTTCGCTCAGCAGAGGGATGAAAACGGCGGACGGGTCGTTGGGGCGGGCGCCGGTCTCCGCCTGCTCCTCCAGGTGGGCGAGCAGGCGGTCCACGCCGAGGCTCGCCCCCACGCCGGGCAGGGACTGCTTGGTGTAGAGCCCGGCGAGGTCGTCGTACCGCCCGCCGCTGCACACGCTCCCGAGCTTCGGGTCGGCGGTGAGGAAGGTCTCGAAGATCACCCCGGTGTAGTAATCGAGGCCGCGGGCGATGGAGAGGTCCGCAACCAGCCGGGTCGGTTCGCAGCCGCCGGCGATCGCCAGCCGGACGACCGTCGCCAACCGGTCCAGTGCCGCCAGCCCCGTCTCGCTGCCGTCCAGCAGCGGGCGGGCGGCGGCGAAGGTCTCGGCGGCGTCGCCGGAGAGGCCCGCGAACTCCAGCAGCCGATCGGCGGCCGCCTCGGAGGCGTCCGGCAGGGCGACCAGTTCGGTCCGCACCGCGTCCGCCCCGACCTTCGGCAGTTTGTCGAGGGCCCGCAGCACGTCCGTCGCCCGCTCCCGCAGACCGAGCGTGTCCAGCAGCCCGTTCAGCACGCCGCGGTGGTTCAGGCGGATCGTGAACTCGCCGCAGGAAGGTTGGACCTGCGAGGAAATCGTCGAGAGCAGTTCGTGGATCACGCAGACCGTTTCCGCATCCGCGGCGACGCCGGTGGTGCCGATCGTGTCGAAGTCGCACTGCACGAACTCGCGGTAGCGGCCCTTCTGCGGCCGTTCGCCCCGCCAGACGGGGGCGATGTGGTAGCGCCGAAACGGCGTGCCGAGCGTGCCGACGTGCTGGGCGGCGAAGCGGGCGAAGGGGACCGTTAGGTCGAACCGCATCGCCACGTCCCGGCCGCCCTGGTCGGTGAAGCGGAAGGTCTGCTTGTCCGTTTCGTCGCCGCCCTTGCCGAGCAGGATCTCTGCGTACTCCAGCGCCGGCGTGTCGATCGGCTCGATGCCGAAGCGATGGAACACGGCCTTCGCGACGTCCGTCACCCGTTCCCGCAGCGCGGCGGCGGGGGGGAGGAAGTCGCGGAAGCCGCGGAGGGTCTGCGGTTTGATCAGGTCGCGGGACAGGGCGGCGGTCGCTCTGGAGGTTTTCGGGTTCGCCGTCGCCGGTAGGCGGCGCGCGTTGGAGTGTTCGGGGCGGGTCAGTTCAGGACCGGCAGCAGGTCCGGCGGGTTCGCGGGGCGTTTGCGGGGCGGCAGCACGGCCTCGGCGTACTCGGCGATCTGCTCGGCGCACTCAAACAGGCGATCGTGCCGGCCGTCGCCGTCGTATTCGCAGGTCTCGTTCGAGTACCCTTGGCAGATGTCCGGGCGGGTTTCGTAGATGCCGCAGCGGTAGTCGGGCTGGAGGTGTTCGCAGTTGCCGTGAACCGTGAGGAACCAGACGTCGTCCTCAACGAAGATTGAGCAGTTCCCGTGCAGCAGATACCACCGGATGAAGTCGAACTGGCGGTGGGACTCCGGCGTTTCGATGGGCAGGGCGAAGTACCCGCAGCACCGGCCGGTGCAGTGATCGCAGGCCTCGGTCCCGGGCGGGAACTCGGCCCGGGGCAGGGGGGCGGGCGGAGTGAACGGGGCAGGCAACGCGGGACGGGGCGGTGAGAGCCGACGGGGGGGGCCGGCGAGGGGAGCCGGGCGGATTCGGACGACCCTGCGGGGCCGGGCGGGGCGCGTACGGGGCCGGGTGGGGCGGTCGTGCGGGGGGCGAGCGGCGGACGGCGCCGGTTCTGGCGATCCGCGGCGGTCGGGGGCGACGGAGCCCCCCTCCGCAGCCGATTCTGTTTGACCGCCGCGCGCGCCGCAACTTAGCCTTGGCGGTCTGGCGCCGCGTCTCGCGGCGTACACTCCCGCGTCCGTCGCCCGCGTCCGCCCCGTCCTGGAATTCGCCGCCGTGAAGATCTTCCGCATCGTCTGCAGCAGTCTGCTGGTGATCGGGGGGCTGGGCGCCTTCTACCTTGCGGTGCGGGCGCTCGATACGCAGGCCTCCTGGACCGCCGCCGCCAAGGCCGCGGAAGAAGCCGCGACGCAGGCGGAGGAGGGCCTGCCCGCCCTTCGCTCCCGTGAACTGGCACTGCGGAACGATCTGCGGGCCGCCAACGCCGGCTTCGGCCAGGTGCTGTCGAGCCCGAACCCGGCTCCGGACGCCCAGGGAAACGTGACCCTCGACATCGGCACGCAGGACGGCCTGACCGCCTCGGCGGACGGCTCCGGTCCGATCGTGCACCTGTTCGCCCCCACCGGCAACGGCGACGAGACCGTTTACGTCGGCCCCTTCTTCGTGCAGCAGGCCGCGGAGCGGCAGGCCCAGTTGGCGCCGACCTTCGCCGTGCAGCCGGGCGAGCCGCAGACCTGGCCGGTCGGCAACGGCGACTGGCGGGTGCGGCTGGACGTGCCGGCGTCGCGGGCCGCCCGCTTCGTCGAACTGGACACCGGGCTGGTGGAACGCCGCGAACTGCTGACGAACCGCCAGAACAACATCCTGACCCGCCAGCAGCAGGAATTGACCGACGCCCAGGACACCCTTGCGATCCGGGAGCGGGCGCTGCTGGGCGATCCGAACGCCCCGGAGATCTCCGACGCCCCGGAGATCCGGGCCGGTCTGATCGCCACGGCGACCGCCGAGGAACTCGAACGGGCCGAGGCGCTGCTCGAACTGGACCGCCTGCGTCGGGCGGTCAAGAATGCGAGCGACGAGCTGCGGGCGGCGTTGGCGGAGAACGTCGATCTCGCCGGCCGCCTGCCGACCGCCGCCCCGCCGCGGACCGCCAGCGGGGACTGACCCCGACGGGGGGTCCCTCGAACGGCGGACCGACGCCCCTTCTTTCTGCGCCGCACCGATGGGATTCGAGGACCGCGACTACGCCTGGGGCAGTCCGTCGAGGCGGGTGTTTCTCGGCGGCGGCAACCGCGCGGTAAAGGCGATCATCGCCATCTGTGCGGCGATCTTCGTGCTGCAACTCCTCACCCAGCGGGCGCCGCAGATCTACGGCGAGCCGCCGCTGCGCGGCCTGTTCGGCCTTGATCCGTCCTTCCTGGCGCTGGGACAGGTCTGGCGGCTGGTCACCTACGGGTTCCTGCACGACGAAGGCCAGCTGCTGCACATCGTCTTCAACATGCTTTGGCTGTGGGGACTGGGGCAGTCGGTCGAATCGCGGGTGGGCTCGCGGGAATTCGTGCTGTTCTACCTGGCGGCGCTGCTGTCCGGCGGGCTGGTGTTTTCGGCGTTGGAACTGATCCCCGCGTTCAGCCCGGGGGCCGGCGCGGCGACCGCCACCTGCGTGGGGGCCAGCGGCGCGGTGATGGGCGTGATCATGCTGTCCGCCCTGTGGGACCCGCACCGGCCGATCAGCCTCATCTTCATTACGGTCCCCCTGTGGCTGATCGCCACGGTCTACGGCGTGATCGAGACCTTCGCCGTCCTGAGCCGCATCGGCGCGGGGCGGGTCGCCGCCGACGGCGTCGCCCACGGCGCCCACTTCGGCGGCCTGCTGCTGGGCTGGGCCTACTACAAGCTGCAGTGGAACTTCGAGGGGGGCCTGGACCGAGTGACCGGCCGGCTGCCGCGGTTCACCTTCTCCGGCTTGAAACGCTCCGTGGGCGCCGGCCCGAAGGTCCGCATTCATCGTCCCGACGCGGCCGAGGATGACGGCGACGGGGACGACCTCGAACGCCGGGCCGACGCCGTGCTCGCCAAGCTGCACGCCAGCGGCGAATCGAGCCTCACCCGCAGGGAGCGGGCGACCCTGAAGCTCTACAGCGAGCGGGCCCGGGCCAAACGCGAACGGGGATAGGGCGAACCGCTGAAGCCCCCGGCGGGTTCAGCGTTGAGCAAGCTCCTGCGCCGACGGCCGGAGCTTGCGCTCCGGGCTCACGGCTTACCGGTTGCCGGCGTTCACCGGGACGGCGACGTCGTCGGCGGCGTCTTCGATCAGCGTGTTCGGCCCCTCAGGGTTCTTCGTCAGCGTGAAGCCGTCGAACAGGGCGCCGGTCGCGGTGTAGGCGTCGTACCGCAGGGTGTTCCCCTCGATGCGGACGATCTGATAGAGCTGCGTGTCGGCGCCGGTGCGGCGGAACAGCGGGCGGTCGCCCAGATCATACATCTTCGGCCCGCTGACGCTGACGACGTACACCGTGCCGGCCTCCGAGACGCGGGTCGCGCCCTCGGGGACGTTCCGGACGTCCCGATCGATCTTCGCGGCGGCCTCCGGGGCGGCTGCCGCCGATTGGCTGCGGACGTCGGCCTCGTCGCTGGCCGCGACGTTCTTCTCGATCGCGTTGTCGGCGGCGGTGACCAGCTTGCTGCGGGCGTAGGTGTGGTCGTGCCCCTGCAGGACCAGATCGACGCCGAACTCGTCGAAGAGCGGCTGCCAGGCGTTTCGCAGGTCCGGATTGTCCCGCCCCTCCTTCGAGTTGTAGAGCGGGTGGTGGAACGTCACGACCGTCCAGCGGTGGGGGTTGGACGCCAGCGTTTCCCGCAGCCAGGGGACCTGTTCCTCCGTCTTTTCGTTGGAGTTCAGGCTGACGAACCGCACCCCCTGGTAATCCAGGTACCAGACGGTCTCCTCCAGCCCGGGGACGTCCGGACCGTTTTCCGGGAAGGCGAACGTCGGCCGCCAGTGGTCGCTGACGGACTTGTCCTCGGTGTAGTACTCGTGGTTGCCGGGGGTGGCGAGCACGGGGGTGCCGCGGTTGATGAACCCGGCGGCGTCGAACCAGCCGCCCCATTCGTCGTCGGCCTCGGCCTTGTCGATGAGGTCGCCGGCGTGCAGCGTGAAGGCCGCTTTCGGCTCGTCGACAAAGGCCTGCCGAATCACCCGGCTCCACAGGCTGAACACGTCGTTCTGGGCGTCGCCGACGTAGATGAAGGAGAATGGCTCCGGCGTCGCGGCGGCGGTCGTGAAATGGCTCCACTCGCTCCAGTTCGTGCCGTCGCCCACCCGGTAGACGTACTTCGTGGCGGGGGTCAGGCTGGTGAGCTCCGCGGTGTGGTAGTTCGCCTCGGACAGTTCGGTCCGGTACGTCGTCGTCTCGGCCGACACGACGGAGACGAGATCCGGGTTCGCTTTCATGCGGTCCTCACGATCGACGAACTGCGGACCGCGGGTCGCCAACGTGAACTGCGCGAAGGCCTCGTCGACGTCGGCGTCGGTCCGCCAGGTGACGGCCTGCGTGGTGGCCGGGTCGTGAACCCAGGTGAGCACCACGCGATCCGGCATCGCCGTCGGGCGGTGCGTGATTTCGGCGGCTTGCTCCTTCGGGCGGGGCAGGTCGTCGACGTGCAGGTGGGCGCCGTGCTCCCCGGGGGGGTGGGCGAGGGCGAGGGCGGGCGCGGCGAGCACGGCCGCGGCGAAAGCAGTGCGGATGGACATGGCGGAGATTGTGCGACCGGGCCGACCGGACGCCAGCCCGCGAACGGTTCGCCGACCGGCTTCATCAACCCTTCACGTTCCCCGCCTCCGTCGCCGCCCGCGGCGGGGTGCGGCCGGACCGCTCGGTTGTGAGACCGGCGCCCCGCCCGTACGATTCGCCCGCCGTCGGCGGAGACTCTGCGCCCGCGTTCCGGGCTCCCCGACGCACATCAACTACAGTTCAATACTTCTAAAGCGAGACGTTTCGTGGCGGTTAAAGTCGGCATCAACGGGTTCGGACGGATCGGTCGCATCTCCTTCCGGGCGATGGCCGCCCGGCCGGAAGAATTCGAGATCGTCGGGATCAACGACCTCGCCGACAATCACGCGTTGGCGATCCTGCTGAAGTACGACAGCGTGCACGGCCGGTTCCCCGGCACGGTCGAATCCGACGCCGAGGGCCTGATCGTCAACGGCAAGAAGATCCCGGTCTTCAGCGAGCGTAACCCCGCCGACCTGCCGTGGGACAAGGTCGGCTGCGAGGTCGCGCTCGAGTCCACCGGCATCTTCGCCAACAGGAAGACCGAGTCGAAGCCTGGCTACGACAGCCACCTCGACGCCGGCGCCAAGAAGGTCGTGCTGAGCCAGCCGGCTAAGGACAATATCGACCGCACGATCGTGATGGGCGTCAACGACGACCAGCTCGAAGCCGGCGACAAGTGCATCTCCAACGCGAGCTGCACCACGAACTGCCTGGCCCCGATGGTGAAGGTGCTGGAGGAAGAGTTCGGCCTGGAGTACGGGCTGATGACGACCATTCACGCCTACACCAACGACCAGAACGTCGCGGACCAGATCCACAAGGACCTGCACCGCGCCCGGGCCGCCGCCCTCAATATCATCCCGACGACCACCGGCGCCGCGAAGGCCGTCGGACAGGTTATTCCCTCCGTCAACGGCAAGCTGACCGGCTTCGCCCTGCGGGTGCCGGTGCCCTGCGGCAGCGTCACCGACCTGACCGCCACGCTGAAGAAGACGGCCTCCGCCGACGACATCAACGCCGCGATGAAGGCTGCCAGCGAAGGCTCGCTGAAGGGCATCATGGCCTACACCGAAGACCCGATCGTCTCCTCGGACATCGTCGGCGACCCGCATTCCTGCATCTTCGACGGCGAGTTCACCCTCGCCATCGGCCCGTCGATGGTGAAGATCATGGGCTGGTACGACAACGAGTTCGGCTACTCCAACCGGACCGCCGACATCATCGCCAAGATCGCCTCGCTCTGATCCAGAACTTTGGTAACGCCGAGGCCCCGTGGGGCCTCGGCGTTATTCGTTTCTCCTCGAGCAGAGCAGAATGACACGGCGAGAACGAGCGTTGGGCGTGCTGCGGGAGAACGCTCCCGTGATCGCCCCCTCCATGTTGAAATGCGACTTCGCCCGGCTGGCGGACGAGGTCGACCTGCTGGACGCCGCCGGGGCGAAGGCCCTGCACTGGGACGTGATGGACGGCCATTTCGTGCCGAACCTCTCTTACGGGGCGATGGTGATCGCCGACCTGCGCGAGCGCACCGACGCGGTCTTCGACGCCCACCTGATGGTCAGCGCGCCGGGCCGGTATCTCGATGAGTACCTCAAGGCCGGCTGCGACCTCGTCACGGTGCACGTGGAGGCGGACGATTTCTCTCCCGAACTGCTGGATCGCATTCGCGACGCCGGCGTTGCGGCCGGGGTCTGTCTGAACCCTGAGACGCCGGTCGAACGGTTGGCGGAGATCGAGGGGCGGTTCGACCTCTGCCTCGTGATGAGCGTGAACCCCGGCTTCGGCGGGCAGAGCTACCTGCCCGGCTCCAACGAAAAGATCGCCGCGACGGCCGCCCAGGCGCCGGACGCGATCGTCGGCGTGGACGGGGGCGTCGCGGGAGACACGATTGCCGCGGCGTCCGCCGCGGGGGCGTCCTACTTTGTGTGCGGTTCCAGCGTGTTCGGCCGCGAGGACTACGCCTCCGCCGTGCAGGATCTCGCCAAAACCGCAGCCGGGGCGACGCGATGACCGAGGTCGCCGTCATTCGCCCCGGGTGCACCGACTACGACGCGCAAAGCCGCATCGCCGGTCGGCTTGACCTGCCCCTCAACGCGGCCGGCGAGGCGCAGAACGTCGAACTGGTCGACGCGCTCCGCGGACTGCACCTCTCCTACCTGCTTCGCGGGGCGGGGGGGAACGTCGCCGCGACGGCTGAGCAACTCGGCGAGCGCCTCGACCTGCCGGTCAAAGTGACGGAGGACCTCTGCAATCTCGATCAGGGTTTGTGGGAGGGCCTGACCGTCGAGGACGTGCGGCGCCGGTATCCCAAGCTGGCCCGCCGGTGGCACGACGAGCCGGAAAGCGTCTGCCCGCCGGACGGGGAGAGCGTCGGCGAAGCCTTGGAACGGGTGCGTCGGGCGTTGGCGAAACCGTTGAAAAAAGGGCGGGCGTTCGGCATCGTCGCGGCCGACCCCCTCGCCACGCTGATCGAAAGCGTCGTGCTGGGCGAAGAGGTCGAGTTTGACGGCCCGCTTGGGCAGCCCCGGCGCTGCGGGAGCGTGACGGTCGTCAGTACCGAAGGCACCGTGCGGGAGGAGGCGGCCGTGTCGAGCCTCAGCAGCGAAGACGTGGCCTCCGTCTCCGATCGCGCGGGGGCGCCACTGGCCAAAGACGGGGCGACGACCGAATCCTGATGACTGAAGACCGCCCCCCCACGGATCCCGTGCCCCCGCACGGCGCCGGCGCCCAGCGCAACGGGAACGACCCGCCCAAAAAGCGCGGCGTGCCGGAGGGCGTGTGGGTCCGCTGCCCCGGTTGCGGGCAGACGGTATTCCGCAAGCTGGTCGACGAACGCCAGGGCCTGTGCCCGGAGTGCGATCACCACTTCTACATCTCCGCCCGCGACCGCATCGCCCACCTGCTCGACGCCGACAGCTTCGAGGAGTGGGACGAGAACCTGCGGCCCGTCGATCCGCTCGGTTTCTCCGACCGCAAACCGTACGCGGAGCGGCTCGTCGCCGAGCAGAAGCGGACCGGCATGCCGGAGGCCTGCGTCTCCGGCCGCGGCTACCTCCGCGGTCGTCCGCTGGCGCTGGCGATCACCGATTCGGCCTTCATCATGGGCTCGATGGGTTCGGTCGTCGGCGAAAAGCTGACGCGGGCCATCGAACGGGCGACCGAACAAAAGCTCCCGCTGGCGATCGTCAGCGGCTCCGGCGGCGGGGCCCGCATGCACGAGGGCATCTTCAGCCTGATGCAGATGGGCAAGACCTGCGCCGCCCTCGCCCGCTTCCACGAGGCCGGCGGGCTGTTCCTGTCTGTACTGACCAACCCGACGATGGGCGGCGTCGCCGCCAGTTTCGCCAGCCTCGGCGACGTGGTGCTGGCCGAACCGAAGGCCCTGATCGGTTTCGCCGGCCCGCGGGTCGTGGAAGCGACTGTCAAACAGAAGTTGCCGGACGGCTTCCAGACGAGCGAGTTCCTGCTGGAACACGGCTTCGTCGACCGCATCGTCAGCCGCCCCGACCTCCGCGGCGAAGTCGCGCGGTTGATCGACTACTGCTCCCGGTAGGATGGGCTCTGTCGGCGAGCGGTGGGCGTGAGCCCTCCGTGTGCTCGCTCGCTTCCGAAGACACGGAGGGCTCACGCCCACCGCTCGCCTAGAACCCCGGACCGTACCGCTTGAGCCTCGACGGACTGAATCCCCCGCAGCGCGAGGCCGTGCGACACCGGGAGGGGCCGCTGCTGGTGCTCGCCGGGGCGGGCACCGGCAAGACGCGGGTGATCACGCACCGCCTCGCGGAGTTGGTCCGCGGCGGCACGTCGGCGGATCGCACGCTGTCGGTCACCTTCACGAACAAGGCAGCGAAGGAGATGCGGGAGCGGGCCGCCGCGATCCTGCACCCCGGCCGCAAGCGGCGGCGGGGCGAGGCGACGCCGGTCATCAGCACCTTTCACGCGCTCTGCCTGCGGATTCTGCGACAGGAGACGGCCCACGTCGGTCTGCCGGAGCGGTTCGCCATCTTCGACCGCGGCGATCAGGAAAGCGCCGCCCGCGGGGTGCTCCGGGAGGTGAAGCTGGCCGACGGAGCCCTGAAGCCGGGCGATCTGCTGGCCCGGATCAGCAAATGGAAAACGGCCGGCCTCTCGCCGGCGGAGGCCGTCGGGGCAGTGGAGGACGACCGCGACTTCCTCGCGGCCCTCGCCTACCGCAAATACGCCGACAAACTGCGGGCCGAGGGCGGGGTCGACTTCGACGATCTACTTCTCCTCGTCCTCCGCCTGTTCCGAGAACGGCCCGATCGGCTGGCGTACCACGCCGGCCGCTTCGATTTCGTCCAGGTGGACGAGTATCAGGACACAAACGGCGTCCAGTTCGGCGTGCTGAAGGCCCTCGTCGACGGGCACCGCAACCTCTGCGTGGTGGGCGACGACGATCAGTCGATCTACGGCTGGCGCGGCGCGGACGTGGAGCACATCCTGCACTTCGCCTCGCACTTTCCCGGGGCGAAGGTGATTCGGCTGGAGGAGAACTACCGCTGCGCCGCCCCGGTGATCGAGTGGTCCAACCGCCTCGTCACGTTCAACAAGGACCGGCACAAAAAGACGCTCACCCCGGCCCGGCGGGTGACGAACCCGGTGAAGGTCACGCCCTACCAGGACGCGGACGTCGAAGCGGAGCAGACCGTCCTGGAGATCGACTTCCTCACCAAGCAGCGGGGCGTGAACCCGGGCGACGTCGCCATCCTGCACCGCACCGCCGACCAGACGCGGCCGTTCGAAGAACACCTCCGCAAGCGGCAGATCCCGTACGAAGTCGTCGGCGGGCAGAGCTTTTTCGACCGGAAAGAGGTGAAGGACGTCCTCTCCCTCCTGCGGGCGGTGGAGTCCGAGCGGGACGACCGGGCGCTGCTGCGGATCGTGAACGTCCCGCCTCGGGGCATCGGGCAGACGACGGTCAAGGACACGCTGGACGAAGCCGTCCGGACCGGCGCCTCCTTCTGGGACGCCGCCGAGGCCCGCATCGGCCGCGGCGAGATCAATCCGAAGACGGCGACGGCTCTGCGGGGGTTCCGCTCGCTGCTGGCGGAGTTTCGCCGGAAGGCGGCCACGTCCCGCGACCTCTCCGGCGTCGCCGCCAGCCTGCTGGAGCGGGTCGACTACGAATCCGAGATCGACCGCCGCTACGACAACCCGCAGGAACGGATCGCCCGCAGCGGCGGCGTCGAAGCGGTCCTGGATTCGATCCGGTCTTACTACGCTGAGGCGAAGACGCCGACGCTGGCCGGCTATCTGCAGGAGACCACGCTCGGCGAGCGGGAGGTGGAGGACAAGAAAGAGGAGGGCCCCGGCAAGGCGGTCGTGTTGATGACGCTGCACTCCGCCAAGGGGCTGGAGTTCCCGCGGGTGTACCTCGTCGGCCTGGAGGAGGGCGTGTTGCCCCACAAGCGGAGCGTGGAACTGGGCACGCGGGCGGCGATGGAGGAGGAGCGCCGGCTGTGCTACGTCGGCCTGACCCGGGCGCGGGACTACCTCACGCTTTCCTACTGCCTCGGCCGCCGCGCCCGCGGCCGGACGAAGCCCTGCCACCCGAGCCGGTTCCTCGCCGAGATGAGCGGCAAGCAGTGGCCCGGCCCGCCGAAGGAGGAGAGCAAGCCGAAGGTCTTCGTCCCCCGCCGGGCCAAGGGCAGCGGCCGGTCGGCCAAGGTGACCCACACGCGGAACCGGCGATGAGCGATCCCATCACGCTCGCCGTGGACGCCGCCGGGCGGACGACGTCGCTCTGCCTCGCCGTTCCCGGGACCGAACCGAAGTTAGCCCCGCTCGACTCCCGCGGCCGGCGGAACGGGCGGGTGCTGATCCCGGAGGCGGTCGCCCTCTGCGAACGGCATGGCCTGCGGCTGGCGGACGTGGGGTTGGTCTGCGTGACCCTCGGCCCCGGCAGTTTCACCGGGCTGCGGTTGGCCGTCACCTTCGCGAAAACACTGGCCTTCGCCGCCGGCTGCGACGCGGTGGGGGTACCCTCGCACCTCGCCCTGGAACGCCTCGTGCAGCGGCGCGATCCGCCGGGGACGCGGTTGCGGATCGTCAGCGACGCCCTGCGGGGCGACTTCTATCTGACGGAGGTTTCGACCGCCGGCCTTGGCGAACTGCCGATCGCGGACGGGCCGCGGCTGGTTTCGTCGGTGGAGGGGCCGGGCGAACTGCTCCGCGTGGGGCAGGACCCGGGCGGGGCCGCGGACGCCCGCACCACGCTGACCGTCGGTTTGGAGCGTTGGCGGGCCGGGCTGCGGGACGATCCCTTCGCACTCGTGCCGCTGTACGTCCGGCGCAGCAGCGCCGAAGAAACGGCCGACTCCGAGCCGAGATAAGCAGAACGGCCGCTCTCCGACTTGGGCGGGGTGCCCGCCGGGGGTACATTCTTCCCAAGCCCCGCCTTTCCCCGCCGGTGATCCGATGGCTCTGTACGAAATCGAGACCTCCGCGCACATTATGATTTCTGAGGCGGACACCGAGGAAGCCGCCCGCGAAGTCGCCCGGGAGCACTACCCGGAAGAGGACGTGCTGCGGGTCGCCCGCCGCCCGCGCGACGTGTGGGTCATCTCCAAGGGTCTGCTGGGCATCCGCGGCGCCGCGGCCCCGGACACCAACGCCCGCGAGTGCCTCGCCCGCGCCGCCGGCGACAAGCTGCACGCGATCCGGCTCTACATGCTGGACACCGGCACCGACCTGCACGAGGCCCAGCGGGCGATCGAAACGAACATGAGCCTTGGGTGGTGACGTAGGGTCCGCTCTGCGGACCGTTTGAAACGATCCGGCTCTCTGAGGAACGGTCCGCACAGCGGACCCTACGAGACCGCGTCGCGCACGAGGTCCGCGTCGAAGTAGTTCACGCCCATGCCGGCGTCGATCGTCAGGTGCTGGGCGTTGATCCCGCTGGAGCGGGGACTGAGCAGGAACGCGACCCCGTTCGCCACCTCCGGCGTCGTCACGGCCTCACGCCGCAGCGTGGCCCGTTCGGCGAACAGGTAGCTGTCGAGGTAGCCGGGAATGCCGGCGGAGCTTTGCGTCTTCAACAGGCCCGGCCCGACCGCGTTGAACCGCACCTTCGAGAACCGTGAAAAACTCTTGGCGAGGAAGCAGACGGAGGAGTCCAGCGCCGCCTTCACCGGGGCCATGTAGCCGTAGTTCTCGGCGGCCATGCGGGTGGTCGAGATGCTGATCGTCACCACACTGCCGCTCTCCGGGTCCAGCCGGTCCGACAGGGCGTTCGACAGGGCCGTCAGCGAGAAGCAGGAAATATCCACGGCCTGCAGGAACGCCGCCCGGGGGGTCTCGTGGAAGGGCAGCCAGCCGGCGGAGTAGTCCGCGAAGGCCACGCTGTGCACCAGCCCGGCCAGCGGGGTCGCCCGCAGATCGTCGGCGAGGTCCGTCGCCAGTTGGTCGATCGAGTCCTGATCGGCCACGTCGCAGACGAAGACCGTCATGTCGCCGCAGAACTTCCGCACCTTCTCGCGGCGCTCCGCGGTGTGCACGGCGAGCTTCACCTCGGCCCCGGCGTCCGCCAGCAGTTTCGCCGTGTGCCAGCCGACGCTCTTTTTGTTCGCGACCCCCGTAACCAGCACAGGCTTGCCGGCCAATTGGAGGAAGTCGAGCGGGGGCGAAGCGGCGGCGTTCTCGGCGGTCATGGGCGGATTGTGGGCCCGGCGGCGTTACCATGCGACCGATGTTCTCGCGCCGACTCCCGCTCGCCACGCTCGCCCGGCTGTGCCGTTCGCTGGCGACGTTGCTGGACAGCGGCGTCACGCTGACGAAGGCCCTGTCAGTGGCGGGATCGAAGTCGGGGGATCACCGCCTCTCGAAGCGGCTCGCCGAGGTGACGTCCGGGGTGAAGCGGGGCGAGGAGCTGCACGTCGCCTTCGCCGGCACGGAGGGGGCCTTTCCCCGCCTGTTCCTCGAACTGGTACAGATCGCCGAGGGCACCGGCCACCTTCCGGAGGTGCTCCGCAGCCTCGCCGACCACTACGACAACCTGCTCCGGTTGAAGAAGGCGTTTCTCGCTCAGATCGCTTGGCCGATTTTTCAGCTAGCGGTCGCGGTGCTGGTGATCGGCTTCGTGATCTGGCTGCTCGGCCAGATCGGCGACGGCGAAACGGATACGCTCGGCCTCGGCCTGATCGGCGGGACGGGCGCCGCGATCTGGTTCGGCACGGCGGGGGCGCTCGTCGGCGGGGGCGTGTTGCTGTACCAACTGGGCAAACAATCGCTGCGGTGGCGCCGCTCGGTGGACGCGGCGTTGCTGCGAGTCCCGGTGATCGGGGGGTGCCTGCAGAACTTCGCCCTCGCCCGGTTCAGCTGGGCCTTCGCCCTGACGCAGAACGCGGGCATGGACGTGCGGAACTCGCTGACCGCGAGCCTCAACGCCACGGAGAACGGCGCCTACGCCGCGGCCGCCCCGCAGGTGTGGGCGGAGATCAGCGCCGGCGGGGAACTGACCGAGGCTCTCGCCTCCACCCATCTATTTCCGGCGCAATACCTGTCGATGGTCGACGTCGCGGAGGCGTCCGGCAGCGTGCCGGAGATGCTGGACCGGATCAGCCCGGACCTCGAAGCCGACGCCCGCCGCAGCCTCACGGTCCTTTCCGCGGCGGTGGGGTGGCTGGTCTGGTCGCTGGTCGCCGGGTTCATCATCTTCCTAATTTTCAGTATCATTTTCCGATATTTGAGCATGCTGGACGCGGCCGCCAGCGGGAACCTCGACGCGTTTTGATGTCTGATCCGTTCGCATTCGATCTCGCCGCGACCGACGGCGCCGCCCGGGCCGGCACGTGGAGCACGCCGCACGGCGCCGTGCCGACGCCCGCCTTCATGCCGGTCGGCACTGCCGGGTCGGTGAAGGGGGTGATGCCTGAACAGCTGGCCGCAATCGGCTCCACGCAGATTCTGGCGAACACCTATCACCTCGCCCTGCGGCCGGGCGCCGACGTGGTGGCTGAACTCGGCGGGCTGCACCGAATGATGGCCTGGGACGGGCCGATCCTCACCGACAGCGGCGGGTTCCAGGTCTTCAGCCTCGCGGCGCTGGCGACGATGACGGAGGAGGGGGTGCGGTTCACCTCCCACATTGACGGGGCGAAGATGGACCTCACGCCGGAGGACAGCGTCGACGTGCAGGCCCAACTGGGCGCCGACGTGATGATGTGCCTCGATGAATGCCCCCCGCTGCCTTGTGAGCCGGAGCGGATGCAGGCGGCGGTGGACCGCACCACCCGCTGGGCGCAGCGCTGCCGCGATCAGTGGGACGCCCGGGACCGCCGCACGGCGGGGGGCGATCCGCAGGCGCTGTTCGGGATCGTGCAGGGCGGCGTCGACCCGGCGATGCGGGAACGCAGCGCCCGCGGGCTGCTCCCGCTGGAGTTCCCCGGCTACGCCATCGGCGGGCTCTCCGTCGGCGAAGCTCCGTCAGAGATGTATCGCACGCTGGAGGCGACCACGCCGTTCCTCCCCGTCGAGAAACCCCGCTACCTGATGGGCGTCGGCACGCCGACCGATCTGCTGCACGCGGTGATGCGGGGGGTGGACCTGTTCGACTGCGTCATGCCGACGCGCAACGGCCGCAACGGGAGCGTGTTCACCTCCGCGGGCACGTTGAAGATCAAGAACGCCGCCCACGCCCGGGACGATTCGCCGATCGACCTCTCCTGCGACTGCCCGGCGTGCAAACGGGGCGGGCCGGGGAGTTTCAGCCGGGGCACGCTGCGGCACCTGTTCCTCGCGGGGGAGATGCTGGCGCCGATTCTGCTCTCGCTCCACAACCTGCGGTTCTACCACCGCCTGCTCGCCGAACTGCGGGCGGCGATCGTGCGGGGCGAGGCGAGGGCCTTTGTCGCGGCCGAGTTGGCAAAGTGGGGCGGCGGGGCGAACGTTGCGGCCGTGAATCCGCCCCCCGGCGACCCGACAGCCGTCCCCATACGCCCCTGAGTCGGGCGTCGCGACCGGGGAAATCGTGAGCGGGTTGTTCGGGTGAAGCCGGAAAACTAGCATGCGCGGCCCGCCCGCCGGCCGCGCCGTTCGTTACGTGCCGATCGACGTCGCGGCGTGGCCCACCCCGATGTTCATCGCTGCCAAAACGGGATCCCGCGGCGTTCCGCGGACCGATCCCCCGCCCGCGGGCGGCTCAGGACGAGACCGAACCGAACCGACATGACGCTTTCGCCGCTGCTCCCCTTGCGCATTTCCCGTTCGGTCCGGCCGCCCGCCGCCGATCGTCTCGTGCCGGTCGCGCTCGCCGCCCTGCTGTGCCTGTTCGCGGCGACCGCCGCCCCGGCTCAGGAAGATCTGGCGGCCCCGCCGCAGCCGGACCCCACGCCGGAGATCACCGACGGCACGGTGTTCACCACCGACGGCGGCCTGGACGAGGGAGCCGACGGCGATCCCGCGACCGTCGAGGAGGTCGGCCTCGGCGCCGACAATGACGAGGGCGAGTTCCAGACGGACGGGGACAAGGGCAACGAGGCCGACCAGGTCGTCGTGCCGGCGTGGATCACGATCCTGACGGTCGCCTGCGTCTTCATCATCCCGTTTCTGATCAGCTACCTGCTCGGCCGGAGCTGGCGGATGAAGGACGTGCCGATGCGGCTCGGCCTCGTGCTATTCCTCGCCGCGCTGGGGCTCACGCCGTTCATCTACAACGGCTTCGCGGCTCAGGCGGCCGGGCTGACCTTCATGGACGGCGTCCGCAGCAGCCTGAAGCTCGGCATCGACCTCGCCGGCGGCACGAACATGGTGTTCCAGGTCGACCAGGAGAAGCTCGGCCCGGAAGGCCCGGATCGCAAGGAGATCACCCCGGAGATCATGGACCGGATGGTCGGGGCCATTGGCAAGCGCATTAACCCCTCCGGCACCGAGGAAGTCACCGTCCGCCGCGTCGGTCAGGACCGGATCGAGCTGATCGTGCCGGGCGCCGACCCGGAGAAGGTGGAGCGCCTCCGCCGGGCTGCCACCACGCTGGGGAACTTGGAGTTCCTCATCCTCGCCAACACCACCGACCACCGCGACCTGATCGAACGCGGCCGGACCCTGTCCGGCACCGAGCGGGTCGTGCGTCGCGGGCCGAACCCCGCCGCGGCGTGGAAGGACGTCGGGCGGAACAAGGACGGGTCGCTCTCGCTGGAAGACGCCCTGAACACCCGGGGCATCAACGCCTTCCGCTTTGTGGACGA